>CALVRM010000012.1 GCA_944358695.1 uncultured Bacilli bacterium | reverse complement strand
ATAGGTAAGCTATATTGGTTTTGGGACTTTGAAAGTTTTTACTTTTTCCTCTTTTTTTTTTTTTTGTTCTTCTTCCTTTTTTTCCCTTTTTTCCCTTTTTGTGTTTTATTTTTTCCCATGTATCTACCCCCCCCCCCCCCCTATGTCAATGTTTTCAAGCCGAATTTTGATGTTTGTCAAGAGATAATTAAAAAAAAGAGTAAGAAAAAAAGATTTAGTGGGTGCTAAATCTTAAAATAAATAATAAAAAATGTAAGTACTATTCAATATAAAAATAATGGATAACATTATTAAAACTTGTCAAGATAATGATTATATGGTATCTTAATATTGTCTTTATAGGTAAGCTATATTGGTTTTGGGACTTTGAAAGTTTTTACTTTTAAAGTCTCTTTTTGTATGCCAAGCATAACATACTAAAAAGCTATTGTATAAATATCTAACGGACAAATAAACCACCTAAATGTAATAATAAACACTACTGTGCTTTATTTCAAATAAATCTTCAATCCAAAATACAAATTTTCTTTATATAGTGTTCATTAAACCAATATTATCGGTAAATAAGTAACAAAATCTCTTTACACTCTGTCTTTTTAATTTATATTTTCTCAATACAACTATTTATAAAACTAATTACTTTTATGTATTTAATTTTTTAGTATATAAAAAAGTAGACGATATTTATCATAACCTTTCCAACCATTAGGATCAGTTCAAACCGTCTACTTTTTAATATATTTTTATTAAAAAAGTTCTTTACATATAGAAAATAACAAAGCCTAAGCCTTGTTATTCATTTTTTGATTTTTTTATTACGTCAAAGATTAAACCTAATCCAACTAAGGTTGCGATAATAGACACTAAAGTTCTAACACCAGGAATTAAACTTAAAATAAGCATAATGAATAAACCAATTAGTCCAAAGAATAGAATATGAGCATTTTTATTGAAAACCTTCTGCCATATTTTATAACCTATTAAATATGAGGTAAATACCGTAGATAAGTAAATAGCAATACCATATAAGAGAACTAAAATTATTCCTAATGGAATTCCTATCATTGTACAACATAAGAGAATAGCAATTACAGGAATTAATATCATTATTACTAAACCTTTGGTAAATACTTCAACGATTTCACCTAAAGTGATCTTTTCGTACTTATTATTAATTTTGTTAAAAACTGCTGGGCAGAACAAAGAAATAGCTGCAAACACTAAAGCATAGCATAAGAATGACCAAATCTTGGCAGAAACCGTGGCAAAATAATTTTGGTCGTCTTTAGTTTGAATAGCTGGGGTTTTCTCTATTGCTGAAACATTGGCCTTGTCATCAGCCTTATATTTAGCATCTTCTGGATAATATAAGGTTCCTTTTACTGTGGCACCTTTTTCGAGAGTAACGCTTTCAGCATAGATTTTAATATTACCTTGAATAGAAACATTTTTTAAAGTAACTTTTTGGGCATATAAACTGACATTTCGATTGAAAACTCCATTTAATTCAATG
This sequence comes from uncultured Bacilli bacterium, assembly GCA_944358695.1. GTDB lineage: Bacteria > Bacillota_I > Bacilli_A > RF39 > UBA660 > Coprosoma. The sequence goes on along the minus strand of CALVRM010000012.1, from coordinate 85,488 downwards.
TCAGATCCAGCGATAATAGCATCTCTTTTGAAAACCGATTTATCATTTGTTGTAATTAAATTACCTGCAATAAAAGCATCATTATTAACAGTACCATTTGTAGTTATTGAGTTTCCGGCTAAAATACTATAATCAGTTTCACCATTTAAAACAATTTTATTCCCGGCGCCAATAGCTAAACCTTTAACGCTTCCTTCAAAACTTACTGACTCGCCAGCAACCGCTACTGATGAATTGTAAACTTCTTCCATTACAACGTCAGTATCTGCTTTACTAACGAAGTGTTCAATTTCCTTAGCTTGCGCTTGTGGAACTATAACAAACATCAATAAAACTAAAATCCCTAATTTCAATTTTTTCATAACATCACCTATTTAAAATATAGCATATATCTTTTATTTTGTAAATATTTTTAACAGTTTCCCGCATAATAATAGCGAGGTGAATTTTCATGGCCTGGTTATGTTTAAAAATATTCTTTACTAGAATATTAGATGTTTCTCTTGGAACTTTTAGAACCATAGTTTTAGTAAAAGGAAAAAATATATTAGCGGGAGTAATAGGCTTTTTTGAAGTCTTTATTTGGTTTGTTATTGTCCAGGAAGCTCTTAACACACCTAATACTAGTATTTGGATTGCTATTTTTTATTCATTGGGCTTTGCCGCAGGCACTATTATTGGCGGAATTATTACTAATTATTTTATTAGAACTCCTATATCTTTACAAATTATTACTACTAGTAACAAGATGGCAGATTTCTTACATAATAAAGGCTTCGGGGTTTCAACTTTGAAAGTTAATGGTAAAGAGGGGATCAGAAATATGCTGATTTTAGAAACAATGGATAATAATTATAAAGAAATTATGAGTTTAATCAGATTGGTTGATGAAAAGGCTTTTGTCGTCGTTGATGAAAAAAAGTATGTTCATAATGGCTTTTTTCTTCATAAATAAAAGTCGCAATTAGCAGCTTTCATCACAAGTTCCATAGATTTTATTAATGTTATTCGTATATATTTGTTTTAACTCTTTCTGTTGCTTTTCGGTTAGTTTTTTATATGGGTCAATTTGTGATTCTACGGTGTCAACATGAATACCAACCACTTTACCTCCCATAACAAAAATAACGGTTGGAAAATAAATTCGTTTGATGCTTTCATCGTTTAATCCTTCATATGGCCCTAAATAATCCTCTAATTTGTCTACCAATTTATAGTATTCATCAGTTCCTTTTTTAGTTGTTACAATTTTACCGTTAGCATCTAAAGTCTTTTCATCTCTCATTGATTCGGCGTTAAAATAGTATATTTGGTCTACTTCGTTGTCTTTAGCTGTTTCAATTAACACCTGGATCGCATTTCGACACCAAGGACATTCTGGAAATCCAAGATATAGTATGCCGGTGCCATTATCAAGTAATTCCATGACTTCATCAAAACTAGCATAAATCACATTGTTATCTTTAGGAATACTGACGATAGGATATTTTTTACCTTTGTCATTTTTTTTATTGTTTAATTCTTCATATTCCGTTTTAAAACGTTGTTCATCCACAGTAACATTATCATCTAAAATGAAATATAGAATAATTCCAATAATGATAAAAATACTCAAAATTATAGCTATTTTGATAACTGCTTTTTTATCCATAACTAGTCTCCTAACTTAACAACATAATATAATATTTATTTTTCTTTGTCAATTAATAGCTTAATTGTTGATAACCGTTTGGAATATCAAACTTTTTATTATTTATTTTAGTTGAAATGCTAACAAATTCTGTCATGTTTTCAGTCAGCGGAGTTTTATTTTTTATGTATTTTAACTTATCATTTTTGAAATAATATATTGTTGATCCGCCGGTATATTCATATTCTTCGTAAACATATTTTGTTAGTCCTATTCTTTCTTTACCCGTGGTATATTTTTGATTTTTTAGTTGTTCCATATTTGCAGGTAAATAGCCCAAAGCGTGGTTCGAATTTGTGGTAATTTTTTCCACAGTATAAGTTTTATTAGCGTTATTCAAGGAATATTTTTCCCCGTTTTTTTCAATAATCGTTTCAGTTCCGTTTTTGTCTGATACTTGGTAGTATTCTTTGTTATCGCTATGTATAATCGTAATATTGCGATTTTCACTTTTTAACTTTAAAGTATATTCTGTCTGACTATAATCTTCATTGATAAAGAATTGATAAGTCCTAGAATCTCCTTGGGGATTAGTTACTTTGGTAACTTTATCTTGGCAACCAGTGAAAAGAAAACATAGACATAAAATTAAAATTATTTTTTTCACTATAACACCTACTTTGAACGATTTTGTAAATATAAAATAAAACCTTTTAAAATTGTTTTGGTTTTTTCATTAAATTCGCTAGTCTGTTCAATTGCTTCAATACTTTGTTTAAAAAGTCTTTCCATCGTTTCCTCAGCGTATTTTTTAGCGCCTGACTTTTCAAAAATATTTTTAACTTCGAAAATATTTTGAGCAGTTAAATTAGGTTTACCGTAATATTTCAATAATTGCTCTTTATATTGGGTTTTCATAGCAAATGAATAAAGGATTGTCTGCTTGTATTCTTCAATATCTGAGTTAGTAGATTTACCTAAAAGACTAGAATCACCATAGATACCTAAAATATCATCTTTAATTTGAAAAGCAACGCCAACATTTAATAAAATTCTTTCTATTTTTTGAATTTTGCTCTCAGCAATTTCATTTAAAGTTAGACCTAAACAAAAAGGCCCAATTACTGAATACCATGCTGATTTTAATTTGTAAACTTCTAGAATTTTTTCTTCTAGCTGAGGATCTGTTTCAAAAAATTCTTCTTTAAACGGCAAAATAATATCGATCATCTCACCTTTGCAAGTTTTAATTGCTGTTTGATGATAATAAGATAAAACTTTGCCTAGATTTTTATTGTCTTTATAGCCTTGAACGATTAATTCGTTAGCTAAATAAAAGCCTAAATCACCAATACAAATAGCCATGGAATCGGATAGTTTCTGACGTTTGGCTAAAAATTGTATGGTATCACTAGCTGTTTTAAAATAATTATTGTATGATACTGGAATGGTTTCTTTTCCGCGTCTTAAAACAGCATTATCAATTATATCATCATGAATTAAAATTGAAGTTTGAAAAAGTTCTAAAGCTAAAGCTAGATTAAGATACCCATCATCACTTTTCCCCATACTTTGATATCCCAAAGCAACTAAAGTAGCTCTTAAAAATTTCCCATTATCATTCATTCTAACAAATTCAGAAATGGCTTTCTTAATTTCTTCGTTTTTTTCTTCATTTAGTAAGTTATTGTTATAATTATCCATGCCTTCATTGCATACTTTTTTGATTTTTAAATAAAACTTTAAAAATTCATACATATTTTTAATATCGCTAGAACTTATGCTGTTTATTTTACTTTCAAAAAATAATTCAGTATTTTCAAGTTTATTTTTATTAGCAAAGAACCAATCAATAAATTCTTTACCATTAGAAAAACTAGCCATATTATCCGCAGTTTTTTCTTGTTGTTCACTAAAAACTATTTTATATTTTGATGTTTCAATATTAGGCATACTGTCCTCCTATAACTATATAAAACATTATATCATAAGTTTTATATAATTTATACTTCTTCAAAAAAGAAAATACCATATAGCTTGGTATTTAACATTTGGAGTCCCCCTAGTTTTACTTATATTTAATGTTGAATAAGCAAATTATAAATATACTTTCACGATGGTACTATTACCAAAAAACCTACATTTAAAAGCTTAGTTTTGAGAATTATTTTTTTTAGGACTTTTTACTAGTTGATTGTTAGGCAATGTTTGGGTTATTGATTTTATTTTGGTATCTAAATATATTAAATATTGTGATTCAACGCCGCTATCTAATGAATCCATAATAGTTTGTTGATAATTAACGTTATCTCGCATATAAGCACTCAATGCGTTTATTAAAAATTCATAATTTACCTCTTCGCTTTCAGCAACAGTTTCTAAATATTCTTGGTCAATATTACTCATTTTTGCAGAATCGAAAAAACTATCTAAAGCTATTTGATCCATACTAGGATTAATATATAAATCATTATACTTTAAGAAAACAAAATATGGACTTTCAGAATTTTCAGAAATAAGTTTATCGTTACCTTTAGCAATGGCAATATTCATAACTTGATTACAAATTATAAATAAAGATAATGGCTGATCTAAATCAAACCCATTTTCTAGATAAAAATTTATGTTTTCATCGCTAACATCTACTTCATCAGTAGCAAAGTCCATTTCATTTTGTTCAAATAAATTTTCTAGCCTCTCTCTAACAATTACACAATCGTTTACTGGGTCAAGATTTCCACGTCCTTGGTTTTCAAGGACTTCCTGAAAGTATCGTTTAAATTGATCCGTTGCCAAAGTGTCTTCTAAAATAATATAAAGTTCATCATCATCCATTAAATCTTGCAACAAAAGTCTTTCTCTATCCTGAGTTAGAGATATTTTCATCATCAAACTTATATATTGATCACTTTCTTTCTGGCTCATTATTTCGTAGTAAGCGGCTTCATAATAAAGCTTTAAAAGTTCGACACTAGCTTCAACAAGTTTGCTTATGTTTTTACCTTGACTTTCAGTAGCAACTATATAATCATCAAAACATTCGCCTTTACCAGAAATACCATTACTTCTGAGTGATAATTCGCTTTCTAAATTACTTAATATTACTTCATCTAATTCCTTTAAATTTTCTTTGATGTTTTCTAGGGCTTCGTAGTCTAAATATTGTAAAACTTGTTTTATTTGAGCACTAATCATTTGTTTTTCAAGGGGCGTTTCGGTATTATTATAAAGGAAAATTAAATACGTCGCTTCATTAAACATTGTTTCGCAAATAGCCTCTTTTAATGAGAAAATTTCGCCCCCTATAATATCACAATCCATTTCTATATCTTTTTCTTCGATGGATGTAAATTTTTTCTCTGGCAATCTTTCTAAAAAATCATCGATAAGTAGACTATTAGAAAAGGCTATTTTAAACATTTCGTGAATTAGTGGTTGTAAATTTTCTACCTCAGCGTTCTTTGTAAGTTCATAAATAGCAGCGATTTCTTCTAATGAACAATAGATACTAGCTTGCCCAAAATATAGTAAAGCGTAATATTCAAATGTAATTGGATCATCATAAAGATATTCAATAAGGTTAGATGGTTCTATTTCTTTATTTAAAGGCAAAAGACCTCTTATAATAGATTCAACCTCTTGGAAGCCTATTTTTCTAATCAACTGGTTATATACCCGGTCATAAATGACTATCTCGTCAGAATTAATTGGTTTGCCGGTTTCATTTGCATCATCAAATTCATGAGATAATTGTTCTAAAAATGTTATATCATCATTGGCTAAAGTCAAAAAATAAAGCTGTTCATTATAATGGGAACTTTTTAATTTATCAATAGCCTCTTCATAAATAAGTCCATGATCTTCACCTTTTATTATTAAATTAGCCACATTATAATAAGCTTTTAATAAATTGTGTTCCATGTTTATTATTTCCTGCTTTATTTTGTTTAAGTCTAGTTTCATAATACCAATTCCTTTAATTGTATATTATATGCATTATTTAATAAAAAAGCAAGATATTCTCTATTCCTTTTCAATTAATCTTAAAACTGCGTTTACTAAAAAATATAGTGATATAGCGATAAGATAAAGGCCTGACAATTTTACATAAATATTGGCTATTAAAAGTGGTTTAAAAAGTAAAATTATTGAAAATGAAAATGAACTTATCACCCCTACTATAAGCCAGTTAGACTTTTCTCCATTATAGTATTTTATTAATAGGGCAAGTGCTAACATTAAAGAATAAAGTGAAATTAAAGCAGGTAATAAAGTAATAAAGACTGAATAGTTTTGAGAAACAAACATGGCAAACCAGATATGAGTAATTCCAATTATTAAATTTAAAAAATTTTTTTGCTGATATTCTTTATTCCAAAAAAAGCTAAATGTTTGAATAAAACCGATGATGAAGAAAAGTATAAAAATAATATAATAAAGGCTCTGCATTGCGATACTAGTGGCAAAAGTAATTAAAAAACCTAAAACAAAAAGTAATAAAGAACTTGGTAATAATAATATGGCGGTTTTTTTATTCATAATATCCCTCTTTTCATTAAGTGATTATAACGTCTTATTTAAAATAGGTCAAATTGGGTGATTTTTTTTTCTTTATGTGTTATAATTATGTCATTATTGTTTGAGGAGGTAAATATGCCACTTATAGAATTTATTTTACACTGCGATGAGTACATTGGACAATTTATTAATGACTACGGAAATTTTATATATGCAATTTTATTTTTGATAATTTTTATTGAAACTGGATTAGTATTTATGCCATTTTTACCTGGTGATTCGTTAATATTTGCCGCCGGAACTTTTTCGGCTTTAGGTGAGCTAAACTTTTGGTTCTTATTAGTTTTAATAATAGTGGCGGCGATTATTGGAGATACAGTTAATTATGAAATTGGAAAGCATTTTGGGCGAAAAATTCTCAATAATAAAAAGTTTACTTTAGTTAAACAAGAAAATCTCGATAAAGCTGATGCTTTGATTGCTAAATATGGAAGCTGGGCTGTTTTTTTAGCAAGGTTTATGCCAATCATTAGAACAATCGTTCCTTTTGTTGTTGGTATGGGAAGGCTAGATTATAAAAAGTTCGTAACATTTAACGCTTTAGGGGGCGTTACTTGGGTAACACTATTTTTATGCTTAGGATATTTCTTTGGTAATATTCCAATTATTGCAGATCATTTTACTTTAGTGGTGTTAGGAATTATATTCTTGTCTATTCTTCCAGTTATCATTGGCTTCATTAAAACTAAATTAGATAACAAGAAAAAAACTTCAAACTAATGAAGCTTTTTTTTTCTTGTTAATAGTCCATAAGAAACAAATAAAAGAATAGATATGATTACTGATATAAGCCCAGTTATCATAATATTATGCGATAATACATTGCTAAAAGTGCTTAACATAAATGATAAGTTATACTGATTTAAAGCGGCCGTCAAGACATCAACAATAATAAAGCTTATACCGATTGTTATTAACCCGGCCATTAATGATGGTATTGCACTATATAACAACCATTTATTATTTTTACGTTTAAGGAAAATTAACAGAATTAAACTAACGAGCCCTATGACAACTAAGGTTGTTTTTACTTTGGCACTAAACAAAAATTGAACATTTGCTAAAATATTTTTATCGACTTTGGTAGTTAAGCTGTCAGCCGTTGGTAAATTGTCAATGATGCCCGCGCTAGCGCTTTTCATACGAATAATTAATACTTCCTTTTTAGAATCACTAATTTCGATACCACTTTGTTGAATCCATTTGTCCATGTTGTCGTCTAATAGTTTATTAAATTCTTCGCTGGTAATTGGCTTAGTGTCACTTCCATTAATGATTGCATCAGTGGTACTGCCTACGGCTTTGCCTAAAAATTGTTTTACTTCGTTTGAATTAAAAATTTCATCAACTAATTTTGTTGAAATTCCGTGGCTTTCAGCCTCGCTATAAGCCATATCAATAATATCCGCAATCTCGGCTTTATTTCCGGCAGTAGCCGAACTATTTTTGATTTTACTAATCTCGTGGGAAACATCGATATCTTCAACTGTTTTTTTCATGCTGTCTTCCGTAAAAAATGAACTGATATTGCCAATCATAAAAACAGTGAATAATGATACTCCTAAAACTATCGATAATATCCATGATAAAATAGTTTTAAATAGATTCACATTATCCCTCCTTATAAACATTATAACAGAAAACGATTTATAATAAAACAAAAGAATTATATTTCCATAATTCTAGCACCTATATGTAGGAAATGTTGGAAGTAATTTATAATAATTATATTAATATATATGTTATACAAATTGAAATTGACTTTACAGATGTTTTTAGCGCAAAACAAGGAATTATATTTTTTTAATAATATTCACTTTGGTTAATTAATCCAAATGTTGCCACTGATACTTTTTTAAATCTACGAAGCCATTTTTTTTAAATGTAATTCCTTCACTTTGGAGTAGATCTCGTTGTTCTTTCCAACCTGGAACTAAACGTCCTTGATGATTTACAACACGATGGCAAGGATAATTTCCATAAAATTCTGAATGCGATAATGCTTTCCCAACTAATCGCGAATTTCTATCATAACCTGATAATTTAGCAATCTGGCCATAAGTAGCTACCTTCCCTGCTGGGATCTCCTCGACTATTGCATAAACTTGGTATAGAAAATTTTCATTTAATTTACTCATTATATCACCGTATAATTATTATAACACGTATAATGTATTTAGTAGGCTTTTTAAAGAGTTAAATGCAATTTTTTAGATTAAAGTTTTAAAACTTGCATTTAGTCTTTAAATAGTTTTTAATAATTATTAATATTATGTTATATACAATAAACTTAATTTAAAGTATAATGATATAGAGGTGGTTTTAATGTATAAAAATTTTTATGTCTGCCCCGTGTGTGGCAACATTATCGAGATTATTGGAAATAAAAAGCATGATATAATTTGCTGCGGCAAAGTAATGGAAATACTTACAGCAAATACAACTGATGCATCAGTGGAAAAGCATGTTCCAGTTTATGAAAAAGAAAATGATAAAATAATAATCACAGTAGGTAAAACGATTCATCCTATGGAAGAAGATCATTATATTAAGTGGATAGAGCTGATTAATGAAAACGCAGTATATCGTAAATATTTAAATCCTAACGATGAACCAAAAGCTATCTTTCCATATTGTGCAAAAAGCACTATTTATGCATTTTGCAATAAACACGGATTATGGAAGTGTGATGTGGAGTAGAAAAAATAAAGATAAAACTTTGCGAAAAGAGTCTTTTGATTCCTATATTTTATACTAGTTATAGGCACAGTATTGATCTTTTTTTGTGAAAAAATTTTCGTATAATACCTTATTTAATTGGTAGCTTAATGATCTTAATTTCTTTAGTTTATTAAAGATGCAATCCAGAAGAATGAAATAAAAGAAGTAGAAACTAAAAAATTAGTCGCTGGCTTGATAATGTTAGTTGGTAGTACAATAATTATAATCTAACAAAGAAATCGATTAATTTTATAGCCATGGTTTGGGGAGTCTTTGATCTTATTCGCGGCATTAATGAATTGAGAGAAGCTTTTTACTATATCCATAATGGTAAGAACTAATTCACGCGATTATCGAAATATCTTTAGTTATTTTGCTTATATATAACCTGTTTGAGAAAATCTCTGAACATTTTATTATTTTAGGAATTAAATACATTATTATTTCACTACAATTAGTTATCAATCCACAAATGATTGTAAAGAAAAGACGTCGTTTACGAAAGAGGTTAAAAATTTAACTATTACAAATAATTTTTGTTAATAGTTTTTTTATGGACGATAAACTGGGCAACAAGGCTCAACCTTGTAACAATCTTTAATATTAGTTATCATCGATGCTCATTTCTTTTACGCAGCTCAATTTTAACCAAACAAAAAGGAGTTTTTGATTAGACTCCTATTTAATTTCAATATATTTTTTATTATTATCTTCGTCAACTTTTGGAATAGTAATTTTTAATACGCCATCTTTAAATTCAGCTTCGATATTTTCTTCATCTACGTCACCAATATAAAATTTACGTTCCATGGTTCCATAAAATCTTTCTTCACGAATGATATTTTTATCTTCATTTTTTTCTTCCTGTTCTTTAGTTGCCTTGATTGTTATATATCCATTATTGCATTCGATAGAAATATCTTTTTTGTTTAACCCTGGAATATCGGCTTCAATGTGATAAATTCCATCTTTTTCATAAATATCGCATTTCATTGTTTCGAAACTAGAACTATCCATAAAGTTATCAAAAATATTATCTAAATAAAACTTTTTAGGTAACATACTCATTGTATTCCTCCTTTACATTATAAATATATCACTATTTTTAGCACTTGTCAACAACAAGTGCTAAAAATATAAACTTTCATTATTTACAATGTCCAATTTAACAAATTATATGCGTTTTATTTTTAATTATTTGAGACTTCATATTGTAAATTTACTTAAATTTTTTATTAAAGATACTAATTATGCTTCGCAATATGTGATGATTGTTATTTGTATAATAATTATTCTAAATCTTTGGTTGTTCTAAATTGATAATTCATCGCAAACGTAGCAATAATTAATCCTACCATTAAGTTGACAATTGGCGTATTTAGATTTAATAATGGTAAAATATTATCGGCAATAACAAAGGCGCCACTTATACTAGTTGAAATAATTATAATGGGCCTTGTAAACCAAATTCCAAGTATACCTACTATGATACCGATTGCAATACTTAAAATTGTACTAAAAGTGCCAGTCTCAATAAAACTTATACACCCTGTATAAGATAATACAAAACATAAAATGAAAATACCTGCTAAATAAAGTTTGAATGATACAAATCCAGTCAATAATCCAACTAAAATTGAAATGATAAAATTCATCAAGCCTTCTCCTAGCATATTAAATAAACCGGTGCTACATAAATAATAACCAAGCCCAAAACCAACTATGGCTATTAACCATTTATTTAATCTAAAGCCAAAAAGACAAGTTATAATTGCAATAATTATTGATGTTATTATAGTGGGTGTTAACATATATTACTCCTTTATAGTTCTTTTTCTTCTTTTTGAGATTCTTTTGAAAATAAGGTTTTAAAAGTTTCAAGTAACAATTGTTTAGATGCTTCATCTATATTGTGTGCTTCTTTAATCATCGCTGATATTTGCGGAAACTTTAATTCTTTTAACTGGTAAAAATACTTTATTTTACTTTCTTTTAAAACGGTGAAAAAAGTATTTACTATCTTTTCTTTATCCTGTCTGCTAATTTTTTTCAAAATAGCATTTACTTGTTCTTGTTTTTTGATGCTATGTTGGCTCTGTCTGCCGTGAACGAGAAAACCTCCAAAGCAAATCCATGAAGTAAGATCGTGTTGCTGAGTACCCTTATTTATTGATTTAACAAATTGTACGTCTTTGGTGTGCAATAAAATAGTTCCTACTCTACTATCTTCTGGCATGAACATTTTTAATTTCTTAGTTATCTTTTTAAATTTAGTAGATTTAAATTCTTCAGGTAAAAAACCTGGACCATCATTATTGTAAATGACTTTAATCTTTCGATATATACTGTCTTCTACCTCCATCACGCTTGACATAGCTAAATTCCCGCCTTTGGAGTGACCACCAACAAAAATTGTTTTATCAGTAAATTTAACTGAATTTTTTAAATAATCCGCGGCTAATTCTTGGGCCTTGACTGGGTATTTATATAAAAGTTCAAAGTCTTCCTTCCAGCCTGATAGAGAATTATCTGTCCCACGATAAGCAATATAGCAAATACCGCGACCTAATCTAATAGTTAAAGCACTAAATTGAGTTTGATCGTTAAGAATATATGTAAAATTAGAAAAAGTAGTATTTTTATATCGAAGTCCCCCAGATATTTTTTCTAATATTTTAATTGCTTGGCTTCGTAAAGATTTATCACCATATTGGTGATTATTTCTATATTTTATAAGACGGTTTACCTCACGAATATTAATTGTTTTTTTATCTATTACATGTTCTAAAGGAAGGTATACTAAAGTAGAACATATGATGTTATCCATGTCATTCCAACAACAGTCTTTAAATGAAACATCATTATAATAATTTAAATAATCAAAAACAGTTTGCATGTTGATCCTCCTAATGTCTTCTAATTATTATTATAACAGAAAATGAGCAGTAATTGACAAAATTTGCTCATTACTATATTTAACAAGGGTATGTTCTTTATATTTCTGCCTAAAAACGGCAATTTCTAAAAAACTGATTAACAAATACTTAATAGTATGGTATGATTTAGGAAGTAGGATGTGAGAGAATGAATTATGGATTTAATAACGAAAAATATGTAAATGTTCAAAGTAAAAAAATTAAAGAAAGAATTAAACAGTTTGATAAATTATATTTAGAGTTTGGCGGAAAATTATTTGATGACTATCATGCTAGCCGAGTACTCCCTGGTTTTAAACCGGACTCAAAAATTAAAATGTTATCGGAACTAAAGGATATTACAGAAATTATCATGTGCATTAACGCTGGTGATATTGAAAGAAGAAAAGTTCGTGCTGATTATGGTATTACTTATGATATGGAAGTTTTAAGATTAATTGATGAATTTAAAAACCTTGGCCTTTTAGTTAATAGTGTAGTTATAACTTTATATAAAGGTGAAGAAAGTGCGAATAAATTTAGGAAACAATTAGAAAAAAGAAATATAAAAACCTATATTCATACTCCGACTGCTGGCTATCCAACAGATGTTGACATTATCGTAAGTGATAAAGGGTATGGCGCAAATGATTATATTGAAACATCACGACCTTTAGTCGTTGTTACAGCCCCTGGCCCAGCGAGCGGAAAATTAGCAACCTGTTTGTCACAATTATATCATGAGTATAAAAAAGGTATTAAAGCTGGTTATGCAAAATATGAAACGTTTCCGGTTTGGAATTTACCATTAAAACATCCTGTTAATATTGCCTATGAGGCAGCAACAGCCGACTTAAAAGATGTTAATATGATTGATTCTTTTCATTTGGAAAAATATGGAGTTACTTCAATTAACTACAATCGGGATCTAGAAGTCTTTCCAGTACTTAAGGCAATATTAAATAAAATTACTGGGACTGACATTTATCATTCCCCTACGGACATGGGAGTAAATATGATTGGTTCTTGTATTGAAAATGATGAAATTGTATCTGAAGCTGGCAAACAAGAAATAATAAGACGCTATTACAAAGCAATGTGTGAAGCAAAAACGGGAACAGATGAAGAAGAAACCGCACAGCGTATTAAAATATTAATGAACGAACTAAAAATTGATGCGTTAGAAAAAAGGCCAGTAATTAATGTTGCCAATAATAAAAGCCGAAATGAGAACATTCCCGTTATTGCTCTTCAATTACCTAATGGAAAAATTGTCACTGGTAAAAAAACGGATTTATTAAGTCCGGCTAGTAGTTTGATTTTAAATGCGCTTAAAGAGCTGACACATATTCCTGATGAAGTATATTTGCTAGCACCTAACGTTTTAGAACCAATTTTGAATATTAAACCTAGAACTAATCGAGAAACAAACTCGTTAAATTTAGAAGAGGTTTTAATCGCTTTAAGTATTTGTTCAGTAACTAATCCAATGGCCGAAAAAGCACTAAAAAATCTAGAAAAATTAAATGGCTGCGAAGCTCACGCATCGTTTATGGTCTATAATGGAGATTTTCAGATGTTAAAAAGATTAAAGATCAACTTAACCTGTGAACCGATCTTTTATTCAAATAATCTTTTCATGATTGAATAAATTTTATTGCATTTTTCGACAAATTTTGCTATAATAAAGTTGTAGTTAGTTTTAAGTAATTAGCTTTATGTTGTAAGTTGTAAAATTGACTCTTTATGAGTCTTTGGAAAACAGCTCAATATGAGCTGTTTTTAGATTGTTGACAATTGTTAATAAGAAAGCCGAAATAACCATATGATGGGATACCACACGGCAGGTTAAAAAAATGAATAAAATGATTTATTTGGTGATAACTATGAATTACAGACTAAAAAAAATACGCAATGATTATGACTTATTACAAGTTGATGTGGCACATAAAATAAATGTAAACGTAAACACTTATAAAGGCTGGGAAAATGAAAATGACAACATTCCTTTAAAAAAACTTAATCTATTTTGTAACCTTTTTAAAGTAAGTTTAAATTATGCCACTAAGTTAATTGTTAGGGAGAACAGAAATATTAAAATAGATTTGATAGATATTTCTCCTAAGATAGTTGGTCAAAATTTGGAAATCATAAGAAAAAATATGAATTTAAACCAAAAACAGTTTGCTAAACTATTAGATATCTCACCGTCTTCTTATAGAAATTATAAAAACGGTAAATATTTCCCACAAACATTAATACTCAAGACATTTGCACAAAATTATAATGTTTCTTTAGATTGGTTATTGGGTAAAAGCAAAATCAAAAACTATAAGTAATTGATATATACAAACACAAAAAACAAGTCTTTTTAATAAATGAATCTGACAGAAAAAAATATCTTTTTTTAATTTATAAACACTTTAAAAGCCCAATAGTTGAATATGGGCTATTTAATATTAAAATATATTATAAGTATTTAGTCTTCCCATTTTTGGGCAATTATTCCTACGATATAATCACTTGGAATTTTAGAAAGGCTCGAAAGTTTGATTAAGTAGTCTACGGGAATACTGGTTTTACCAATTTCATATCTTGCAAGTGTAACTCTGTGACAGTTAACAAGTTTTGCAAAAAAACTTTGGTTATATTTTAGTTTTTGGCGAATCAATTTGGTGTTTCTTATAAATATTTGTTCATCATAATCTTTCATTTTCCCATATGGTGTCCTTGAATTACTTATGCCAAGAATGTAATCAAGACTAACGTTATAGAATAGTGCTAAAGTACATAATGCTTTAATTGGCGGAGTAATTTTGCTGGTTTCATATTCAGTATATGTGTTTCTAGCAATATTTAATTTATTAGCTATAAAATATTGTTCTTTTCCCGCGTTTTCTCTTAGCGACTTTAGTCTACTTCCAAACATATAGTCACCCTCTTCTAAATCTAAAATTAACATAAGTGATTGAAAAATACGTTATAAGTCGATTAAATGTTACAGCTTTTGTTTGGTATTAAACATATACTATTTATAGTAGTTACTCTTATCAAATGATAGAAGTATGTTATTTTATATACAATATTAGTAATGATTTAAAAATTTCTCAAAATGTGATTTTTACAAAATTAAATATAGTTAATCAAAATATAGAAATCATAAGAAAGCGCCTCTTTTCGAAAGCGTATTTTATCACCTTTTTATTCGAACGGCTTTTTTATTTGTGTCTACAATATTTCAAGTTTTCTAGTAAATTTTTTAAGCACTACTGACATCACATATGATCTCGTGATTCAAAAGATTACAAACTATTTATTTTGTAATTTTTACTCACCCATTTCACAAATAGTTAAACTGTTTTATCTACATAATATTTTATCATAAAATCCATATTTTTTCACTCCTTTTTTTATTCAAACAAAAAACCGTGAAATCCCTTATAAAATCACGGTTTTCTCTATGTTTGAACTCCAAAAGTTGGAGTGTATTCACATCTGGCAGGGAAAGCAGGATTTGAACCCACGACATTCGGTTTTGGAGCAATTGTTATCGTAAAAGCTTTTTATCTTCTACTTCTTATACTTTCGTATAAGTTCAGCATATCTTTTCATCTTATATAGATGTCGAGGCCTCGTGGATAGATTATATTCTAAATTAATAGGTTCACTATCTATGCGTTGCGTGTGTTAATACTTTTAAATATTAACTTCCACTCTGATTGGCTTGCCACAAAGGTTTAGCTTTCCAGATTTCTTCCTCGATTTTTTACTAACAATTTTGTTAGGTCGGCCGTTTATCCACCGACGTTCTACCAACTGAACTATTTCCCTATAATTGCTTTTTCAAGCAAATCTATTATAACAAATTTTACTAATCTTAATCAATATGTCCAAAGACAAAATCGATCAAAATCAATTAAAATTTATTAACAAAAATTAAATTATATCAAAATTGGCTTAATCGACTTGACAGTTTACTGTAAACGTTCAAGCATGTTAATTATACCATATACTGATATTTTATTCAATAACTTTATTTTTTTTCATATATTATATTAGGTGATGATATGATTATTCAAACAACTACTAAAGATCGTGACATGCTGGCACGATTAATGCGAGCTGAAGCTGTTGGTGAAGGCGATTTAGGTATGTTGATGGTTGGTAATGTTGTAGTTAATAGAGCTATTGCTAACTGTTTAGATTTTAAAAATACGCGTACCATTCCCGAAGTTGCCTATCAATCTCCAGGTGGTTTTTCAGGTGTAAATAGTCCTTTATTTTACAGTAACCCGACAACTTTAGAACAAAATTTAGCCGATCGTGTTATCAGGGGAGAATATTACTATCCAGCTACCAATGCATTATGGTTTTATGCACCTTCTTCTAATCAATCCTGCCAATCGACCTGGTGGGGGCAAGAATTGTCAGGTCGTTATAAAGGGCATTGCTTTTACCAACCAGCAGCTGGGGAATGCAAGGAACTACATTAAGAAACAATTTAGTATTGTTTTTTTATATACTATTATTTTATTAGTTTTTTTGTTAAAATAGTAATAGTGGAAGTGAGTGGTTAGTTTGAAAAAGGAGATAGTTAATAATATAGCAAATTATATTTTACTTTTCTTAATCTTTTCTTTTATTGGTTATCTTTGGGAAGTTGTAATCAAACTAATAACAACGGGTATGCTTGTTAATAGTGGCACTTTATATGGCCCTTGGATACCAATATATGGTTTCGGGGGGACTCTCGTGCTGTTATGTTTAAAACGATTTAAAAAACATCCCATTGTAATATTCATAGCATCCTTGTTGATCTGTACTACACTAGAATATTTTATTAGTTATTATTTGGAAATTACTAAAGGAATGCGTTGGTGGGATTATAGCAATTATTTAATTAATATAAACGGACGGGTTTGCTTAGAAGGAGCTATCGTGTTCGGCTTAGCCGGATGTTTGCTTATATATTTTGTGGAACCTTTTCTCACAAACTTATTTTCGAAAATACCTTTCACTGTAAAACTGGTTATCGTTACTATTTTTATTTTTCTATTTGTAATAGATTTTATTTACACTCAGTACCATCCAAATATGGGAGATGGTATTACATATAATACAAAGGCATAGGCTAATTACCTATGTTTTTTATTATATTAAAATAAACAACAAATGATTTAAAAAATTTATCTTTGTTTAAAAGATAGCTATATATAAACTAAATTTCCATTACGTTTTAAAATAACCCACTACTTAACCAACTTACAATATTCGAGAATTAAGTCTATTAATATTATAATTTATAAGTTTGAAACTTCTTAACAAAATAAAAAAGGGATTTTATTCCCCCAAGGTTTTATTAAGTTTTAACGAAATATCTTTTTCTTTACCATCGCGGCTAATTGTTAATTTTACCGTATCACCGATATCATGTTTATAAAGCATAAATTTAAAATGAGCAGTACTTTTTACTTTAACGTCATCAACTTCCAAAATAACGTCATTGATATTTAATCCGGCCTCACTAGCTGGTGAATTCTCCTCAACCGAAGCAACAACTGCTCCTTCGGTTAGATCATCATCTAAACGTAAATTGTTGCGATATAGCATAGAGGTATTACTGGCATCATATAAAGAAACACCTATGTAAGGACGGTTTATTTCTTCGCCCTTTTCAAGCTTATCTACGCTGGTCATCGCAATTTCAATTGGAATAGCAAATCCCATTCCCTCAATAGAATCAGTGACTAATTTCATTGAGGTAATACCGATCACTTCACCGTTAATATTAACCAGTGGCCCACCACTATTTCCAGGATTGATCGAAGCATCAGTTTGTAAAACCTCCATCATATAACTACCTTGAGATTGATCTGAAACAGTAATAGTTCTATTTTCACCCGAAAGAATACCTTTTGTTACTGAACCCATATACTCACTATTAATTGGTGTACCCACTGTAAATACTGTATCTCCCAATTTTGCTTTAGTGCTATCACCGATTGAAGCAACATCAAGAACAGCTTTAGCATCGATTCTAATAACCGCTATATCAGCATAACTATCACCGCCTAGATAAGTTGCTTCAACATCATTGCCATTCATATCCACAATTTTTAAAGAGGAAGCACCATCTACTACATGATAATTAGTTAATATATAACCATATTTACTATCTTTTTTATAGACAAAACCGCTTCCAGAGCTACTTTGTCTTCCTTGATTATATGCTTCAACCACTACAACAGCGTTATATATTTTATTGACTGCCTCGTTAATAGAATCATTTTCTTCAATTGTTACATTTTTGTGTGTTCCTTCAGTTTGAACCTCGTTTTCCTTTGTAACAAAATATAAAGTTCCTATAATACCGACAGTTAATACTATTAAAATAATAATTAACCAAATTATTTTTTCGCGCATAATTTCCTCCTATTCCAAATCAGCAATATCATTCCAATTGTTAGGAAAGCCTATTTTATTTAAAATAGCTTCTAACGAAATGGTATCTACTGCTTCATCTAAAATTTCCACCTCGATGGCTATTTCGTCAAGCATTTCAGAAAATTCTTCTTTTCTAAGCAAATATTTTAACATTATAACTAGGCTAAATAAGTCGTTTTTTCCGTATTTATAAATTTCGTCAACCTTTTCGATATTCAAGGCTTCGTGATATTTGTTATCAGGAATGAATCTTTGAGTACGATGGTCATACAAAATGTCTTCATGGGCACAAACATTTCTAAAATTCGATAGTAAAGTTAAATAACGTTCTAGAACTTCGCCGTCTATTTTATAGAAATTAGCAATACCTTGTTTATCATCGGCTTTTAAAATTCCGTAAAATTCTGCTACAATACCAAATGATAAAACTTTAACTAATACCCACATTGGAATATATCCATAGTTATCAATATAGTGTTGAGTGGCGGTGTGTTGTCGCCCATTTACTCTGATTTGTCGGCGTACTTTATTCAAAATATCATGAACTTGTCTACTAGCCAGCTTGTCCTGAGTAAAATTTTGGGGATTTAAATAATCCTTATCCCTAAAACCATATTTTTTTGATAATTGATAACTTATAATGGATTTAATGTTGTTTTCGACTATTAAAATGTTTTTAAAAAAGATGTTTCTAATTTTACGATCAAAAACAAAAACTGCATATAGCTCTTCAAATTTTGTCCCTGGTAAAAATACTCCGGGTTTTTTTGAAGTCATAAACAAATGACGATATCCACTTATAAAGAAATAATTTTCTCTTAATAATAGATCTTTAGTCTTAGAATCATTTTCGATGATTAATCCTTTTCTTCTCAATATGCTAATTTGTTCATCTATTGTTCTAAATATTTTACTAGACGATTTTGTCATGCCTATCACCTATTATTAATTATAACATATTTTAGCATGCTTTTGTGATAAACATTTGAAAAGATCTAACTACTATAATATTTGACAACAGCTTTTCTAACTACTTCTGCTATTTTATCCTGATACGATCTTTTTTGCAAAAGATACCGTTCATTAGGATTTGATAAAAAGCCGGCTTCCAATAATATTCCTGGCCGATTAATTCGATGCTGCATGTATTTTGTATTGTTTTCTTTATATTCGCGCTCTGTATTTAAATAGCGTTTTAATTCTTCTTGAAATACTTTGGCTATTTGTTCATTTTTTGAATTAATATTATCATAATAAGCTTGCGCTCCATACCAACTTTCTGTTGAGTCAGCGTTTAAGTGCACGGATATAAACATATCACAGCCGGATTTATTAATTATATTAGCTCGTCTAGATAAATCACTGCGTTTACGGTTATAGGCGTTATTAACCGCCAAGTCATAATCATCATAACGAGTTAAATATACTGTTGCCCCATCTTCTTTTAATGCTTTCATTATCCTTTTACTTAACTGTAAATTTAAATCCGATTCCTTAATACCTTTGTAATAAGCACCACTATCTGCCCCACCATGTCCTGGGTCTAAATATATGACCTTAGATAAAAGGGGTAAATTTTTATTTTCAGCATTAACAAAATTAAATGCACATAATAATGCTATAAAAGCTAGAAATACACCTATTTTATAGTTAAACATTAAATCACCTATTAAAGTATATGTGTGTTCTTAGCTTCAAATGAAAAAATCTAGACATGACTAAATTTTGAATTATATATATGGTTCAATTATTTTTAATATAAAATATTTCCGTGCGAATAATATGATGAAAGTAAGTTTTTTATAAAAAATAGCACTTAAAATTAAATATAACCTATAAAGCTCTTTTTAATATAACTGATTGGTTATAATTTAATCTAGTGCTCATTTTTATTGTAATTTATTCGTTATTTATTTAACTAATTTATGCTGGGATTACCGTTGTATTAATTAAGTACCCAATATATACCGTTTGTAGATTCGTCCCTTTTTTGCATGTTATTAAAGTAATTGTAGATTTATTTCTATTACGCTTTATTTCAACATATCCAGTTTTTAATACATCATAAATATCACCAATAATATAGCGATACTTTCGATTTTGATAGTATACATATATTTCATTATTTTGTGATATTTTATCTAAATCCTTAAAATATGCAATATCTGAATTACCACTATGTGCGGCTAAAATGAAATTGCCATTTTGAATATTAGGCATATTGGACCCTTCTATTACTTGAATATTTTTCGAAACTGTGTTTTTTTCTTGATTGTTTGGATATACTTCTTTTTTCAAATTAATCTTAGGAATTTCTAAAACAGGATTTTGATAATAATATTGTTCAATTTTAATAGTTGGCTTGGCAACTTCTATTTTCTTAATATCGAAGGTTATTTGATTAAGCATAAAAGACATTTTAATTAAAGTGGCTGCTATCATTTTGATAAAATTTTAACACGCCAAATTGAACTGAACTTTTAGAAATGCTTGTACTAGGAACTTTAACAATCTCCTTAGGCTTTTCGACACTTTTTAACTGAAACTTGTAATCTTCTTTTATTGAAAACCTCAAAGCAGCTAGTTTTTGCGAGTCTTGCATGTGATAAACTAATAAAGTTAAATTATCATAATTGTTTCTACTTAAAGTTAGTTCTTCTTCTTTTACTTCTTTATTAAAAGTAATATCTAATTGATTATCTTTCTTTACAATTTGGTGGTATTTACTTTCACTAATATTAAAATTTTCTAATACATTGTTATCATCAAAAACAGTTAAAGTTTCACTAACTTTTCCTTCAATGGTCGTATTAGTAAATGATGGAATTACATCGTGCTTTTCTACTAGCGACAATATTTCTCTTTTTTCGGCGCTAAGGTCTATAATATCACCCCGACCATCCTTTTGAGTTGTAAAATATATATCGACATTTTTGATAGCACGCCAAATTAATTCTTGGGTGGCGATATAATATTTAGGTGTTTGGTGATTGGGATACTCATAACCATAATAACCTATTTTTTCTATATATTTTTGTGTTTCTAAACTGAGATTAGTTCCATTCCAATTAGGCAGGGCATTATAAACCTTGGTGGTAATATCTTTCCCTGGTTCAATACAATAGGCTAGCCTATCGTCTAGATAAAACATAGTAACATGATTTGAAGTAGTGCGCCCGTCAACTGTAAGGTTAAAATAAATATTATCTAGTCGTTTATAGCTAATAGTCTCTGCTTTTATTCCTTCTACCGATAAAACAAACAATATAATTCCTAAAATTAAAACTCTGAATTTCTTCATTTTTTCTCCTTCCTTGCCCCTTTATTTAAATCATACAGCGGCAATTTATTATTTCCTGCTTTTTCACCTTAATTATTAAAAAAAACATTTTGTGCAATGTTTTTTAATTAATTATACATTTTTAGTCTTTTTTCGGCGCCTTTTTTTATTTTTAAAATAAAAATCGTAAACAACAATAATAATAAATAAAGCTAGTCCTATAATACTTATTTTTTTACCAAACTTAAAGTTTGGGGATACATAAGTAATATCTACTGTATGATAACCTTTTTTTATTGGAAATCCTATAAAAGCTCCATTTACCTTCTCATAATAAACTTTTTTACCATCAACTTTAATAGTAAAACCTTCGTCATAAGGAATGCTTAAAACAAAATATCCATCGTTTTTAACATCGACTATCCCACTTATTTTATCACCATATGTATTTTTAGTATTAATTTGAAATTCATCAACATTTTCTTTTAAGCTGGATATGCGGTTGTAATCTATGGTATATATTTGAATGTTATTAATCGTATATTCTCCTTTGGCAAATTTTATTTTTAAATTTTCAATTGTCTTTGGACTAGATAAAGTGTAGTCGAAAGTTTGATTATGGTTATAGTATTTCCATTCACGGCAAGTTAATTTATTTTTTACACCATTGATTGTAATTGAAGTATCACCTAGGGTGCACGATTGAGGATTCGAAATATGAACTCTGATTAGTAATAGTTTATTTTTTATTTGTTGGTTAAGGGTTAAATTAATATATCCTGGTTTATCATTTTTAGTTTTTACGTGAAAAGTTTTTCCTTGCTTATCAATATCAAGATTTATAATTTCTTCTTTTTTAAAATGCAGCTTTATTTTTTCCATATGTGACATTATAGTTTTATTTTCAGCTTGTGGAACAATAATGTTATTCATTAAAGCTTCTAACTTAAATGGATACTTTAAAGCATTATATTGTTCCTCACTTAATATTTGATTGCTTGCATAACCAATCGGCAATGAATTTTCGTTAACATAGAGAGTATAATTGCTCCCCTTTCTTACCTCCTGATATCCAATAGAAGGAACTTTATTAGTTATCAAATATTTCACACCCATAAATGTTTCAAACATTATATTGTCGTTTTCATGGGTAATAACAGAGTTTCGATATTTAATGTTGTTATTAAATGTGTGATAGAAAAAGCGATTATATTCTTTATTATATGTTGAAGAGTATAGCGTCAATAAATTTTGCCTTGGATCTAAAATTCGGTTAACACTTTGTGTAGTACCTTTAATGTCGCTGTAAATACGATAATAGTCATTGTCGTGATCTAGCGCATATTTGGCTAGTTGCGTTATCTCTTCATTATTTTGTTTTTGATGGATTTCAACAAGTTGGTCCTTAACATTAACACCTAGACAGATGATTAGAGAAACTATAATTAAAGGTATAAATAAGCGCTGCTCACTACGCGATTTATAATAAAAATTTATTAAATAAATAACAAATAATCCATCAATTATATACAATAGTGCATATTCTTTACTAGCAAAAATAATAGCCAATATTACAGTTATTGCAAACATTGATAATATATTGTAAAAAGCTAATCTTCTAGAAATAACACGATTTAAAAACTTGGCAATTACTAAACAATATAATGGCAATAACGGAATTAGTGCTTTTCCATCCAAATATAATGTACCATTTAAAATGTATACAAAAACGTTTGCGGTAACGATAGCGATTAAGGTAATGTTTAAAAATAAATTATCAATTTTTCTAAACATTAAATTACAAAATAAAGCAATAACAACAATGGCCCCTAATCCAACTGAATATGGACTATACAAAATATATTCTAATCCAAAATGAGGAATAATAAGATTAAAGATATTAAGAGGAACATCCCCGTGAATGCGACCATTTAATAAGACATATATTACAGGCAATAGGAGTATGCAGGCCATTAAAATCGCGACAATTATTGGTATGGCGAATAAAAACGCTGCTTTGACGAACTGTTTAATATTGGTATTACGATTTTTCCTTAAATAAATATAAACGCCATATATAATAATACTAAGTAAAGCTCCAACACTATAAAAATAACTTGTCATAATGATTAAAAATGTACTAGCAATGAGCAATGCTCGTTTCCCTGTTTGAAAATAACTATCAATAGCCATAAAAGCCATTATGAGGAAGGGC
Organism: uncultured Bacilli bacterium; assembly: GCA_944358695.1. GTDB lineage: Bacteria > Bacillota_I > Bacilli_A > RF39 > UBA660 > Coprosoma. The sequence goes on along the minus strand of CALVRM010000012.1, from coordinate 61,705 downwards.
ATATAATTCATAAACATAATATGGCGATGGCTTTGAAAAATTAAAGGTCCAGCACATAAAAATAATAACGATACTGCGAAACAGATACTAGTTTTAAAATTATTATTTTTTAACCATTTATAAAGCAATATTACGCTTAATATCACCATGAGCATGCTGCTTAGACTAATATAATCATGCATTTGAACATTCGGAAATAAATAAGAAATTAAAATTATAGGGCTTAAAAAGCCATAATATGCGAAATAGAAGATATTTTGTCCGCCACCTAAATTGGGGGCAAAATTAGGTAATAATTCATTAGTATAATAAAAAAGATTACGAAAATATTCTGGAATGGCCCAATGTTGAGTTTCCCAATCTACGGTAGAACCATATAAATATTGGCCATGAGTAAGTACTAAAACTATTATTAAATATAGTAAGACTAAAAAACTAATGTTTAAATAATCTTTTCTATTGAGCTTGCTCATATTACTGCCTCCTTGTGTTACTTACTCTAGTACAATTGTTTATGCTTTTATCAAATTTTTATTTTACCAATTAGTGCTTTTAATCCAATCTTCAAATGGATACATATGTCCAAATTTATCATTAATAAATTTTTGACTTTTATATATAGGAAGTAAAATTTTAATTTTCTGTTTTAAGATTTTTTTATCAATTGTTGTTTCTTTATCTAGTTTATTTAAAGCTTTTTTGGTATAATATTTGCCAAAATAATAAAGATTTTCCTGAGCGCCATAGATATCAGTAACAATTTGACTAGTGATCATATGTTGTATATGACCATATTCCCCATCAGGGTTATGAGTAATCACTTGCTTCCAATCCTTATATTTTAAAATTGTTTTTATATCTTGCTTGATTAAGCTTTTTTCGGCTCTCCAATCACTACGCTTGTTCCAGACTTTATCTGGGTAATCTAGCATAATAACCTTATCTTTTGTATAATCCATAGCTTTATTGATTTCATTAACCCTTGTACTATTCCCTCCGCAAGTTATACATACAACAAGATAATTATCTTGTAACAAGTGGGCACCACCCCAGATTGATTCATCATCTGGATGAGCAATTATCATAACTTTATTTATATTAGTTAAATCTGTTTTCTTTAGCTGTTGTTTTACCGGAATTTTGTTGCTAGAATGAGTGAACAAATAAACAATAATCACCGATAGAATTAATGTGCCAATTATATATAATATTTTTTTCATAATAATTTCTCCTTGTATTAACAAGTATAATACAGCTACCTTGTTATGTCAAGTAGTAGAGCTTACTATATGGCACATTGTATTCCTTATTTCGAAAAATTAAAAATAATTTCTAAGTATATAGTCAGTAAAATAAAAATTTTCAGCATTTTTATTAATATATATTTATTCAATATTATAAGGATATTATTGACTATCACTTCCACTTGGATATGTTATAGTTTATGTTTGCCGTTATTTGTTTCACTAAAAGTGGCATTTTAATTGTATTAGTTTTGTTGCTCCCGTTGCTGATGTAGTCTTCCTACTTACTCCACTTGTAACTCATATCTTTATGTTGTAGGTTGTATTATGCATTAGTCTTGTAAATGCATATCAATACTAAAGCTATCAAAAGTCACAAAAAACTTTAGTTATTTATTTTAACTAAAGTTTAATGTAAAAAATAATTTTAAACTGCTCTCACGAGCAACTAATTTTATTATAAATATTTTTCTTAAATCTTTACTATTAGTATAAACAGTTAAGTTATAACAAAAAACTATTTTAATTTTTACTAGCTTTAATTTTACTAACAATATTTAAACAAATTAATTCCATTTAAAAATATTAAATGGATATCTATTTGGCTTTGGTAATGAAAATCTAACTAATTGCTTAGTCGTTGGATGGATAAACTCTATTTGATAGGCAAATAATGCAATTTGATCTTTTGGCGTATTGGGATTATATTTTTGATCACCATACAATGGATGATTACGTGAAGAAAATTGTACTCTTATTTGATGGGAACGCCCAGTTTTTAAATTGATTTTTATTAAAGATAAATTTTCTTTATATTTTAATAATTCATAATCTAATTCTGAATATTTCCCTGTTGAAGATATTCTTGTTATATTGTTTTTCCTATCTTTTGTTAACTTATCTTTCAAAACACCTTTACTAGGTACTCTTCCTTGTACTACTGCTAAATAAGTTTTTTTAAACGTATTATTTCTGATTTGCTCGCTCAATCTTGAAGCTGCTTTACTGGTCTTGGCAAAAACCATAATTCCATCAACCGGCCTATCCAAACGATGAATTAAACCAAGATAGACATTTCCTGGTTTTTGATATTTTTCCTTTAAAAGTTCTTTTAACATAGTTAATAAATCTTTATCTGTACTACGATCTGCTTGAACAGGAATATTACTTGGCTTATTAACTATTAATAAATGGTTATCTTCATAAACAACCTTAATCACTGCTTTCCCATCTTCCATATATTCCACAAGGCAGTATTAAGCTATTTTTAATAACAGGCAAGCCTACTTCTCCTGTTTCAACAGTTCCTTGTGGGTACAATTTCAACATAGTAGTTTTGAGCATATTTCCAAGAACAATGTTAGATACACCAGTGGTATAAGAATTAATTAATAAAAACAATGGGTTATCACTTAATATTTTTAAACATGCTTCTAACAATACAGCTATATTTTTCTCGAATTTCCATATTTCTTTGTTTGGACCTCTTCCATAGCTTGGAGGATCCATAACGATGGCATCATATTTATTACCTCTGCGGTACTCGCGTTCAACAAATTTTAAACAATCATCAACTATAAATCTAATTTTCTGATTTTCTAAATGACACAACCTCATATTCTCTTTAGCCCACAGTGTCATTCCTTTTGAAGCATCTACTTGGACAACTTCGGCTCCAGCTTTGGCACAAGCCATAGTAGCTGCGCCTGTATAAGCAAATAAATTAAGAACTTTAATTGGTCGCTTAGCATTTTTGATTTTGTTCATCATAAAATCCCAGTTAATAGCCTGTTCTGGAAATAATCCTGTATGTTTAAAGTTTGTTGGGGTTACTTTAAACGTTAAGTCTTTATAAGATACCGTCCAACATTCTGGAAGTTTTTCTTTAAATTCCCAATAGCCACCGCCTTTGTTAGAACGGTGATAATACCCATCAACAGTAGCCCACCTTTTATCAAATTTAGTTTCCCACATTGCTTGTGGATCGGGTCTTCTTAAAATGTATTTACCCCATTTTTCTAATTTTTCACCGTTTCCGGCATCTATGCACGTGTAATCTTTCCATTCTTTACTTACTTTAAGCATAAAATCACCATATACATTATATCTAATTTTAGATATTTAGGCAAATAAAAAGGAAGCTGTTATTCCAAATGTTAAATTGGCATACGCCAGCCCCTTATAAGTTTTTGGAATCCTTCCTTATTTTAAATTATATGAATAAATTTTAATTTCTTCAAGGATATTTATAGTAAAGGTTGCTACTTTACAACAAATTTTACATAAAAAATAGTTAATTCATAATACTTATTGTTTAATGCTTTTCTTATATATCTGTTAATAGTAGTATCAGAATATTTTTTATTTTTGTTCTAATATTATTAACAGTAATATATTTACCTGTTTTGGTAATTTTATCTATATGTTTTTGATCAATTTTAATAGAACTGTGGATAGGTCTTTTGCTTCTATCCCTAAGCCCTTTAATTCCTTTTAGTGCATAACATCTACACCTATATTCCTATCCGTATTATAGAATCTTGCTGTTGGTTTAAATCCACATTCAAATGCATATGTACTATATCTAATCTTTTTCTAACAATTATACCCATTGATTTTGCTGAATAGTACATTTCTTGATAATTTGTAAACATTCTCTCCCCTTTTTTTGTTTTATATTATCATACACCTTTCCAAAAATTTTAGTGGAGTGTACATGTATTGTATGTCATTATTTGGGTGCCAAAATTGATATTTGTCAAGAGAACTTTTGCACTAACAAATTTTTATCTATGTTTAACAAATTACAAAAAACTTTAACAAAATAAAAAAAGAAGAATTAATCACCTTGACTATTTATTCTTCTTACTGTAATTATACTAATTATTTTGCTTTGGCATTTCTTGATTTTACTAATTCTTTGACTGTATTGATAAATTCTTCTGCAATATCTTCTTCGATATCGGCTCCTGTATCACTTAAATCTGCTCCTACTATAAAAACATCAGTAAAATCTTTACCTCTTAAATCTAAGCCAGTTAAGTTTGTTCCATATAAATTTTTATCATAAACTGTTTGCGGGTTTATATCGGCTCCTGTATTACTTAAATCTGCTCCTTCTATAAAAACATCAGTAAAGTCTTTACCTCTTAAATCTAAACCAGTTAAGTTTGTTTTCCATAAACTTTTGCCACGAACTGTTTGCGGATCTATATCGGCTCCTGAATTGCTTAAATTAGCGCGTATTATATCAACACCAGTAAAGTCTTTACCTCTTAAATCCAAGCCTGATAAGTTTGTTCCCCATAAACTTTTACCAGAAACTGTTTGCGGATCTATATCTGCACCTGTATTACTTAAATCTGCTCCTACTATAAAAACATCAGTAAAGTCTTTACCTCTTAAATCCAAGCCTGATAAGTTTGCTCCACTTAACCTTTTACCAGAAACTGTTTGCGGATCTATATCGGCTCCTGAATTGCTTAAATTAGCGCGTATTATATCAACACCAGTAAAGTCTTTACCTCTTAAATCCAAACCTGATAAGTTTGTTCCAATTAAACTTTTGTTATCAACTGTTTGTGGATCTATATTGGCATTTGTATAGCTTAAATCTGCTTCTCCTATATCAACACCTGTAAAATCTATTTCTGATAAATTTAGTTTTCTTAATTCACTTACAGGGAAAATTAAGCATAGTCGACTGTCACGAAAACAATCTTTCTTTTCATCAAAAATTACTTGTTCTAATATGCCCGTGCTTAACTTAATTCTCTCATATCTATAACTTTCATCGTAAGCTCTTTCCACGTCAAATTCTGGAATTTTTTGCAATTCTTCTTTTAAAATTGCTCTAATTGCTTCTATCTTTTTCCCACTTAGTACTGCCACTATGCCCTCTCCTTTTTTAAAAACAAATCTTATTTTAGCACAAATATTTTTTTTGTCAAGTACACCAACAACAGTAACCAACAACACACCTAACAACAACTGGCACTACCTGTCATACATGTTATATCAAACTTTTTATCATTTGAATTTACCTATATAGCCATATTATTGGGAAAACAAACTCTCCTAATATATATCTTTTCAATTTTCATTTTCTTAATTTCATAAAAAAGCAATTATTTGCAATTAAATTTGTATAATAAATATTAGACAATACATCTGCTATTTGTATTAATTTTCTAATTTCAGATTGACAGTGTTCAACATAAAATCATTTTTGTATATGACTCCCTGTAACTAATCTGTGTTTAAATATTCATCTAAATGCTGCCTTGTTTTAGTTCTAACATTCCTTTCGTCAATAAATAGATAGTTTTCTTTGACATATATTTGTTTATACTTGCTAAAATGTCCAAGGTTTAATTTTAAAAGATAATTAAATGTTCTTGCAGTATTATTATAAAAACAATCTTTGACTCTCTTGTTATCACAAATTATATAATAAATTTCGAACAGTGCATTTTAACAAAGAAAGTTGACAAATTTTCTCTTCATATTACCAGAAAGACAACTTCCTTTTTATTCTTTAAACTTTCCGTTATCATAGAACCGTTTATTATCTTTATCCATTTTTTTAAATTGCCAAATTACTGCTTATAAATCTTTTAAATACTCTTTTTAATCTATCTGTATTTTTAGGCATAATACAAATGACAAAATATTTGTTTTTGTAATAGTTTAATTTTTTTAGTTATACTCCCAGATTTATCTATATAAAATGTGTTAATATTCCATCACTGCCTATTCAGTTAATTAGGTTATTGTATAATATACTAATAAATATAATCTACAAATTAAACTATTAATTTCAGTTTTATTTGATGTGTGCTACATACTAATTTTAGTCGTGTTTATATGATACCTTAAAAAAAAAACATTGAAATATAAGTAATTCCAATGTTTGTATGATATATAAAATTTAACGTTTTGAGAATTGTGGTGCACGACGAGCCCCTTTAAGTCCAGGTTTCTTTCTTTCTTTTGCTCTTGGATCTCTTGTAACAAAGCCCGCTCTTTTTAAAATTTTTCTATAACTATCTTCATTAGCTTCATTTTCTTTATCATATTCTAATAAAGCTCTTGTTATTCCTAGTCTAATAGCTCCTGTTTGGCCTGTTGAACCACCACCATTTACTTTAACAACAATGTCAAATGTATTTTCATTATTTGTTGCAACTAAAGGTTGCATTAAATCTTTAATATTAGTGTCATATGGCATGAAGTCTTTTACATCTCTGCCGTTAACAGTAACAGTCCCTTTCCCTGGGGCAATTAGTTTAACTCTAGCAACAGCTGCTTTTCTTCTACCAGTTCCAATAAATTCTCTTTTTTCTGCCATTTAAACCCTCCTAATCCATCTTAAGTGCTTTTGGCTTTTGAGCACTATGTGGATGGTCTCCTTCTGCGTATACAAATAATTTTTTATACATTTGTCTTCCTAGTCTACCTTTTGGTAGCATGCCTTTTACAGCTCTTTCAATCATTTCAACAGGATATTTTTCTTTCATTTCACGAGCAGTTCTTTCTCTTAATCCACCAGTATATCTACTATGATTGTAATAAATCTTGTCGTTTAATTTGTTACCAGTTAAATTAATTTTACTAGCGTTAACAACAATAACGTAATCTCCTCCATCGATATGTGGAGTATAAGTTGGTTTATGTTTACCTCTTAAAATAGAAGCAACTTTTGTAGCTAAACGACCTAAAGTCTCACCTTCAGCATCAATAACATACCAATCTCTAGCTACATCTTCTTTTCTTTGCATGTATGTTTTCATAATTTTTCCTTTCTCCTTTACATTAGTAAGTTTTCCCAAGACTTACTTATGTGGGATAAATAAATGTACCAATAATGATTTTACTAAAAATCATTATAAAAGTCAATAAAATTATATGTTTTTTATTGACTTTTATGCGTTGGGTTTTAACTTTTAGTTTGTTTTGATAAGGCTATTACTTTTGTAGCTTATAAAGATTGTTATAATTATATTTTATAAACAGGCTCTTAATATAAAACATCTTTGAGATATAAGCCTTCCGGGGCCGCGGTTTTACCAGCCTTTCTTCGGTCTTCTTCTCTTAAAATATCAATAATGTCTTCGCTTTTTCTTTTGCCTTCACCGATTTCAATTAATGTTCCAATCATATTTCTTACTTGATATCTTAAAAAACCAGTCCCTAAAAAAGACAGTGTTATTTTATTAACGTTTTTAATATCTCTAATCAAATTGGTTTGTACAATGCTTCTTGTGTAGTCTTCTTTTTCGTCGTCAGCTTTAGTAAATGATTTAAAATTATGTGTACCTTCTAAATATTTTAAAGCTCTTTCCATTTCTACAACGTCTAATTTTCGATTATATTGGTAAATATAGTCTTTTTCTATCGGATTATATTCTCCCATGTTAATAATGTAAATATATTCTTTAGCCTTAACATTGTATCTAGCATGAAAATCATCATCTACTATTTCAATATTCTTAATGTAAATGTCTTTAGGCATTAAACTGTTTAAACCATCCTTTAATTTTTCTGGTGTAGTATGTTTCATGTCCAAGTCAAAATGAGCTTTTTGATTATAAGCATGGACTCCTGCATCAGTCCTTCCTGAAGCATGAATATCAACTTTTTTTCCTCCATTAATGGTTTTTAAAGCCTTTTCAATTTCACCTTGAACTGTTTTTAATTTCGGTTGCTTTTGATATCCTTTATACCTGGACCCATCATAAGCAAATGTCATAAAATATCTCACAATATTACTCCTCTCATTATAATAACTATTACTATAGCTATATGTATTACTAGTAAATAGCTATCAAATATTTGCCATTTATTTATTCTAAAATTTGTTCTTTTATTTTCAATACTAAATAATCTTATAACCATTGAGTTTTTTAAGTCATTTAGATGTTTTAAAGATAACATTATAGCAGGTTTAATCATATCTTTTACGGCAATGCACCATGTTTTTACACCTACTCTATAATCAATACCTCGGCTAGCTTCTGCCTTTAAAATATAATTGCTTTCATCAATGATTGTTGGAATAAATCGTAAAGCTAAGCTAATATTTAGCGCTAAAGTATTTACTTTAACACCTAAATAACTTAAAGGCCATAATAATTTTTCTAATCCATAAACTATTTCTGTCTGTGGTGTAGTCAATGTTAAAATTGACAAATAAAGAACAATTAAAACAATATCAATTAGGATTGTTAATCCTGCTGAAAAGGATAGTGTTATTATAGAACTTGAAAGAAAAACAACTAGGAAAAAATACTTTAAATTTTTAATGATCTGATAATAAATAGTCAGTGGAATGTTGGTATTCATAATCATAACCATTACTAATAATGTCAAAATACAGATCGCTTGAAAATCTTGGGCAATTAAAATTGATATTATAAAAATAGTTGTACAAATAATTTTGGAAAGCGGATTCATTTCATGAATGTTAGACTTAATGGGAAAATATCTACCCACGGAGACATTATTTAACATATCGGTATACATCCTTCATTAAATCATTAATATCATCTCTATATCCAATATTAATATTCTTTTTATGTTTCACTAAATTAGAAAACTCGATGATTTTTGGGATATTTATATGATATTTATTTAATAAATCATAATCACCAAAAATGGTATATTTATCACCGGAAGTTACAATGCGTCCTTCGTTAAGAACCAATACTTGATCGGAAACGGTGTGCAAAACATCGGTATCACTACTAACAATAACAATCGTTTTATTATACCTAAGTTTCATCATTTTCAACAACTTCATTAAATGTTTACGACTAGAAGCATCTAATCCCATAGTTGGCTCATCTAATAAAATTAGTTTAGGATTAAAGGACAATATCATAGCAAGTGCTACTTTTCTTTGCTCTCCGCGGCTCAATTCTAATGGTGAGCGGTTTAAATAATCATCATTTAAACCAACCATTCTTAAAGAATCACTAACTCTTTTGTCTTTTTCAGTTAATTTAAAGTTAAAATTTTGAAGAGCAAATTCTATCTCTTCTCTAACCGTTTTTAAAAAAAATTGTTTTTCCGGATCTTGATAAACAAGTCCGATACTTGGTCTTAATTTTTCTATGTCACCTATTTGTTTTTTTGACTTTATTTGGTAGTTGCCAATTGTAATAATTCCACTACTTGGAAATTTTAAGGCTCCAATTAATTCTAATATTGTACTTTTCCCAGAGCCATTTGGACCAATTATACTAGTAATAGTATTTTCTTTGATAGTAAAATTTATATTTTTTAAAATTTCTGTTTTTAGCGGCGTTTTTTCATTACAAAAGTAATTAATATTTTCAAACTTTATTTCCATAAATCATCAACCAACTTTTCTTGATCAAAATAAGTTTTATCAATCAAATTATAAAATTTTAATTTATTCGACAAAGCAACAATAAATGGTAAATCGAGTTTTGCTTTGTCAATTATATCTTCATACTCCAGTACTTCTTCTTTTAATCCCGATAGAACTACATGGCCTTCGTCTAAAACAATAATGCTATCACCGAATAAACAGTTTTCTAAGTTATCAGTTGTTTGAATAACTGTCATGTTATTTTCTTTATTTAACTTTTTGATAATATTTAAAACTTCTTCGCGAAATTTACTATCTAAATTATTGAGGCCTTCATCCATAATTAATATTTTAGGATCAACAGCTAAAGCGGAGGCTAAAGCAACTAATTGCCTTTTTTGAACATTTAAAGTATGAGGCTCTTTTTCTAAATCATTTTCCAAATGCAATTGCCTAGCTAGGGTCATAACTTTTTCTTTTATATATTGTGGTGACATTTGCAAATTTTCTAATGAAAAGGCAATTTCATCCATCACGGTTTCAGCTACAAAGTTTTGTTCAGGATTCTCGCCAACAAAGCCAATCACTTTTCTTATTTCTTTAAAATTTTCCTTAGTAACGGGAATAGAGTTACACATCACTACTGAGTTTCCGTAAATTAAACCTAAAATAAGTTTAATTAAAGTGGTTTTTCCGCTACCATTGGCGCCTAAAACAGTCGTAAATGAACCTTCTTTGATGGTTAATGTTAAATTATTAAAAACGGAAATATCTTTATATTTAAAATCTAATCCATCTATTTCAATTATGTTTTTCATCCACCGATCACCACAGTTTATATTATAATATAAAAAGCTTTTATTTACAACTTGATAGAAGGGATTGGCATTAAAAAACACATAATTTTACTTAATTATGCATTTTTATTTTTTTGAATTTTATAGACAATTTTTAAAAGCAATTTTCTTGGGATAATTCTTGTTAAGAAAACAGCTACTTTTATTTTAAAACTTGGAATAATTATTAATTTTTCATTAAACATTTTCTTAATAGCATATTTAGCAACTTCCATGCTGTTTTGACCTTTAATAGCAAAAGAAACATTAGCCACCCTATTGAATTCAGTATCAACTGGTCCAGGGCATAAAACGCTTATGGAAACATTACTTCCTTCTTTTTTTAATTCTTCGTAAATTGCTTCGCTTAAATTTAAAACGTAGCTTTTAGAGGCGTAATAGGTAGCCATAAGTGGTCCCGGGGTAAATCCGGCGGAAGAAGCAACATTTAAAATGTACCCTTTATCACGTTTCTTGAAATCTTTTAAAAATAGTTTAGTCAAAGTATGAACACCTTTAATATTTAAGTCAATCATATCTAATTCTTTATCAATATTTGATTCGGCAAATTCCCCAAATAGACCAAATCCAGCATTATTAATTAAAATATCTATTTTTTCTTTTTTGACCTTATTATAAAGTTTCATACAATTAAAAGTACTTGAAACATCCATAAGGATAACTTCTGCTTTATCGCCTAATTCCTTAGCTAATTTTTCTAACTTTGTTTTTCTTCGGGCGACTAAAATCACATCATAACCTTCTTCTACTAATACTCTAGCCATATCGGCACCTAAGCCTGAACTTGCTCCGGTTATTAATGCTTTCATAACATCACCCTTTTCTAATTATTTATTATATATCAAGGTATTTTATTTGTAAACACTTTCTTTTATTCTTTGTTTATTAATCAGTTAACTAACTATTATCTTTTTCTTTGACTATCCAATTGCTTGCTTTCGTAAACTTTTTCATTAATATTAGTGATATAATCACATATAAACATCGCCTTATCTGAAGTTATTTCATCTTTATACTGACTTAAAATCGCTTCGAGGCCGCCAGCTTGAAGATATTCAAGATTTTCAATAATATCTGCAACTTCAGAGTAATGGTGATTTATAATATAATTAATAATCGACGTAACTGGAAATTCCTGATTTCCAATAAAACAGAAACCATCAGTATCACCAATATTAAAGGCGTTAAATGCTAGTGCATTATCAAAAGCGGGGGCTAATCGGTAGCTAAATGTCCTTTCGTTATAAATCGCTTCGATATTTTTCAAGCGACGATCTTCATTATCAATGATACAATCGCCAAATACCATTCTAATATACTGAGTCTTCATTGCTTCTAAATCTGCTTCAGTTATTCCCATCAAATCGCTAAAAATAGTAAACATTTTATAAAAACATATACTAATACTTTTTTGTTCATCAGTATTTTTAGCCTTAACCCAATTATGATGTGTAAGACTAATTGTGACATCGGCTTCATCAATTAAAAAACTATCAATAATGCAACAATTTGGATTTGTTATGCCTAAAGCTTCTAATTGCTTACTATTCGTATTAATTCCTAATCTAGCATTTACGCTATCGATATGTAAGCTGTTTAGTATTGTGGCAGCAAGACTTTCCATAACATCCGCATCTGGCGCGGTTACATCGTTATATTTTATTAGTCTTTTAGGGGTATCATTAACCCAATATTTTGTACTATATCCACGTGGTTCTTCAAAAGTTTTTTATAATGGTGATATATCGATTCTATCCATAAGTTTTTTGTCTTCCTTTTGTTAAATTTTCTTGTTTAATAATTTCAATATTATCCGTCATTAAAATGCCATTATTGGATTCTAAAAGTTTTATTTTATCTTCCTCACTTGCAGCATTTTTGTTTCTTCTAATTCGGCTATCAAAAGTCGAAAATAAATTGTCGCTTTGATACTCCTGATCAATGTCAGGAAACTCTGGAAAGCCAACAAAACCTATTTGGCTGGCAATACCAACACCTTCACTGTCATATGAAAATACCCACTGGCCATCGTAATTTAAGTAACCGATCACACATGTGATTTTATCATCGTAGCGTTTCCATAAAACGTTAAAATTAGTCATGATACCACCTCTTGAGAATTTATTATATCACATTTCAGTATAAATTGCACATAAAAAGAAATGCTTATTTGGCATCTCCTTCTACAAGTTCAATTTGAACCATTAAGGCATCATCGCCTCTGCGTTCATCTAATTTTAAGATTCTCGTGTAACCACCTTTTCTAGTAGCATAACGAACTGCTAAATCGTCAAAAACTTTTTTAACAGTGGCTTTATCATTCTCTAAGAATGCTAATGCTTTTCTTCTAGCAACTAGTGAACCATCTTTTCCATAAGTAATCATTTTATCAACGAACTTACGAGCTTCTTTGGCTCTAGTCTCAGTTGTAACTACTTTTTCGTTATTGATAATATCTCTAGTTAGATTGGCAAGCATACTTCTTCTATGTTTGTTATCGCGTCCTAGTTTTCTATAAGCCATAATATTCCTCCTAACTAATTAATCTTCATCGCGGAATTTAAGTCCCATATCTTTAATCTTATCCATAACTTCTTTTAAAGATTTTTTACCTAAATTACGTATTTTCATCATTTCTAATTCGGTTTTTTCAGTTAAGTCACCTAAAGTATTAATATTCGCACGTTTTAAACAGTTATAAGCCCTAACTGAGAAGTCTAAGTCATCAATTGATGTTTCTAATTTTTTAAGTTTACTATCTTCTTGTTTAGCATTCATAATTCCTGTAATATCAGCAATTTCACTTAAATTGGTAATGATATTTAAATGTTCAATTAATATTTTAGCACCTAGTGCCATTGCTTCTTCAGGTCTAATTGAACCATTTGTTTCAACTTCCATTGTTAGTTTATCATATGAAGCATCTTGACCAACGCGGGCATTGTCAACATAGGAATTAATTCTTTCGATTGGTGAATATAAAGCATCGATCGGAATAAATCCTATTTTATCGCTTTCCACATATTTTTTATTGTCAGCTGATAATACTGAGCCTCTACCATTTGCGATAATAAATTCCATATCTAATTTTCCGCCTTTGGCTAAAGAAGCAATTACATGATCAGGGTTGATAATCTCAATATCAGCATCGCATTCGATATCCGCAGCAGTTACAACTCTTTCTTCGTGAACTGACAAATGAGCTGTTTTGACTTCTTCAGAATGGTTCTTAATAACGATACCTTTTAAGTTTAAAACAATAGCGGTAACATCTTCAACTACACCTTCGATAGTTTGAAACTCATGCATGACACCGTCGATTTTAACAGCAACAATAGCACTTCCTGGCATGCTTGAAAGCATTACTCTTCTTAAAGCATTACCTAATGTAGTTCCGAAACCTCTTTCTAAAGGTTCTAATTCGAATTTTCCATAATTATTATTTTCAACATATTCTGTTATTTTATATACTGGTTTTTCAAAATTTAACATAGTGACTCCCTTCTTTTATCCACGTGGTCGTTTTGGTGGACGACATCCATTGTGTGGGATAGGTGTTGTGTCAGAAATTGAAGTGATTTCTAACCCTGCTGTTTGTAATGAACGAATTGCTGTTTCACGTCCAGAACCTAATCCTTTAGCATATACTTCAACTTTTTTCATTCCCATTTCAGCAGCAGCTCTTCCAGCGGCTTCAGCAGCTTGGCCAGCAGCGAATGGGGTTGATTTTTTGCTGCCTTTAAATCCTAATGTTCCAGCGGATGCCCAGCTAATAGCGTTTCCTTCTTTATCAGTAAGTGTTACGATTGTATTGTTAAATGTTGAATGAATAAAGGCTTTTCCTTCTGGAATATTTTTCTTAACTTTACGTTTTCTTGCTTTATAAGCCATATATAATAACCTCCTTCACATTTATTATTTTTTCTTATTGGCAATTGTTACGGCTTTACCTTTACGAGTACGAGCATTTCTACTGGTTCTTTGTCCTCTAACTGGTAAACCTTTTTTATGACGAGTACCTTCATAAGAATTGATTTCCATTTTTGTTTTGATGTTCATGCTAGTTTCACGACGTAAGTCACCTTCTGTTAAGTATTTATTAACTTCGTCACGAATAGCTACTAATTCTTCATTAGTTAAATCACCAGCTTTTTTATCTTTATTTATTTTAGCATCTTTCAAAATTTGGTTTGATAAACTTCTACCAATACCATAGATATAAGTTAAAGCTATTTCAATTCTTTTATTGTTTGGTACATCTACACCTTTTATACGTGCCATAAAACACCTCCTATTAACCTTGTCTTTGTTTATGTCTTGGATTGTCACATATTACGTAAACTTTTCCTTTTCTTCTAATTATTTTACATTTGTCACATATTTTTTTGACTGATGGTCTTACTTTCATAATATACCTCCTATTATTTTCTATAGGTTATACGCCCGCGTGTTAAGTCATAAGGTGATAATTCCACAGTTACTTTGTCACCTTTTAAAATGCGGATATGATTTATACGCATTTTACCAGAAACGCGAGCTTTTATAACGTGTTTGTTTTCAAGGGTTACGACGAATTCCCCGCCTGGGATTACTTCCACGACTAGTCCTTCTACTTCTATAACGTCTTGTTTGGCCATCTTATCACCTCCTGGTTCTAGTAGTTAATATTTCATATCCATCTTTAGTAATGAGAACTGTATGTTCAAAATGTGCGGATGGTTTATCATCGGCAGTTACTATCGTCCAGTCATCATCTAAAATGTATATTTTTCTAGTGCCCAAATTAAGCATTGGTTCAACCGCAATGACCATTCCTTCTTTTAAGATCGGACCGGTATGTGGGTTGCCATAGTTAGGAACGTCTGGTTGTTCATGAACATCGGTTCCAACACCATGACCAACTAATTCCTGAACTACTGCCAAATTATGAGCTTCAGCATATTTACTAACGGCATGGCCAATGTCACCTACTCTGATACCATCTTTAATAACAGAAAGTCCTTCAAATAAAGATTGCTCAGTGTGTTTTAGTAAATACTCTTTTTCTTCAGATATTTTTCCAACTGGGTAAGTCCAAGCGGAATCCCCATGGTAACCTTTATAACAGGCCCCAATATCAATAGAAATAATATCTCCTTCTTTTAATTTCCGATTACTCGGTATTCCATGAACAACCTCTTCATTTATTGAAGCGCAGATTGTTCCTGGAAAACCATCATATCCTTTAAATGATGGAGTTGCTCCTCTTTTTATTATATAATTGTACGCTAAATTGTCTAATTCTTTAGTGGTAACCCCTGGTTTAATAAATGGTTTTAAATAATTGTGGGTACTTCCAGTTATTTCACCAGCGATTCTTAAGAGTTCGATTTCTCTTGGAGTCTTAATGCTTATCATAAAGGCCTCCTATAATTTTTTCGATATTTTTAAAAGCATAATCTGAACCTTTACTACTATCAACATGATAAGCCATATTCTTAGCTTCATAATATTTGATTAGTGGGGCAGTTTCTTTTTGATAAATTTGGTAGCGTTTTTCAAACGTTTCCTCGTTATCATCCTTTCGCTTTATTAAAGCCTCATGACATTTATCGCAAATACCTTTTTGTTTGGGTTTATTCTCCTCGATTAAATCATTAAAAACTTCACCGCAGTTTGGACATGTTTGGCGACCAATTATTCTTTTAGCGGCAATTTCTTTATCTAAATCTAGTACAATAACAATACCTTTATCTTTGTGAAATTTTTCTAGCAATTTATCGTAAATTTGTGCTTGCTTAAGATTTCTTGGAAAACCATCTAAGACATACCCTTTAGCACAATCAGCTTTTTCTAGTCTTTCCTCTAATAGCTTAGAAACTAATTCATCACTAGCAAATTGTCCTTGATTTAATTTTTTTTGTAAATCTTCATCATCAACTTTTCGAAGCAAGTCTCCAGTAGAAATATGAGGTAACTCATATTTTCTACTTATTTTAACTGCCTGTGTCCCCTTACCTGCCGCTGGCGGGGCGATAAAAGTTATATTCATTAGTGACCTCTTCTTTTCTTATAGCTACGACTAATTAGATTACTTTCTAGCTGTTTATAGGCTTCTAAGACAACGGCAACCACGATTATAAGCCCTGTACCCCCTAGTGATACAGTTGTTGGTAAAGTTGAAATTGCGCCGAAGATATATGGAAGCCCAGCTACAACTGCTAAGAAGATTGAGCCAACAATCGTAATTCTAATTAGCACTTTACTAACATATTTTTCAGTTTCTTCCCCTGGTCTAACACCGGGAATATATCCACCATTTTTTTGTAAGTTTTCTGATAATTCTTTTGGTTTGATCGTTACAAATGTATAAAAATATGAGAAAGCGACAATAAAGATAATGAATAAGATAAATCCAGTTACTGATGAAAGACTTAGCCACTTATTGACAAATGCCATCCATGAATCGTTCTTTGAAAATTGAGCGATTAAGGCTGGAACTGAAATTAGGGCTGATGCAAAGATAACTGGTATAACTCCTGCTGAATTTAATTTAAATGGCATATATGTTTGATTACTGCCATAACTATTAGTAGTTTTATTGGCATATTGTACGGGAATTCTTCTTTCAGCTAGCTGAACATATAAAACCCCTAAAATAATTGCAACATAAACAAGAACGAAAACAATAAACGAAACAACACCTAAGAAAGTGCTCTGGGTTGTAGCGGTATCAACTAAAGTTCCCCAAGCTTCAGTAAACATATAAGGAGTACTAGCTAAAATACCGGCCATAATAATCATGGAAATACCATTTCCTAAACCTTTGGTAGTAATTTGATCACCAATCCAAAGTAGTAATGAAGTTCCAGCGGTCAATACTAAAGATACTTCTAAGTAATCAATTACCTCACCTTCTGGCATAAAGGCAAATGAGAACATATAACCTTGAACAAACGCTAAAACGATACCTAGGATTCTGGTAATTTGATTAATTTTATTTCTTCCAGTTTGTCCTTGCTTCGATAATTCGGTAAAATATGGAATTATATCCATTTGCAAAAGTTGCATAACAATTGATGCCGTGATGTATGGCATAACGCCTAGAGCAAAAATTGAGAAATTTTGCATAGCGCCACCGCCCATCATATCTAGCAGTTGTAAAAATCCAACATTTAAGTTTTCGTTATCAACCCCGGGAACAACAACGGCTGTTCCTAATTTAAAGATAAATAGGCATGCTAAGGTAAACCATATTTTTTTACGCAAATCTTTGTTAGCTGGGCTAAAGATCTGCTTGACCCATTTAAACAATTAGATCACCTCTGCTTTTCCACCTAATTTTTCTATTTGTTCTTTAGCAGTTTTAGAGAACTTATTAGCTTTAACAGTTAATTTTTTTTCTAAAGTGCCATTTCCTAAAATTTTAAGTCCATCTAAGGTGTTTTTTACTAATCCCATGTCTTTTAAGATTTCTGGAGTAACTTCTGCTCCGTCTTCAAATTTATTTAAATCATCTAAGTTCATAATAGCATATACTTTTTTGAATCTGGCGTTTGAAAAGCCTCTTTTTGGAAGTCTTCTGAATAATGGTGTTTGACCACCTTCGAAGCCAACTCTTACACCGCCGCCACTTCTTGAGTTTTGACCGTTTTCACCACGACCGGCAGTCTTACCTGTTCCGCTCCCTGGTCCACGACCTACTCTTTTACGAGCTTTAGTTGCGTTTGGATTTGGTTTTACTGTATGTAATTTCATTATAAAATCTCCTCCACTTTTTTACCACGTAATTTAGCTACTTGACTAGCTGTTTTTTGCTGTTTTAAAGCATCCAAAGTGGCATATGCCATATTAACTTTGGTATTTGAACCTAATGATTTAGATAAAATATCTTTAACTCCGGCAAGTTCTAGGACAGCTCTCACTGGTCCCCCGGCTTTAACTCCTGTACCTTTAGAAGCTGGCTTAAGCATAACTTTACTTGCCCCTCTTCTACCGATAGCTTCATGTGGGATAGTATGTTCATCTACTAATGCTACTTTTGTAATATTTTTAGTAGCAGCAGCAACGGCTTTTTTAATAGCATCTGGTACTTCAGCAGCTTTGCCGGAACCG
Source organism: uncultured Bacilli bacterium (assembly GCA_944358695.1). Lineage (GTDB taxonomy): Bacteria > Bacillota_I > Bacilli_A > RF39 > UBA660 > Coprosoma. The sequence continues at coordinate 43,175 of CALVRM010000012.1, read as the reverse complement.
ATGCCAACTTTGCCTTTTCTGTCTCCTACGACCACAGTAGCAGCAAAACGTAATCGACGACCACCTTTTGTTACTTTTGTAACACGTCCAATATTAATAACTTCTTCGTCATATAATTTTGGGCGAGGTTCTCTTCTTCTAGTCTCCACTTCTTTCCCTCCTTTAGAATTCTAATCCATTTTCGCGAGCAGCATCAGCTAATGCTTTAACACGTCCATGATATAAGTATCCGCCTCTATCGAATACTACTTTTTTAATTTTTGCTTTTTTTGCTCTAATAGCCACTAATTCTCCGACTTTGGTAGCTGCTTCTATATTTCCACCATTATCTAGATTCAACTCTTTATCGATTGAAGAAGCACTTACTAAAGTTTTACCCTCACTGTCATCAATGATTTGAGCGAAGATATTGCTATTAGATCTAAACACGTTTAATCTAGGGATTTCAGCAGTTCCAGCGATTTTTGCTCTAACTCTGTCGTGTCTAGCAAGACGTACTTTATTACGATTTTCTTTTTTTATCATAATATCTTCTCCTTTACTTTTTTAATTAAGCAGCTTTTTTACCAACTTTACGGATAATGTGTTCATCTTTATAACGAATACCTTTTCCTTTGTATGGTTCTGGTTTTCTAATTTTTCTAACATTTGCCGCGAATTCACCAACCAATTGTTTGTCAATTCCTTTAATTGTTAGTTCAGTGTTGCTTGGACTTTCTAAAGTGATACCTGCTGGAATTTCCATATTTACTGGATGAGAATATCCGGCAGTTACAACTAATTCATTTCCTTTTATAGTAAAACGATATCCAACACCAACTGATTCTAATTTCTTTTCAAAACCTTCTGTTACACCAACAATCATATTTTGAATGTTAGCGTTAGCTGTTCCATGGAAGTTTTTATATTCATCGTTTTTTCTTTCAACGATAACTTCATTTCCTTCTACTTTAACCGTAATGTTTTTATTTATTTCAGTAGAAAGTTCTCCCTTTGGACCTTTAACCGTAACGATGTTTCCATCAGTAGTTAATGTAACATTTTCAGGTAATGAAAGTACTCTGTTTCCAATTCGACTCATTTTCCTTTCCTCACTTTCTACCAAACGTATGCTAAAACTTCGCCGCCTAGTGATTTAGCTTTGGCATCCTTACCAGTCATAACACCTTGTGATGTAGAGACGATAGCAATGCCAAGTCCATTTAAAACTTGTGGCATATCAGCAGCTTTAGCATAGACACGCAACCCTGGCTTAGAAATTCTTTTTAGTCCAGTAATTACGCGCTGTTTTTTATCTCCATATTTTAGAGTTAATACTATTGTATTTTGAATATCCTTTTCTACAATTTTGTAGTTAGCGATATATCCTTCTTCTTTTAAAATTCTTGCGATTTCTTCTTTGATGTTTGAAGCGGGTACTTCAACTTCGATGTATCGCATTTGATTAGCATTACGAATTCTCGTAAGCATATCAGCGATTGGATCTGATACCATCTATATCCTCCCTTCATTTTACCAAGTGATTACCAACTTGATTTAGTAACTCCTGGTATTTGTCCTTTATAAGCTAAATTTCTGAAGCAAATACGGCAAATTCCATATTTTTTAAGTACTGAATGTGGTCTTCCACAAATTTGGCAACGTGTATAAGCACGTACTTTGTACTTTGGCTTTCTATTAGCTTTTACAATCATACTTTTTCTAGCCATAATTTCCTCCTAATTTGTTATTTTTTAAATGGCATACCGAAACCTTTAAGTAAGTCTAATGCTTCTTCATTAGTTTTTGCAGTCGTTACAAATACGATATCCATTCCACGCACTTTAACAACATTATCATATTCTATTTCTGAGAAAATTAATTGTTCATTAAGACCTAAAGTGTAGTTTCCTCTACCATCGAATGATTTTGGACTAATTCCTCTAAAATCTCTAACCCTTGGTAATGTAATACTAATTAGTTTGTCTAAAAAGTTGTACATATTTGCACCTCTTAAAGTGACTTTACAACCAATTGCTTGGCCTTCACGAACTTTAAATCCAGCGATCGCTTTTTTTGCTTTAGTAATAACAGGCTTTTGCCCAGTGATAATTTTTAAATCTTCAATAGCCGCATCTAATAGCTTACTATTGGAAGTAGCATCACCAACACCCATATTTACAACAATTTTATCTAATTTAGGTAGTTCCATTACGCTTTTATAATTATATTTTTCTCTTAAACTAGGTACGATTTCTTTACTATACTTTTCTTGTAGGCGGTTCATATATACCCTCCTTTCAGGTTTAGTCAAGTTTTTCATCGGATTTTCTTGACATTCTTATTTTCTTACCATCTTTTGTCGTAGTGTGTCCGATTCTAGTTCCTTTTTTTGTTTTTGGATCAACTATCATAACATTTGATACGTGTATAGGTCTTTCGATCTCGATAATTTCACCATTTTGTCCACCGTTTGGTTTAATATGCTTATGGGCGATATTAACACCTTCAACGATGACTTTATCATCGGCTTTAAGGGTTTTTATAATTTTGCCTTCTTTGCCTTTGTCTTTACCAGCAATGACAACTACTTTATCTCCTTGTTTTAATTTCATATTATTCCTCCAAACGATTATAGTACTTCTTTAGCAAGTGATACTATTTTCATAAAATCTTTCTCACGTAATTCACGTGCGACAGGTCCAAAAACGCGAGTTCCAACTGGCGATTTATCGTCTTTGATAATAATGCATGCATTGTCATCAAATTTGATATAAGACCCATCTTCTCTTCTTAAACCTTGTTTTGTTCTAACGATGACTGCTTTAACAACTTTTCCTTTGCCAACAGTACCGTTTGGTGTTGCCTGTTTAACAGTTCCGACAACTATATCTCCAATATTACCGGTTTTAACTTTGCTGCCTCCTAATACTCCAATGACTAACAGTTTGCGAGCACCAGAATTGTCAGCTACTTTTAATACGGTTTCTGGTTGAATCATATTATTCCTCCTTTATTTTGAGTTATAAAATAACTGCTTTTTCAACTATTTCTACTAAACGATAGTGTTTAGTTTTTGATAGTGGTCTAGTCTCGACAATTTTTACTGTGTCCCCAACAGCAGCTTCATTTTTTGCATCGTGCGCAGCATATTTTTTAGAGTATTTTGCTCTTTTACCATAAAGTTTTGCCTTTGTGTAAGTTTCAACTAAAACTGTGATTGTTTTGTCATTAGAAGCACTTACTACTTTTCCGATTAATTCATGTTTTCTTTCCATAATAACCTCCTAGTCTTGCATTTCGCGTTCACGTAAGATCGTTTTCATACGTGCGACAGCCTTTCTAAGTTCTTTAATTCTAGCTGGCTTTTCAAGACTACCAGTAGCTTGGCTGAAACGTAGATTAAATAATTCTTCTTTACATTCAGCGATTTTAGCTTTTAAATCTTCATCGCTTAATTCTCTTAATTCATTACTTTTCATCGGCCTCACCACTTTCTTTCTTTACAAACTTACACTTGATTGGAAGTTTATGCATTGCCAAACGCAAAGCTTCGCGTGCTACTTCCTCACTTACTCCGGCTACTTCGAACATAACTTTCCCTTTTTTCACTACTGCAACCCATTCTTCTGGAGCTCCTTTACCTTTACCTTGACGTGTTTCAAGAGGTTTTTTGGTTAATGACAAGTGTGGGAAAATGTTAATCCAAACTTTTCCGCCACGTTTCATATAACGAGTCATGGCTACACGAGCTGCTTCGATTTGGCGTTGAGTAATCCAAGCGCCTTCTTTGGCTTGTAAACCATATTCTCCAAAATGGACTACTTTGTTTCCTCTAGTTTCGCCATCATATCTTAAACGATGTGGACGACGATATTTAGTTTTCTTTGGAATGACTGCCATCGTTATTACCTCCCTTATTTTTCTTTTCAGGAAGGATTTCTCCTTTATAAATCCATACTTTAACGCCGATTTTACCATAAACGGTATTTGCTTCTTTGTGAGCATAATCTACATCAGCTCTTAAAGTATGAAGTGGAACTGTTCCTTCAGTATATCCTTCGCTTCTAGCAATTTCTGCGCCATTTAAACGTCCAGATACTAAAGTCTTAACTCCTTTTGCTCCTGATTTCATTACATTTCTAATCGCTTTCTTTTGAGCTACTCTAAATGATACACGATTTTCAATTTGATGAGCAATATTTTCAGCTACTAGTGCCGCTACCATATTAGGGTTTTTAATTTCCTTAATTGAAATATGAATATCTTCATTAACAACTTTAGATAATTCTTTTTTTAACTTTTCAATTTCATCTCCGCCGTGACCAATTACCACACCTGGTTTAGCGGTGTTGATAATAACTTCAGTTTTACCGGCGCTTCTTTCAACAAGAATATTTGAAACTGCTGCGTCTTTTAATTTCTTCTCTAGAAATTTACGTATTTGGTAATCATTATTTAAGTATTTAGCAAAATCTTTACCTTCGGCATACCAATTTGATTCCCAACCTTTGTTGATACCAATTCTAAGTCCGACCGGACTAACTTTTTGACCCATCAGTTTACCTCCTTCGTTTAATTTTTTTCACTTACAACTACTGTAATATGACTTGTTCTTTTTAAAATAGGTTTAGGGCTTCCTTTTGCTCCTGCCCTACCTCTTTTCATTGTTTTACCTTCATTTATATAAGCTTCTTTAACATAAAGATTTTCTTTGTCTAACTCTAAGTTATTTTCAGCATTAGCGGTAGCTGATGTTAAAACTTTACGAATTAATCTTGAAGCTTCTTTATTAAGGTTTGCTAAAATCTTATCAGCTTCAGCTACGTCCTTACCACGTATTAAATCGATAACCAGACGAGCTTTTCTTGGAGCGATTCTAACGCCCTTAGCAATTGCTTTTGCTTCCATTTATATCATCCTTTCTGGTTATTTTTTACCTTTTTTCTTGTCGTCGCCGTGACCACCAAATTTACGTGTTAATGAGAATTCTCCTAATTTATGTCCAACCATATCTTCTGTTACATAAACAGGAATAAATTCTTTACCATTATGAACAGCAAATGTGTGTCCAATAAATTCAGGATAAATTGTAGAACGGCGAGACCATGTTTTAATTACTTCTTTTTTTCCAGATTCATTTAATGCAGCAACCTTTTTCATTAAGTGTTCATCAACGAAAGGTCCTTTTTTTAAACTTCTAGCCATTTATAATCATCCTTTCTTATTTTTTACGACGACGTACAATTAACTTACTTGAAGCTTTCTTAGTATTACGTGTCTTATATCCAAGGGCTGGTTTACCCCATGGAGTCATTGGCGCTTTGCGTCCAATTGGCGCGCGTCCTTCACCACCACCGTGTGGATGGTCATTAGGGTTCATAACTGAACCACGAACAGTTGGTCTAACACCCATATGTCTTTTTCTTCCGGCTTTACCGATGTTTACTAATTCATAATCAGCATTGCCAACTTCGCCGATTGTTGCACGGCATACGCTTAAGACTTTTCTAACTTCACCACTTGTTAAACGTAGCAAAGTGTAGTTGCCTTCGCGTCCTAATATTTGAACACTAGCTCCAGCACTTCTTGCCATTTGGCCACCTTTGCCAGGTCTCATTTCAATATTGTGAACTAAAGTTCCTTCTGGAATGTTTGCTAGCGGAAGACAATTACCAACTTTAATATCGGCATTTTCTCCACTTTCAATTTTCATTCCAACTTTTAAACCTTTTGGAGCAATAATATATCTTTTTTCTCCATCGGCATAATTAATTAAAGCAATGTTAGCACTTCTGTTTGGGTCGTACTCAATTGAAGCTACGGTTCCAATAACACCATCTTTATTTCTTTTGAAATCGATGATACGATATTTTCTTTTAGCTCCACCACCTTGGTGTCTTACAGTGATTCGACCTTGGTTGTTACGACCAGCTTTTTTCTTAATTGTAACAACTAATGATTTTTCTGGGGTTGTTTTCGTAATTTCTTCGTTAACTAAAGTTGTCATGCCACGTCGACCATTAGTTGTTGGTTTATATGATTTGATCGCCATATGTATCCTCCCTTAAGTTTAATTAAGTTCGATTGAACTTCCTTCTTTTAATTTAACAATTGCTTTTTTTACTCTATTAGTTTTACCAGCGTAACGACCTACTCTTTTTTTCTTAGGCTTGACGTTGATAGTATTTACACTTTCAACTTTAACATCGAAAATAGCCTCCACCGCTTGTTTAATTTGCGTTTTGTTGGCTCTAGTGTCGACACTAAAGACGATTGTGTTATTGTTTGCTAAATCAGAAGTTTTTTCTGTAATGATTGGAGCTTTTATAACGTCTCTATGTTCCATTATGCAAGCACCTCCTCTATTGCTTTAACCGCATCTTCAGTGATTACTAAAGTGTCAGCAGCAATAATATCCAATGTGCTGATTTCATTATTTTGTAATAATACAACATTTGGAATATTACGAGTGCTCAAAATTACATTATCTGTAAGTTCACTAACTACGATTAAAACGTTCTTTTTTGCTTTGATTGCTTCTAAAATTTTAAGCATATCTTTTGTTTTGTTTGTTTCAATATTTAAATTATCCAATACAATAATTTCTTTATCTTGAGCTTTATAAGATAAAGCAGATTTAAGAGCCAACACTCTTTCTTTTCTGTTCATCTTTTTATTATAAGTTCTTGGCTTTGGTCCAAAGACTATTCCGCCTCCTGGCCATTGTGGAGCTCTAGTGCTACCTTGTCTTGCGTGTCCAGTGCCTTTTTGTCTCCAAGGTTTTCTGCCGCCTCCACTTACTTCACTACGTGTTTTTGTACTATGAGTACCTTGCCTTTGAGAATTTCTAGCTAAAGTAATAGCATCATATAATACAGCATCATTAGGAGTAATTCCCCATACTGTTTCATTTAAAGTGATGTCGCCAACTTTTTCGCCTTTAATATTTAATACAGAATTCTTTTTCATGTTTTATCCTCCTACTTTTCTTCCTCAGTAGTTTCAACTTGAGCTTCTGCGTTTTCTAAAGGTGCTTCAGTTTCTACTGTTTCTAAGGCTTCTACTGGAGTTTCTTCAGTAACCCAAGAAATTAATTCAGGTCTTTCGTTAACTTTATTAGGTTTTTTAACAGCACTTTTAATGATTACTAATCCTTTTTTAGGTCCAGGAATATTTCCTTTAACTAAAATTACATTATTCTCAACATCTACTGCAACGATTTCTAAATTTTGAATAGTTACAGTGTTAACTCCCATATGACCTGGTAATTTTTTACCTTTAAATACACGCATTGGTCTCATTGTTCCCATACTACCTGGACGTCTATGGTAGTGTGAACCGTGCCCCATAGGGCCTCTGTGTTGTCCGTGTCTTTTAATAACACCTTGGAACCCTTTACCTTTTGAAGTTCCAGTTACATCAACGACTTCTCCTCTAGCAAAGATATCAGCTGTGATTTCCTCACCTAAAGTATAGTCTTCAACATTAACACCTCTAATTTCTTTAAAGAAGCGCTTAGGTGTAGTGTTTGCTTTAGCTGTAATCCCAGCTGAAGCTTTTGTCGCTAACTTTTCTCTCTTTGTGTCAAATCCAAGTTGGATAGCATCATAACCATCGTTGGCTTTAGTTTTAATTTGCGTAACAACGTTTGGTGTTACTTCAACAACGGTTACTGGCGTTAATTTACCATCTTGATCAAACACTTGAGTCATCCCAATTTTACGACCTAAGATTCCTTTCATTTCCATTCCTCCTATAATTTAATTTGAATATCAACGCCGCTTGGAATATCTAGATGCGATAGAGCATCGATAGTCTCCTTGCTTGGGTTATTGATATCAATAAGTCTCTTGTGTGTTCTTTTTTCGAATTGTTCACGTGAATCTTTATATTTATGAACAGCTCTTAAAATTGTTATTTTTTCAATTTCAGTTGGTAGTGGAATTGGTCCACTTACTTCACCGCCAGTTCTTTTTACAGTCTCAACGATTTTAGCACAAGCTTTATCTAAGTTTTTGTGTTCAAACGCCTTAAGTCTGATACGAACTTTAGTTTTAGACATATTGTATCCTCCTTTCGCCTATATCTTTAGTATAGACTGCTCCGTGTAAAAACCCGAGTATGCCATTGCAAACGTTTGCAACTTAACCTAGCGTCTCGGCAACCTCACACATCATCGCACGCCACACATTCAAAAGTATACATGATTATTCTATGAAAATCAAGGCTTTTTTAGAACTTTTTTAAATTTATTTGACATTTTTTTGCACAAAAAAACAAGTTCATCTAAGATCTTGTTTTTCAGCTTATAATCTCATATTTTGTTAAATAATATTCCCCGCGAACTTTCTTAAAAGTGTACTTATACTTGGGATAGTTAAAACTTTGGTTTCCAAAATCATTTTCATAATCAGTGATTAACTTATTAATATTTATATTTCCTTCGTCGTTAATATAGTCAGAATAATCAGCAATTTTTACCTTTCCTGTTTGATCAGCAGATATAAATTCATTATCACGCATATTATTATAAATTTCCGTTGTCGTTAATATATAATTGTTTTTATCATTTTCAATATTATTTATTTTTATATAGATCGGTTGACTGCCTTTAGCTAATCCGTCATGCGGGTGATCACCGGTAAAAATATATTCTTGAGTTAAATTATTGTATTTATAAATTGGTTTCTTATCAATAGGGCAAATAATTGTTTTATAGTCTATATTGGATATTCCAAAGTTTGTTTTAAAGTAATTATCCAAAGTTGAAGCTGGTAAAGAAGAACAACTTCGATTATTTAAACAATTACCCACTGCATAAATAGCTGCTGTTAATATATCATTATCGATAAAATCTCTATTAAAATCTAATCTTTTAACATCTTGCTTTATAGCAATCATCCGCCATACATTACTATCTTCTATTACCGTAACTAGCTTTTCGGCAACAGTATTCAAGTTTTCTTCTTGTATTTCTTGATTTTTATCCTTTAGATTTTCGCCATTTTCTTTGCCGAAAAAACTATCATAAATAAAATAACCAACAACTCCTAAAAGACAAAAGATAATAATAACAATAAAGTTTTTTTGTTTTTTGGATCTATTGCATCTTTTTCGGTTTAAAGATTTATTTATACTTGGCATATTTTTATTACCTCCATTCTTATTTTTTATTATATCATAGCTAGCTTTTTCTTTTAGTGCTTTTAAATTTAATTGACAATTATAGTGTCTATTGATTAAGACTTTCAGTTGTTGTATAATTAATTTTAGGGTGATGTTATGAAAGTATGTGTTTTAGGATGCGGAGCTTATGGTTCAGCATTATCAATGATTTTAAGCGAAAATAAAAATGAAGTTGTGGCATGGACTGCTTTCGAAGAAGAAGCCAAAGAACTTAACAAAACAAGAATTGCCCCTAAACTGCCAGGGGTTGTTTTGCCACAAGATATTAAATTTACTAATAATTTAAAGGAAGCTTGCGATGGTGCGGCATTTATTTTAATAGCTATTCCAACGGCTTTTGTCACGGAAACCTTAATAAAAGCGAAAGAGTTTATTAAAAATATACCAATATGTATTGCTTCTAAGGGAATTGAACAAGGCAGCTGTCTATTTATTTCCGATATTGTTCAAAAAATTTTAAATACTGACAAAATTGCTGCTTTCTCTGGCCCTTCTTTTGCAATAGATGTAGCCAATAAAGTTCCCGTTGGTCTTACTTTAGCTTGCCAGCACAAGGAGACAACTGAAATAATTACTCAAGCTTTTTGTAATGACCATTTTAAGCTAAGAGTTTGTAGTGATATAATTGGCACAGAAATTTGTGGCTCGATTAAAAATGTTATTGCTATTGCAGCTGGAATTTTAGATGGAATGGGAATGCCTGAAAGCACTTCGGCAATGTTTATCACCGAGTCAATCCATGACATTAAAGAACTGGTCAAAGGATTAGGCGGAAATGGTAGTACTATTTTATCGTTTGCCGGATTTGGCGACTTACTATTGACAGCTACTAGTCCGAAGAGTCGTAACTATTCTTTTGGACATCTAATTGGTAGTGGAGCTAGTCAAGAAGAAATTGCCGATTATATTAAAAACACAACAATTGAAGGTTTATATACTTTAAAATCAATTCATCAATTAATTCAAGGCCGTAATGTCGAAATGCCAATTATTGATTTGATTGACGAAATTATTTATGGAAATAAAAAACCAAAAGATTTAGTAGAGTTTCTAATTGAAAAACCATAATAAATATACAGCTAAATATTAAAAAATGGTTTATAAAAAATGCAGCCTTAGTTTGGTCTGCATTTTTTATAATTAATCTTTTTTGTTGTTGTTTAGTGCTTTAACTAATTCTTCTTGTGTCATTTTAGTATAGCCTTTTATTTTTTGTTCTTTGGCCATTTCTTTTAGCTCCTCAATTGATAAATCAGTTAAAGACTCATTTGATTCTTCTTCCTCTTCAATACTTTCTGGCATATGACCATTTTCTACAAGGTAGTCAATTTGTTCTTTGGTAATGGTTTCATATTTTAATAAAGACTGCGCAATTAATTCTAATAAATCCATATTGTCTTTAATCAGTTGTTTAGCAACTTCATATTGACCCAAAATAATTTTTCGAACTTCTTCGTCTACTTCATTAGCCACAGCTGATGAAAAGTTTTGTTTTTTGTTATAATCTCTACCGAGGAAAACATTTGATGATTCTTGACTTTCAAATTGAATTGGTCCTAAATCACTCATACCATATTCGGTAACCATTGCTCTAGCAATTTTTGTCGCTCTTTCGATGTCGTTACTAGCACCACTGGTTTTTTCTTTAAATAATAATTCCTCAGCTACGCGACCACCTAATAATCCAGCAATTTCTTCTAATAAATCTTTTTTGGTAGCTAAAACTCGATCTTCTTTAGGTAACATCATATTATATCCTAAAGCAGGACCTCTTGGAATAATCGTTATTTTATGAACATCATTAGCGCCATTTAATTTTAAACCGATAATTGCATGTCCGGCTTCATGATAGGCTGTAATTTTAGCTTCGTTATCACTGATTTTTCGAGTGGTTTTAGCAGGTCCCATAAGAACGCGATCTTGGGCTTCATCAATTTCGTCCATTGTTATTGCCGCCTTGTTTCTTCTTACAGTTAGTAATGCGGCTTCATTTAATAAATTCTCTAGATCAGCTCCACTAAAACTGACAGTTCTTTTAGCGACGTTTTTCATGGTCACATCTTTAGCAAAGGTTTTGCCTTTTGCATGAACTTTTAATATTTCCTCGCGACCTTTAGCATCAGGCAAATTTACAGTAATTTGTCTATCAAATCTCCCTGGTCTTAATAAAGCAGGGTCTAAAACATCTGGACGATTGGTCGCAGCAATTATAATAATTCCTTCATTAGCACCAAATCCATCCATTTCAGTTAGCAATTGGTTTAAGGTTTGTTCACGTTCATCATGACCGCCACCTAATCCAGCGCCTCTTTGTCTTCCAACAGCATCTATTTCGTCGATGAAGATTAAGCATGGAGCATTTTGCTTAGCTTGTTTAAACATATCACGAACACGTGAGGCTCCAACTCCAACAAATAATTCTACAAATTCAGAACCACTAATAAAGTAGAAAGGAACGTTGGCTTCACCAGCGACAGCTTTAGCAAGTAAAGTCTTACCGGTTCCCGGAGGCCCAACTAATAAAACGCCTTTTGGTATTCGTGCACCCATTTTTTGGAATTTTTTAGGATTTTTTAAGAAGTCTATTAATTCTGACACTTCCTCTTTTTCTTCAGTAAGACCAGCTACTTGTTCAAAAGTAACTTTTCCTTCGCCGGTTGTTAATCTAGCTTTACTTTTACCAAAATCCATCGATTTATTATTACCACCCATTTGTCTAGTAATAAAGTAGAAACCTAAACCTATTAATAATACCATTGGTAAAACATTCATGATAAATAATAGTAATGTGCTTGACTCTGGGTCGGTAGTCGTCGTCATTTTAAAGCCCTGTTGATCCTCAGCCTCTAATAACTTAACCATCGTTTCATTGGTAAGAGGCATATTGAAAGTAAATGTTTCATTACTCTTATAATCTTTTAATTTTCCACTGATTGTATATATACTAGCACGACTTCGTGGAGTAACATTTATTTCTTTTACCTGTTTATTTTCTACGGCATCAACAAACTCACCATAAGTTATTTGATGAACCTCTTTATTTAACGTGTTAAAGAGAAACATAATTCCAAATAGAAAAATTAATAAAAACAGATAAGGTAATAATCCTCTTTTCACAGTGTTTTTGTTCATAACAAAACTCCCTTCTTTTTAGATATACTCCAATATTATATCATAATTTTCGTCTTTTTGTTTATCAAATTTCGATTTTCTAAGGCCAGGGATCCAAAGAACGGTATCCTCGCTATCTACAAGAAGTGGCCAAAGATTTCTTTCTGCTATGGGAACTTTTTCATCAATAAAAATATTTTTAATTTTTTTGGTACCATTTAAACCTTTAAGTTCGATTTTATCACCGTCTTTTTTGTTTCTGATATAAAGTGGTAAATTTATTTCTTTAGTATTTAAACGACAAATATTATTACTGGTACAATTGGTTTGTGATACTATTTTTATTGTTTTATTATTTGGTAAAGTAATCGCTTCGGTTAATTCTAGTATATAGTTTTCTGTTTTTTTATTTTCTTGAATACTTAATTCATTATAACATTTAACAGCGTATTTATTATTCGGAAGATTAAGTGTTTGATTGGGCTTTGAACTAAAAATTAGTTTTTCAATAAGTTCAGTGTGTTTATCCGTTATTCTCCTCAAATCATCATGGTAATATTTTTCTAAGATTTTATTAATAATTCTATCTCTAATTACTTGATCTAAGGCTTGAAACTTTGAAATATTTAAAGCTTCATTTTGATAAACTTGATCTAAATATTTCATTGTTTGTTTATTAATGTAATCATTATACATTAATAAAGTCTTATTAAATTTATAAAATTTACGATGGACATTTTTTTCTTCTTCTTTTAATGGAGGTAAAATGTATTTACGAAAACGATTTCTTGTATAACTATCTTTTTCATTGGATTTATCGACAGCATAAGGTATTTTATTATTTTTGACATAGGTTAAGATTTCTTCTTTGGTATAAGTAATAAGTGGTCTTAAAATTATATAATTACTTTTTTGTAATTTTTCAGAGAATCCAGCATAGCCTTTAAAGCTTGACCCTCTAACAATACGCATAAGTATTGTTTCCGTTAAATCATCCCCGTGGTGGGCTGTCAAAAGATGTCTGGCTTTACACTTGTTTACAGTTTGCTCGAAAAAATCATATCTTTGCTCTCTGGCATCGTTATGAAAATTGTCATTTTTATAGGAGTCAATGGTCATAAATTCGAAAAATATATCATTTTTTGTACAAAATTCTTCTACCATAGCGGCTTCAGCTTCACTTTCAACTCTAAGTTTATGATTTACGTGAGCACAAACAACTTTTAAATTTAATTCGTCCTTTAAACTATTGACAAGATTTAATAATGCCATAGAATCTGGCCCGCCAGAGGTGGCGACAACAACTGTTTCGTTTTTTAAATTTTCTCTTAACTTATCTAATGCTTCATTCATTATTGTCACCCCAATTGATTGGTTTAATACCATGTTCAACTAAAAAATTATTGGTTTTTGAAAAAGGCTTACTTCCAAAAAATCCACGACTGGCTGATAATGGTGAAGGATGCGGACTTTCAATTATATAATGATCAGGATTAGTAATTAACTCTTTTTTACTTCTCGCATATGCGCCCCAGAAAATGAAAACAATGGGCTGCTTTCTCTTATTTAGATATTTTATTAAGTTGTCAGTAAATATTTCCCAGCCTTTGCCTTTATGAGCTAAAGGGGTGTCTTTAACGACGGTCATGATCGAATTTAGAAGAAATACGCCTTGCTTGGCCCAGTCGGTTAAATTATTATTATTACGTTTAATTCCTAAATCATTATATAATTCTTTAAAAATGTTGTCTAATGATGGTGGTCTTCTAACACCGGCTTCTACTGAAAAAGATAATCCATGGGCTTCTTTAGGGCCATGGTACGGATCTTGCCCTAAAATTACAACTTTTACTTCATCGTAATCGGTATATCTTAATGCGTTGAAAATGTTTTGATATTCCGGATATATGATTTTTTTATTATATTCGTTTTTTATAAAAATACCAAGTTCTTTAAAATACGGTTTTTGCAATTCTTCTTTTAGGACTTCATCCCATTTTTTATTGATCATTTATAACACCTCTGGCTATATTCTATCATATTTTTGATGATATTTAACAATTTCTTCCTTTAATTTATACATTGTATAGATATTAATGAGCGCTAAAATAGCAACTAAAATATCTACTACCTGCCAAATTACACTTGGCGAAGTAACAGTTCCAGATAAAACACTTAATGGGACAATTACTTTTAATAAATTAATATTTACTTTTTTAGAAAGAAATTTTAAACTGGATTCACAGTAATAGTAGCCGGTTAAAATAGTTGAAAATGAAAAAAGTAATATGCATAAGACTAACAAAAGATTGCCAATATTCCCAAAATGGTAATTAAAGGCTAAATTAGTTAGTTCAATGCCATTAGGATTATTAATAAAAACATCTTTATAATCAAAAATTAAAATCATAAAAGCGGTAGCAGTACAAATAAGAATCGTTGTTATATAAATCCCTAAAACTTGAATATATCCACTTTTATTTCCGTTAGTACTATTAGAGCTACTAGCCGCAATTGCACCTAACCCAAGCCCCGATTCGTTAGAAAAAATTCCTCTTTGAACGCCAATTAGCATATTAACTAAAAAGCCACTTAAAAACGGTTTTACTTCAAAAGCACTGGTTATAATCAATTTAATAACTTCTGGAAATTTTTCATAATTTGTAGCTATGGTAAAAAAGGCCATCAATATATATATAATAGTCATAAAAGGCACTAGTTTATCCGTTACTTTTGTTATTTTTTTTATTCCACCACTTATAATGACAAACGATAAAATAGCTAAAACTAGACCTATTAAAAAATGGTTACTGGTGAAAAGCATATCCATCGATTTAACAATGGTATTAGATTGAATTGGTATAAATCCACTTAAATAAGCAAAAATAACTATTAACGAATAAATAATCGCTAAGGGTTTGCTTTTTAATCCTTTTTTTATATAATGAGATGGTCCTCCCAAACTTTCTTTACCGTCAGTCACTTTATATTTAATGGCAAGTAACGTTTCAGTGTATGCTAAAACTCCAGAAATGATAGCAATTATCCACATCCAAAAGATCGTTCCTGGACCGCCTATGTAAATAGCTAAAGCTACACCGGCAATACTACCGACGCCAATTCTCCCAGCTAATGTTAAAAATAAAGTTTTTAATGGACTGATACCTTGGTAATCGGTATTTTTTAGTGATTTGATAATTTTTTTGAAATTTAGCTGTGGAAAAGTAAGTCTTTTACTAAAATAAACGCCAAAGAAAATAATTAAGGCTGTTACTACGGCCCAGAGCACGGCGTTGATATTTTCAAGCATATAAAATCACCAAAACTATTTTATGCTTTGGTGATTGAAAATATTTATATGATGGAAAAGTAAAAACTATAAATTATTAGCTATTTCAACAAAAAGTTCAATAGAAATAGCTTCGGCTCGAATATTTAAATCCATGTTATGTTTATTCAAGACGGCGGCGACTTTTTTTAAATCATAATCTTTAAGATTATTTTTTAAAGTTTTTCTTTTTTGTTTGAAGCTATCCTTAATTAATTGAAAGAAAATTTTTTCGTTTTTCAAAGGTAATTTATTTTCTTTTTTAGTAAGACAAAGGACAATACTATCTACATTAGGCTTGGGTATAAAAACGTTGCGACTGACATCCATAATTTTAGTTACAGTAAAATAATAATTTAAAAAAATAGACAGTGAATTATATTCCTTAGAATTAGGCTTTGCTTTAAAACGATTTCCCACCTCTTTTTGAACCATAACTACGATTTTGTCGACGGGAAGTTTGTCATTGATCAATTTAATAATAATCGGGGTAGTTATATAATAAGGTAAGTTGGCCACAACATAAAGGTGTTTATAATTATATGCTTTTAGATCATTTGAAACATCTCTTTTTAAAAAATCATCATAAATTATTTTTGTATTCGCTTGGATATTTTCTTCTAAAATTGGTTTTAAAGTTACATCTATTTCATAAGCTAAAACATTTTTCGCGGCTTTACCTAATTCATATGTTAGCGAACCTGCTCCAGGGCCTATTTCAATAACTAATGTTTCTTTAGCTATATCCGCTTTAGTCACTATATTATGAATAATATTTTTATCCACAATAAAATTTTGCCCAAATTTTTTTTTAAAGTTGAATTTTTCATTTTGCAGATTTTCTTTCATTTTTTTTGATGAATAGTCCATTATTATCATTCCTTCTTTAATTAAATATATTATAACTTATTCTTCAATAAACTACAACAAAAAAGGGATCTACCATCCCCATCTTTGTACACTATATTTAACATTTGAATTAGTAACAGAATGAATACCACTGCTTGTTTCGCTGATGAATGCTAAATCCATATGTACGATGCCATTTTGCCAAGCAGCTTTCATAGCACCGCCAGTATCCATAACAACAGCGTTAAAAGTATCTAGTCCGGGATTTTGAACTTTAATAATTGTACCGCAGGGAAATTTGCTCAAAGCAGCAGCTAAAATTCTAACTTTACCGAACTCATCATCTGTGTAGGTTTCGCCATCTTTTGCTAAATTCCATGTTTTCCCAGATTTGGTGCGACATGACAAATTACCAGTACAGCCAGAGCAATCAGCGCCATATCCTGTCATTTTACCAACAAACTCTCCATAATCTCCAGTTCCAATTTCGACAATTGCGTCAACGGGATTTTCAATAATTTCAACCGTATTATCGGAATCATCCTTGTACGCTAATCCATTTTGTCCTTCTTTTTTAGTTATGGTTATATTTTTTGGTAATTTGCTATTATATATAGTTGTTGTATTATAGGCCAACTCGGAAACTCCAGCGGCCGAATTTTTTGTCTGATTTATATTATTAACTTCGATTTTCTCTTCTGAAAATAGCGATCCAGAATTAAATAATCCTGCGACTGAAAGGGATACAATTGATATCCATTTTGAAATCAGCCCCAGTAAATATGTATTCATAAATACCTCCATCTCAAAATTGAAACCGTCGCCTATTATAACATAACTATATATTGATGTCAAATAAGGTTAAAGCATTTTGGGTCGTGATTATAAGAATTTCTTCTAAATCTATACCTTTTATTTCTGATATTTTCTCAGCAACAAACTTTATATTATATGGTTCATTTTTATGTCCTCTAAATGGCTCAGGCGTTAAATATGGACTATCAGTTTCTAAAACTAAATATTCTAAATCTATTTCTCTAACGATCTCTTTTAATTTTTTTTCGTTTTTAAAAGTTAAAACGCCTCCGATTCCTAAAAAGGTATTTAAAGAAATAAATCGCTTTGCCATTTCTAAACTACCACTATAACAATGTAAATCACATTTAATGCCGGTTTTTTTATACTTTTTTATAATATTGTAGGTATCTTCTATGGCACTTCGACTATGAATAACTATGGGTTTATGGTATTTATTTGCTAGCTCAATTTGTCTAATAAATAATTCTTTTTGCTTTTCGGCGTTATCTTTTTTATAATAATAATCTAGGCCAATTTCGCCAATACCAACGATTTTAGGGTGTTTTAGGCTATTTTCAATTTTTTCTAAATCTTTTTTATTATATGTATCAGCAAATTCTGGATGTATCCCGACTGTCCCATAAACATTAGGATATTTATTACAAAGACTAATGGTTTCATCAATATCACAAGGACTAGCCGTACTTACTATCATAATATTATTTTCCATATGTTTTATGACTTCGTCTAGATTCTCGTAATCTTTACTGCTTAAATGGCAGTGGGTATCTATCATCATTTAAATCACCTAAAAAGATTATACCACAAATTGATATAATCTTTAATGTGTTTTAATATAAATGAACCTTACAAAGCAACCAATTAAAAACATTAAATAAGCAAGATCGATTAATGCGAATTGACTGATTAAATTAATTATTAATACTATTATTATCATTACAAATAATAAACTAATGATACTACTTGCCCTATCTTTCGTAATCATAGTCTCTCCTTCTATACAAGCCCCATTTAAATATAACACTTAATGGTAATATTTTCAATTATTTCTCTTCGACAATTTCCTACACTTTACAACGATTACGTAAACTTGCGGCAAACAAACGAAGTGATTAAAAAGTGCTTATCATCTTTTATTAGCAATAAAAAAGCCAAAATAATTTGACTTTTAAAATCTTTTCATTATTCTTTTAATTTCTGAATCTAATTTTGACTTCATGACACAATCAGCAAAGCCATCTTTTAAATAATGAAGTTTAATTCCTTCTTTATTATCATTAATCATGACAACAACAGGAGTTTTAAAACCTTTTATCTTTTGTAATTCTTGTAAAACTGCAAGTGCGCTATAATTTGGCATTTCGTCATCGATAATAATTAAATCATATTTTACTTTAGCACGAGCTTTTTCAATACAATCACGTTCGTATACTGAGGAACTAACAATTGCTTCATCTGCTTCTAAAAGTGAAGTTATTTGGGCTAACTCACGTTCATCGTCATCGATAACCAAAATTCTCTTATCACCATATAATGTTTGTTCGTAACTTTCTAACTTTTTCGATAATTCTGTTTCTTCATTTTCAACGATTTTTTGATCTAAAGTTATGATGACTGTGGTTCCGACATTTTCTTCGCTTTTTACTAGCAGGTTTCCTCCTAAAATATTAATTAATTTTTTAATAGTTTTTAAATTTAAATTGTTTTTTTCAGCTTTGGCTAGATCTATTTTAGGCATATTATCTTGATTATTACTCAAAATATCATTTACTTCTTCTATATTCATACCTTTTCCAGAATCTTCTACGGTTATAATTAATCGACATACATTATATTTAACTATCGAACTAACATCTAAATTAATAAAACCTTGTTTAGTATTAATAGAGGCATTATATAGTAATGAAGATAAGGCTTGTTTTAATTTAATCGTATCACCATATAAATATTCGGGAATATTATTACTTATAGTAAAATTGAATTTTATATCTGGTGGCAAGTTGTCAGCTATTCGGTAACTCATTTCTTTGAATAGATTATTAACATTATATTTGTTTTCAAAGATTTTTATTTTCTGAGTATCCATATTAGAAATATTTAAAGCTTTATTAATGAAATAATCAATTTGATTACTATAATTATTTATCAATTTTGCATCGTTTTTTAATGAGTCGGCATCACCGTTTGTAAACATTTCTCTACTGATTGTGGTTATTTGTTTCACGGGGTTTTTAATATCCTGAGTAATTCTAAATAAAAATTTAGAAGTATCTTCGTTTGACTTTTCAATTAATTTTTTATTTTTATACAATTCGCCAATTAATTGGGCATCAGGATTTTCAATAGTATGAAACATTAAAGCGGTTATAAAGGCAAATGTAGAATTAATTAAAATTATTCCCGGATTAACATTTCTAATTATTAATACAATAATCATTAATACTATTAATACAAATAGCGGATAATATTGTCTATCTCTAATGTTTTTTCGATTTTTTATTACGCAGAAAATATCAAAAATAATTGAAAGGCCACCAAAAATGACTAATAGCGATGTCGCTGGGCCATAACTATAAACATAAGTTCCGTCATTAAAATATTCAAGTGGCAAGATGAGCGCTAAAACAAATAGAACTAAATATATAATACCCGCAACTAGAATGAATCGGCGACGATATTTATCAAGCTCTTTTTTTATTTTTTTATGTTGGCTAAAAGTTACATAGAAAATATAGAAAGTAAAAACAAATAACCAAGTTAACATATATATTATAAAGAATCTATTACAAATTATGCACATTAATGTATTAAAGGTAGTAGTTCCATTTGTATATGTAAAATAGCAGCAAGCTAGTTCTAATAACAAGCCAAAAACATTAATTATAACTAATATACTATATATTTTATTTTCCATATTATCAATTCGCCTTTTTGAAAAATACAAAATTAATAACATGACACTGTAAATTAAACAACAACTTATTACTGAAACACCTATAACCATTTTTTACCTCCCCAATTATTTACATTATAACACTCTTACTTTCATAAGTAAATTTATTAACTAGATTTTACAACAATTATAATAAAAAAATGAGCTTTTAACTCATTTTCGTAGTAGAATTTCTAATTAAAGCCCCCCTACTATAAACATGGTTGCCTTCTTTTTCGGCTTTTGACTTAGCTTCGGCATCTTCACGAAGGGCTAAAACATCTATCTTTCCAGAGTTAGTAAGTGGTAAAGTAGGTAAACATTCATAATCAAGTGGGCATTTATAATCAGCAAGTTCTCTTTCACACATTAAGTTGGCAGTTTCCTCAATATCACGAATGTCTTGAGGCAAATCTTTGTTTAATAAAGTATAATATACTTTTATAACAGTACCCCTATCTTCATCTGGGTCATCATAAACAATAGCCTTACAAGCATCAATACGTCCATCTCTTAAAATAACATCTTCTATTTCAAGTGGGGTTATTTTAAAACCATCATGTCCTACGCTAACGTATTTCTCTCTATCTACAAAATAAACATAACCGTCCTCATCTATATAACCTAGATCGCCAGTATGTAGCCATTCTTCACCATCACTATGTGTCTGTTTGGCTATGTTTGTTGCTTCTTCATCGTTTTGATAACCAACCATTACATTTCCACCTTGAACACATAGTTCACCAATTTGATCTTCACTTACATTATCAACTTGATCGTTTGGAACATATTTTAATTCTTCATATTCACCGGTTTCTTCGTTCTTTTTAAATACGCCCATATTCTCTAATGGTAAAATTTGACCAACGGAACCAACTTTTACACGATGATTTCCGGGAGCGACACTATTGGCACCGGTTCCTTCACTTTCACCATACCCTATATTTATAACTAGTTTATCCTCTTGGTCTCCATAAAATCTTTCTTTATCGAAATCTTTTGGCCTTTTTATGCTTTCCAATTCTTTATTTGCACGAACTAATTGCATTTTGTTTAAAGAATCTCCACCAACAATAAAATTAATCATGCTATGAGGATTTTCTTTCCATTCACGGCTGTTTAAAAGTGCGAACACATGATTTGGTGCACAAGCTAAAGTGTGTGGATCAAATCTTACAAGGTCTTCAACCATTTGTAATTGATTAGGATTTTTTAAACTCATTGCCGTTGGATCTGGATTTAATCGAACTTCGTTTCCAAGAGCAAATGGCAACATAGAACCGTCAGCCATTCCGTAAGCGATTGAAACTGGCATAATATCATACCATCGTGCTTCTTCTGGAAAAATTCCGGTTAACATACATTGTGTTACAGCCGTAATAATATTTTTACTAGATAGCACTACGTTTTTTGGCAACCCTGTTGTAGACCCGCCAGTTGATACAGTTGCCACTGGCATATCAGATGTATAATCTGGAAAAACTAAACCTCGACTATGTGATCCAGCTTTTATAAATTTTTTCCACGAATAATAATCTTTAAAATCACTTTTTTGTTTGTCAAACATCGCAGCTCTAATCGTATCATTTTTTAAAATAGAATTTAAAGATATTGAGTTGCTTGCCGGTAAACCAATAACGGTTTTTGCTGGCGTGTTTTCAATAATGTTTCCTATTTTATCTAAAACATGTTGTTTTTTATATTTTTTTGTTCTTCTGTTATATGTTTTTACAGCACCGTCAAAACCAATTACTAGGTCTGACCCAGCTTTATTGATTTTATGCTCGATGGCTTTTTCTCCATATCTTGGATCAACTAAACTAGCTACGGCTCCAATTCGACTTGCTCCTACCAATAAATAAAATGCTTCTGGTAAACTAGGAGCGACAACAGTAACGTAATCTCCTTCTTTTACACCATAATGATCTAAAGCTAAAGCAGCTTGCGTACTTTTGTCTAAAAAGTTTCGATATGAAATTCTATTATCAAAATAATTTATTGCCGGTAAATTTAATCGTCCTGAATTTTGATAAAGAAGAAAGTCATATAATGACATATCTGGTATTTCTCGTGATAATACCTCTGGATCATAGAAATCTTCATGATTCCTATCCTTTGATGGATAACCTGTTTTTTCTTTTTGTATACTCATTTGTATTCCCCCTCCAATGTTATAATACCATAGCCAACTTTTTATTCTAATTTACTACATTTATAGTATAGCATGTCTAATTTTGATGTCAAGTCCTGTTTTAATATAATGTTAATTGGTACTTTAAACAAAAAAAGCCAATTGGCTTTCACTTTAATTGTTAATTTCTTCGAGTTTTTTTTCTTTATCAATTCTGGCAAATAAAACCTTTGGCTCATTTAATTTAATACCACTATCCATACCGTCGAAATTATCAACCGAATCAATAGCTCTATTTTGGGTATTTAATTGTTTAAATATTTCATCAGCTGTTTCTGGTAAGAAGGCTTGTAAAAATACAGTCGCAGTTCTAATAGCTTCTAACAAGTTGTAAATAACAGTTTTTAACCGTTCTTCTTTTTCGTTGTCTTTGGCCAATATCCAAGGTGTCGTTTCATCAATATATTTATTACTTCTTCGGTAAACGTCAAAAATGGCATCAATAGCTTCTGATACTTTTAATTCATTCATTTTAGTTTCGACTTTATTTTTTAAGTCTTTGGCTAAGTTTATAAGTTCTTCATCTTCTTTTGTTTTTTCTAAAGGTTCATAAACAACACCATCAAAGTATTTATGCGCCATGGTAATAGTTCGATTAACTAAATTACCTAAAGTGTTAGCAAGGTCAGAATTGTATCTATCGATTATTAAATCAATTCCAATATTCCCATCGTGGGCTATTCCCAATTCACTTAATAAATAATATCTTACAGCATCAGTTCCAAAATAGTTTACTAAATCATCAGCATATAAAGTATTACCTTTAGATTTACTCATCTTTTCCCCTTTTGCATCAACAAAAAATGGGTGGGCAAATACTTGCTTAGGAATTGGCAGATTTAGGGCTTTTAACATAATTGGCCAATAAATTGAATGAAATCTTAAAATATCTTTGCCAACTACATGAACATTCACCGGCCAATATTTATTAAACTCTTCATCGTTAGTTAGATAACCAGCAAAAGTAATATAGTTGGTTAGGGCATCTAACCAAACATATATAACATGTTTTTCATCAAATGGAACTTTAATTCCCCAGTCAAAAGTTGTTCTTGAAACACATAAATCATCTAACCCTTTATCAATAAAATTAAGCATTTCGTTACGTCTAGTACTTGGAACAATAAAATCAGGATTGTTTAAAATATGTTGTTTTAACCAGCTTTCATATTTTTTTAGTTTTAGAAAATAAGCTTCTTCACTAGTTTGATGTACTTCCCTTCCACAATCTGGACATTTGCCATTTACAAGTTGAGCTTTAGTGAAAAACGATTCACATGGTGTACAATAAAGTCCTTCATATTTTCCTTTATAAATATCTCCTTGGTCATATAATTTTTGGAATATTTTTTGAACCACGTCTTTATGTTTATTGTTGGTTGTTCTAATAAAGCGGTCATAATCAACGTTAACCGTTTCTAATATTCGCTTTACTTCTAAAACGATTTCATCGACAAATTCTTGAGGCTTTTTATTCTGTTCTTCAGCTTTTAATTCAACTTTTTGTCCGTGTTCATCCATGCCAGTTTGAAAAATAACATCATAGCCGGTTATTTTTTTATATCTAGCAATCGCATCAGTTAAAACAGCAGTATAAGCATTGCCTATTTGAGGTTTGCCTGAGGCATAAAATATTGGGGTCGTTATGTAAAATGTTTTATTCATGTTTTTCTTCCTCCTTTGATTCTTCAAAAAATTCAATATCATTGAAAATTAATTTAGTTATATTTTTTAATAGATTGTCTGGCAGTGGACTTCCTGAAGCATTTTTGTGACCACCACCACCATATTTGGCTGAAAATACAGAAAGATCTACTTTATTGTCACTTCGATAACTAATGCTTTGTGAAACATTAATTATAATAATAAAATCTAAATCAGGGTTCTTGCTGGCTAAATAGTTTCCCAAATCGCTACGATATCTTTCAGCGTAAACAATTCCTACTTGGTAACCATCTAGTTTAGCTTTTATTATTTCCTTTTCTCTTCTTTCAAGATAATTATTCATTTTGTCTTGTTCTAATTTTATTAAAAAAAGTTCTTGTTCATTATATTTAAATTCTTTATTAGTTTCTAAAAATTTTGAAAAATACTCAATATAGTTATTTCGGCCTAAAATACTAAACAAAGCATCAAGGTTATGCGCAATTTTATCTTCTTCATCTTTAAAATCATATGTATCAATAATACGTACTTGATTTACTAAACCATTTGTTACTTTTTTATGAAGAATTTGATTATCTGAAATACTTTTTAAATAATTATAATAAATACTTGTTGCACTTTCTTTTTGACTTTCAGTTTCATCAACGACCGTTGAAAATTCATATTTATTTAATGGAAGGGCACTTTTATGATGATCAAAAAGCTTAATTTTCTTCTTCCACTCATTATGATTATTAATCTCTTGGGCCAATTCTTCAGACATCGATAGATCAATAACATGAATCTCTTCATATTTATCAAGGTTTTCTTTTAAGTTTTTATCGACTTCTTTTGGATTTAATAATAAGCTATCAAAATCCTTATAAACTAGTTTGGCTAAAATTAAAGGTGTGATCCCATCAGGATCAGCGACATGAGTAATTATAAGTAATTTCTTATCTTCCATTTTTTCCCTCCTTATTAGTACTGCCAAAGCCACCAGTTCTTTCAGTTTTTATTTCAGTTTCATCGCTAGTTATCAAAAATTTGGTAAAAATGCCTTGAACAAAATTCTCGCCCTTGTTAAAATGGACCTTTTCTGTTCCTTCATTTTGAATTTTAACAAAGATATGTCCTTCATTATCTTCATTATTATAATAATCGCTATCAATAATACCAACTTGATTGCACATTCGAATATTATATTTAAAGCCAAGACTACTTCTAATAAAGACCATTAAAACTTCATCCGTTCCCATACTTACTTTAATACCGGTGGGAATCTTTTTTATTTCGCCGGGTATTAAATCCAAATCAAATAATAAACTAAAATCATAGCCAGCACTATGCTTAGTGCTTCTTTTTGGAATACTATATTTATCATATTCTTGTTCCGTTAAGCCGGTGCTTTTAATGAATTCTTCTAAACTAATTTTTTCAAACTTACGCATTTGATCACTCCTTAACAAAAAAACATCCTTAATATAAGGACGTGATTCAACGTGGTACCACCTTAATTCGTAAGTAAACACTTACCTCAAACGTTTAACGCACGCTATCGTTCTAATCTAAATATCGATTAGAAAGCTCCAGAGCCATTTCCAATAGTCACCTTGTCTATTTCCACCAACCATAAACTCTCTATATAGTCACCTATTTTTCTCTCTTTCGTCGCTTTTCTTTGTTCATTATAGCATATTTTTTTTTACCCTTCAATATGCTTAGCAAGAAAGTTGGCGACAATTTTTGTGGCCTCTAAATCACTTTCAGTTACTTCTCCTTTTTGTGATAACATCATAATTGCTCCTACAACATCACCGCCAGCGATTATCGGTGAAAATATATAACTAGCCTTTTCTATTTTACCGTCTGCTATTTCAACATCAGTTATCTCTGGCTGAAATATTTCTTTACGATCTTGCATTATTTTAATAATTTTTTCCGATAATGGTTGCTTCAAATAATCTTTCTTTAGGGATCCACTAATTGAAAGAAATGCATCAGTATTAGTAATTAAAACATTTTTTTTAGTGATAGAATAAATAGATTCAGCTACTTCTTCAGCAACATCTTTTAATTTATCAAGTTGGCTATATTTTTTTAAAATAATATTATCGCTTCCGTCAATAAATATCTCTAGATTTTCTCCATTTTTAATTCTTAGATTTTTTCTTATTTCTTTTGGAATAACAATTCTGCCCAAATCGTCGATTCTTCTTACAACTCCTGTTGCTTTCATAGATTACCTTCTTTCTAAAAATATTGTGTGATTAAATGGTAAAATTATACTATTATATTTTGCCTTTTTTTGAAGATTATGTTATTATTAAAAAAAGTAATAAAAAGAGGTTTTCGTATGGAAAAGGAAATTGTTTTACAAAAGTATGCTGAAATAGGAATTAATTCACAAAATGGTTTATATGAATTTTTAATTAATAATAATGAAGCAATACTTGATAATACAAACTATAATTTAAATAACAGTAATGAAACTATGGAATTTATGGCACCTTTTTTAGAAGCATTGGGATTTGAAGTTATCCGCCTTTATATAGAAAAAGAAAAAAATATAGGAAATAAAAAAGAAATTCAAAATTTTCATTGGTTTTTAGCCTTTCACAGTGGATTAAAATGGTATTATTATGAAACTGTGTTAAAAGAAATTCAAGGCCAATATACTTTCGAAAATTATAATAACTTAACAACATTTGCCGCAGTAAATTTAGTTAACGTTTTAGAAAGCAAAGATGATGAAGATAAAGATTATGAAAAATATACTTTGAAAGAAATAAAACCACTTGACAATCTAAATATCACCGATAATATAAAACAGAGTCAAGCGGGAACTGAAATTTTGGTATGGAGTGATCTAGTAGGTAATTTTAACTATGAACAATTTATCATTCGTCCTGAAGCGAAAAAGAAAATTTCTAGAAGAAAAAGAAAGAATACTAATTTTGGCCTTTTTATAATCGGTTTTTCTTTCACTTTAGTTATTTGTCTACTTATTTTATGGATTTTTGCGATAATTTATTATGGAAACAAATAGTGTTTCTTTTATTTTGGTAATAAACGTGACATTCTAAGATTTGTCAATAATAAATTTTTAGGTAAAAATATCAGAAAATCACAAAAGGATTTTTGCCGCAAAAAAGAAATAAAAAAAGAATAATTAATCATCTTGACTATTTATTCTTCTTACTGTAATTATACTAATTATTTCGCTTTGGTATTTTTTGATTTTACCAATTCTTTGACGGTACTGATAAATTCATCAACCACCTCTTCTTCGGTTCTGATTCCTGTATTACTTAAATTAGCACCGCATATAATAACATCAGTAAAATCTTTTCCTCTTAAATCTAAACCAGTTAAGTTGGTTCCCAGCAAATTTTTGCCAAAAACTGTTTGCGGATCTATATCGGCTCCGGTATTACTTAAATCCGCTTCTTCTATATAAACATCAGTAAAATCTTTTCCTTTTAAATCTAAACCAGTCAAGTTTGTTCCCCATAAACTTTTATCACAGACTTTTTGTGGGTCTATATTGGCATTTGTATAGCTTAAATTAGCGAAGCTTATATCAACATCAGTAAAGTCTTTACCGCTTAAATCTAAGCCAGTTAAGTTTGTTCTCCATAAACTTTTGCCACGAACTGTTTGCGGATCTATATTGACACCTGTATTACTTAAATCTGCTTCTTCTATATGAACATCAGTAAAATCTTTTCCTTTTAAATCTAAACCAGTCAAGTTTGTTCCCCATAAACTTTTATCACAGACTTTTTGTGGGTCTATATTGGCATTTGTATAGCTTAAATTAGCGAAGCTTATATAAATACCAGCAAAATCTATTTCTGATAAATCTAGTTTTCTTAATTCACTTACAGGGAATATTAAGCATAGTCGATTGTAACCAAATAAATCTTTCTTTTCACCAAAAATTACTTTTTCTAATATGCCCGTGCTTAATTTAATTCGCTTGTATCTATAACTTTCATCGTAAGCTCTTTCCACATCAAATTCTGGAACTTTTTGCAATTCTTCTTTTAAAACTTCTCTAATTTTTTCTATCTTTTTTTTATTTAGCACTACCACTATACCCTCTCCTTTGGAAATTAAGCTTATTCTAACACTTATATTTTTTTTGTCAACTTCACTCACGCTTGACAACAGGCTGGAAAACAAATAATGTTTCTTTTATTTTAGTAATAAACATGTTATAATGTAAATGTTTATTTTTTAAAGGAGGATCTTATGGAAAAAACTTTAATATTTGGACATCAAAAGCCAGATACTGATAGTGTAACTTCGGCGATTGTTTTGTCTTATTTAAAAAATCAATTAGGAGAAAATACAGAACCACGAGTTTTAGGCAGTATCAATAAAGAAACTAAATTTGTACTAGACTATTTTAACTTTGAAGTACCAAAATATTTAAACGATGTTAGATTAGAAATTAAAGATGTCGATTATGTAACTGACTGTTTCTTACAGGAAAATGATTCAATCTATAAAGGCTATAACTACATGAATGAAACTAAAATTGGAACTATTCCGGTTGTTTCTAAAGACGGAAAATATTTAGGTGCAGTTTCAATGAAAGATGTAGCTGGAAACTTAATTTCTGGAAAATTAGAATATATTAATACATCTTACGATAATTTACTAGAAGCTTTAAAAGCCAAAGAAATTTTACGTTTTGATAAAGAAATTACGGGAAATATTATTGTCCCTTCTTACAGAAGTACAACATTTAAAGAGCTTATTAAAATTGATAAAGATAGTGTTTTAATTGTTGGTGACCGTCACAGCATTATCGAATATGCGGTTAATAATTCTGCCTCAATTATTATTTTAACTAATGGTATTGAAATGAAGCCAGAGCACTTAGAGATTGCAAAGAAAAATCACGTCGATGTTATTAGTACTGATTTTGACGGTATTACTACGGCAAATTTAGTCGTTTTAAGTAATTATATAAAAGATAAAATTCAAAGTAATGAGATTATTACAGTTAATGAAAATGACTCTTTATATGATGTTTTAGAATTAGCTAATAAGAAAAAGTTTAGTAATTACCCGGTTTTAAATAACGAAGGGAAATGCTTGGGAATATTTAGAGCTAATATTTCCGATAATAAACATCCTAAAAAAGTTATTTTAGTCGATCATAATGAAAGAGAACAAAGCGTTATTGGTTTAGATGAAGCAGAAATTGTAGAAGTTGTTGACCATCATAAAATTGGCAATATTGGAACATCTACACCCATTAATTTTAGAAATATGCCTCTTGGATGTACCGAAACTATTCTTTATTTAATGTATAAAGAAAACAATGTTGATATTCCTAAAAATATTGCTGGTTTAATGATGTCAGGAATTATTTCTGATACTTTATTATTAACTTCGCCAACAACAACCGAAATTGACAAACAAGCTTTAGAAGCACTTGCGAAAATTGCTGAAATTGAATATGAAGAATACGGGATGAAAATGTTTAAAGCTGGTTCTTCAATTGAAGGCATGAGTATAAGTGATGTTATCCATGGTGACTTTAAAAACTTTACTATTGATAACCAAAAACTAGGAATTGGACAGGTTTCAACAATGAGTACTGAAGAAATTATGAATAAGAAACAAGAGTTTATCGATACGTTAAATGATATGGCTAAAAATGAAGATTATACAGCAGTAGCTTTATTTGTAACTGATATCTTAAATAATGGTTCTTATATTTTATTTAATGAAAATAGTAAACATATTTTTAGTGATTCTTTTGGTATTGAAAATATTGAAGAAGGACATTTCTTTGATGGTTTAGTATCACGCAAAAAACAGATGGTTCCAAAGATAATGAATTATTTAGATAATAAATAAAAATAACTGGGATTTAGTTCTCAGTTATTTTATTATATTAGCTGCTCTTTGCCTTGCATATTTTCTTCTTTTCGTTTGTTCTTCTTGTTTTTTCTGATTTATATTATTTTTTCTTTTGTCGTTGAATAAAGAAAGCGCCGTTCCAACACCACCCATTAATAAAGTGACTGCTGAGCAAAATGTTAAATCTTTAATTCCAATTTCTTGTCTTGGTGTTACGGAACATTGATGACCATTTATTGGATAAGAATTATATCCGAAATAGCTAAAATCTTCATTAGCTAATGTTTCTTTAGTAACCGTGGCTGACGTTCCATCTTCAAAAGTAATATTATAAGTGTTATCTTCCAAAACAGCATCAGCCATATCTGGGCCATTAAACCAATAAGTAGTCGGTTCTTCGGGAATAAAACTTCCGATGGCTAGTGCTAAAAGACCAGACATAAATAATCCTTTGACCATTTGGGGTTTTGAAGTATCTTCCTTTACAACATTGGGGTTTTGGCACTCTGTAAATTTATTAAATATTTTTATGTCCATTTTTGCTCCTTTCTAGTTCGGATATATTATTACTTTTTTTTACTTATGTCAAGTTGTAATATTTTTATTTTATTAACTCACTTTTTAATACTATTTTCTAATATTTTCATTAAATCGATTAAATAATAAATAAAATGTTTATCTAATTTAATAGTATCTAAAGTGATTATTAATCGTTCAAATTTCATACTAAATCTAAACATGCGGCTTAAATTACTGGCTTCATAGAACAAATTTTCACCATCTACTTTTTTAGTTAACTCTTTATTTAAAGTAATTTCAATAAAGTTTTTGGTTTGCCTTATTTGTTTTATACCAAGCTTAGTAGCTAATTTTTCAAACCATTCTTCATGCATATAAATTATTAAATCTTCCGACACTTTACCAAAACGATCCTCTAATTCATTTTTAACTTCATTTAATCTATTATATGAATTTATGCTATTAATTTTTTTATGAATTTCTATTTTTAATTCTTCTTCGGATACATAATTATCATCTATCGCTGTCTTTACCTCTATAAGTGGGTTACTACTACTATCTTCTTCTTTAATTATTTCTTTTCCTTGAAGTTTTTGAACTGCTTCATTTAGCATTTCTAAAAAAAGTTCAATACCAATACTATCAATAAAACCGGCTTGCTGACTACCTAGAATATCACCAGCGCCTCTTATTGATAAATCTCGCATAGCAATAGCAAACCCACTACCTAATTCAGTGAAATCTTTAATAACCTTTAACCGTTTAACAGCAATTTCTGATAATATTTTTTTATTGTCATACATTAAATAACAATATGCTATTTTATTACTACGGCCGATACGCCCTCTAATTTGATATAGTTGTGATAAGCCAAAGCGATCAGCATCGATAATAATTAAAGTATTAGCGCTTGGAATATCAATGCCGGTTTCAATTATTGTTGTACAGAGTAAAACATCAAATTCACGATTATTGAATCTAACCATAACATCTTCTAACTCATTTTTTGTCATTTGACCATGGGCTATTTCGATTTTTGCTTCAGGAACTAAGGCTTGTAATTGACTTAATTTTGTATTCATGTTTTTAATTTGATTAAATAAAATAAATGTTTGTCCTTTTCTTGCAAGTTCCTTATATATAGCTTCTTTAATTATCTGATTATTTTCCGCAAGAACGTAAGTTTGAATTGGATAACGATCAACTGGCGGAGTTTCTAGCATTGACAAACTACGAATACCGGCGATTGACATTTGAAGGGTTCTGGGAATTGGAGTAGCTGATAATGTTAAAACATCAACATTATTTTTATATTGTTTAATTTTTTCTTTGTGTTTTACGCCAAACCTTTGCTCTTCGTCGATAACTAATAAGCCTAAGTCTTTGAATTTTACATCTTTACTTAATAAACGGTGCGTGCCAATTAATAAATCAATTTTACCTTCTGATAGTTTTTCTAAAATTTCTTTAATTTTTCTTGAACTAACAAAGCGATTTAAAATTTCAATATTAACGGGAAATGATTTATATCGTTGAAGGGCATTTTTATAGTGCTGAGATGAGAGAATTGTTGTTGGACACAGCATAGCAGCTTGCTTGCCTGATAAAATACATTTGAAAATGGCGCGAAAAGCGACTTCGGTTTTTCCATAGCCAACATCACCACATAATAATCGATCCATTGGCTTTGGCGATTCCATATCTTTTTTTATTTCTTCGGTAACTCTTATTTGGTCAGCGGTTTCGATATGTTCGAATTCTTTTTCAAAATCGATTTGTTCTTCAGAATCTTTTATGAAAGCATAACCTTCTTTGGATTCTCTAAGGGCATATAATTCTAATAATTCTTCCGCCATATCTTCTGCGTGCTTACGAGCTTTAGCTTTGGTCTTTTCCCATTCGTGACTGCCCAGTTTATTTAACTTTGGTTCAACTCCCTCTTTGCCGGAATACTTAGTAATTAAATCTAATTTTTCAACAGGAATATAAAGCTTATCATTATTTCTATATTCTATTGTTAAATAATCTTTATTAAGCCCGTTTTTTGGCATTGTTCTAATTCCTAGATATCGACCAATTCCATGACTACCGTGAACAACATAATCTCCTATTTCTAACTTCGTAATATCTTTAATACGACTACCGTAACGAAATTTTGTTTTATAATTATTTTCTTCATTTTGGTTAAATAACTCTCTTGGCGTTATTACAATATAATTAGATGTTTCAAAGCCA
This sequence comes from uncultured Bacilli bacterium, assembly GCA_944358695.1. Lineage (GTDB taxonomy): Bacteria > Bacillota_I > Bacilli_A > RF39 > UBA660 > Coprosoma. The sequence continues at coordinate 10,496 of CALVRM010000012.1, read as the reverse complement.
CTAGTTAATTTTTTTACAATGACATTTAATTTCCCGGGAAATAATTTTTGTTCATTTGTATAAATTAGCTTAGGGTTTTCTAAATTATCAATTAATTTATTAACTTGATAACGATTATCTAAGCAAATTATAACTATTTTCTTCGTGTTTACGTATAAAGTTAAGCGATCATTAATATCCTTTGGCGTTTTTGGAAATGGTTCGATATCTGAGGTTTTATAATTTTTTACATTTTTAATATTATGATGATAATTTTCAAAAGTCTCGAAGATTAATGGCTTTAATGCTTTGACGTCTTCAAAATTATGCATGTACTTTGTATCTTTTTCCCGGTTGGTACTAGTATTATAATTGGCTATCTCTTCTTGTAATAAAGTATAACTGGTTAATAAATTATGATAATTATCATATACGGTTATTGGACTATTCATATAACCTTCGATATTCGTTACTTCGGTATATTTATATATATCGCGATACGGAATTTCAAAGGTATCTTCATCAACTAAAAATTCAGTATTTGGATAGATTGTTATTTCAGTAATGTTTCCCGTAGTCCTTTGCGTATCAACATTAAAAGTTTTTAATGAGTCAATTGTGTCACCCCAAAATTCGATTCTTATTGGATCTAGGCTATTTAATGGAAACACATCAAGAACAAAGCCACGAACAGCAAGCTCTCCAGTCATATTAATAGTTGTTTCTCTTTTATACCCTAGTTTATAAAGTTTTTCAATTAGATCTTCAATTTTATAATCATTGCCCACTTTTAAATTTAAATAACTTTCTTTAAATCTCTTTTTCGGTGGTAAAAATCTTAAATATCCCATTAAATTTGTGATAACTATTCCTTTTTTTTCATTTAAAAGGTTATTAATGGTTTCCAAACGACTAATTTTAAACTCTGGTGAAATAGCAATGGCTTCACTAGTTAAAAAATCATCCATCGGAAAAAACCATACTTTGTTAGTATAGTGGGATAGTGAAGCATAAAATTTCCCTGCTTCATGAAGATTTGAAGTTACTAGCAATAAGGATTTTTTATCTTTTTGAAATTTTTTATATAAATACAAACTTTTTAACTCTCTGGTGAGACCAATAACTTCTTCTTCATCTTTAATATCAAAGATGTTGTCTAGAAAACTCATGAGATCATCCTTTCGAATTATACTTATTCATTACATTGTCAAAGTTCATAGATAAAAAGTCATCAATTAAACTTTCAGCTTGTTCATTAACAGAATTCATTAACTCTAATTCTTTTTTAGAAACTTTGCCAATTACATAATCAATTGAATCTTTACTTTTATCATTGGAAATACCTATTTTTAGTCGTTTATATTCTTGTGTTTGTAATTCTTTTTCAATATTTTTTAAGCCATTATGGCCACCTGATGATCCTTTATAACGTAGTTTAATTTTGCCTACTTCGGTATCTAAATCATCAACTATAATTAACATATTGTTAATTTTTATTTTGTAAAAATTGATATATTCTTTTATAACTTCACCGGATAAATTCATGTATTTTTGTGGCTTTAATAATATCACTTTTTCACTACCATAGAAAAAGTCAGTATATAATCCATTAAATTTCTCTTTATTGAAATTTAGATTTTTAGCTTTAGCATAGCTATCAATAAATCTAAATCCAGCGTTATGTCTAGTGTTTTCATATTCTTTTCCCGGATTTCCAAGCCCAACGATTAATTTCATAAAATCACCATTTATATTATAATATATTTCTTTTAAAATAAAAAGACTATCAATATAGTTTTAATAGTCTAGATTCTTTAATTATTGTGTTAATGATCTTTTCATATATGTAAAAGGCTTTTTAAATGTTAATACATATTAAGTAAAAACTATCATTCTATGAAATTTGATATGGGTTAGTTGCTGTTCCGTCTCCAGTTAATTTTATATCCTCTTTTAAATACGTTACTGGCCTTACATATACGGCATAGTAATGAGCACTACTGGCATTTCCTATACACCCATAACTTCCTATTGCTAAAACATATCTAGTACTAGTTTGATTGGGATTTAAAGTCCACATTTGTATATCATTATATAAATAATTATTATAAGAACATTCAAAATCTTCCCTACTGTAATTACTGGCTGGGCACCAATCATTATTATCGATTGTACAAGAAGCATTATTACTAGCTTTAAACCAGTCGCTTAAATTCATTAATCCTATTTTCCCTTCCCATATATACTTATTATCGTTATCAAGGTAATTTTGAAAAGTTACATTTTGAGGTAATCCACCTATTTTGAATTTATGAGTTTGAATTTGATTTTGAGCAGTAGCACTTAATTCATTATAGTATTCTCCATTTAAATAAATATTTAAATCGGCATCTTCTGTTACTGTTCCACTATAATTACTATTAATAAAATTACCATTTATAGAACTCCAAACATTACACGAATATGATATCCCATTACTTTCTAAGAGGCAATAAGTATTATTTTCATTATAACGATTGTCACTAGAACTCCCATCATATAGCATGGGACCAAATACTTCGTCTTTTATTATTTTTAATGTATCATCTTCTTCTATTGCAATAATACGCCATAATTCATTATTAAACTCTATATAATTATTTGGAGTTTCCCCTTTATAAACATATCTATTTTCTTCATAAGCATCTATATACAGCCCATCACCATTATTTACTACTAATTTTTTTAACTGCCATGCTGCATTATAATTTTTTACATTCCCCTTAGCTGTTATACTTAAATTTGTTTGAAATGCTGCATATCCACTAGCCATTAAAAATATTAAAACAATACATGTAATAATAACAACTCTCAATTGCCTTTTTCTTTTTCGTATCTTTCTATGTCTTCGCATATCTTCATCTCCAGAATTTTCATAATTATATTTTACAACACATGTGTTCATTTTTCAACACTTATGTTGTGAAAAATATAAAATTAAAGTGGGGTGTTAAAGATGTATTATAATTAAAAAATCGCATTTGAACGAGAACGGCAAAATATTACGCAAAAAGAAATGTCAAATTTTTTAGGAATAAAACAACAACAATATTCCAGATATGAGAAAGGTATTAATATTATGCCCGTTACATATTTACCAAAAATTTGTAAGAAATTAAATGTTTCTGCTGATTACATTTTAGGTTTAAGTAATACAAAGAAAACTTTATCAAAAAAATAAAAGGTTCTATTTTTATTAGACCTTTTATTTTTTATGATATTCATTATATACTTCGCTTTTAGGAATATTTCGATCTTTAGCAACTAGTTTTATAGCTTCTTTAGAAGCTTTTCCTTCTTTTAAATAAATATTTACATGGTCAATTATAGAAAGATGGCTAAAGTCCTTTCCCGCTTTATTTCCTTCTATTACTAATACAATTTCACCTTTTAAATCATCAGAAGCATCTAGCAATTCTTCAACAGTTCCCCTGATTACTTCTTCATATCTTTTACTTATTTCTCTAACAATTGCTCCTTTTCGATTGCCAAAAATAGTTTTAATATTGTTTAAAGTTTTGATAAGGCGATGCGGAGCTTCATAGAAAACTAAAGCAAATGGTACTTCTTTTAATTCTTCAAGTTCTCTTTTTCGCTTACTTTCTTTGCTATTTAAAAAGCCATAAAATATAAATGGGCCATCACCTAATCCTGACATGACAATAGCGGGAATTACAGCAGTTGCCCCTGGCAAACAAACAACATTAAACCCGTTTTTAATCGCTTCTTTTACTAATATATACCCTGGATCACTAATAACGGGTGTTCCGCGATCACTAACTATGGCAACATTTTTTCCTTCTTTTAAATATTTTATTTCGCGATGACAGTTACTGCTTTCGTTGTAAAGATGACTTGATATTAACGGCTTTTTAATATTAAAATAATTTAATAATTGATTCGTTACTCTAGTATCTTCAGCAAATACTATATCAACTTCTTTTAAAATATTTAAAGCTCGGTAAGTTATATCTTCCATATTACCTATCGGAGTTGGAACAATATATAAAGTTGGACTATTATCATAACTTTTTTGTCTCATTTTTTCACCTACTCAAAATATGATTGAACTTCTTTAGTATAATTTCCATCTTCTTCATGGCTAATTAAGGGAGGCAGAACTTTTAAACCATCATTTCCATTCTTTTTCCCCTCAACTAGGACAATATTGGCTTCTTTATGTTTTTTAGGATATACAAATCTAATTTTTTTGGGCTCTAAATTATATTTTCTCATAGTTTCCAAAATATCGGTTAAACGTTCTGGTCTATGAACCATACCAATTATGCCACCATTTTTCAATAGTTTTTTGGCAATTTCACAAATCTGATCCAAATTTAAAGTTACTTCATGACGCGCTAAAGTTTTATAATCATTTTTATTAAGTTTTGAAGTGCTGTGGACTTTAAAAAAAGGAGGGTTACAAGTAATTATATCAAAATAATCTGAAGGGAATTTATCTTTTAAGTTATTTATATCTTCATTTATAATCGTAATTTGATTTTCTAAATTGTTTAATTCAACTGATTTTTGAGCTAATTCACTAGATCTACTTTGAATTTCTACTCCGATTATTTTACTATTAGTTTTTGTTGATAAAATTAAAGGGATTGGAGCATTGCCAGTTCCGATATCCATAATTTTTTGCGCATTAGAATTAATCGTTATAAAATTAGGGAGTAAAACAGAATCTAATGAAAAATTAAACATTTCCGTATCTTGATATATTTTTAAATTTTTATATCCCAATAAATAATTAATAACTTCCAATTACTTATCCACCATGATAATCCCATGAGATGGAATATCAACTTTATATTGTTGTTTTAAAATGTCTAAACCAATAACTGTCCCATCACCAAATTCGGTTTTTACTTTATCACCTATTTTAGGCAAACAACCACGGCAAGATTTATAATTTTCATCTTCGTATTTTAAACAACAAAGCAATCGTCCACAAACACCGTTGATTTTACTTGGATTCAAAGAGATGTTTTGATTTTTGGCCATGTTGATTGAGACCGTATCTAAATCTTTTAAAAATCTAGCACAACAAAGTTGCTGTCCACAGGGTCCGCAGCCTCCTACTTCTTTAGCCTTATCGCGAACGCCAATTTGTCTTAGCTCAATTCTAACTTTATAAATACTGGCTAATTCTTTGGCTAACTCACGAAAGTCAACTCGATTATCAGCCAGAAAGCGAAATATTAGTTTATCGCGATCAAAAGTATAACTTGCATCAATTATTTGCATTTTCATTTTTTTCTTTTGAACTAAATTACGACATCTTACTAGTGCCTCTTTTCCATCTTTAAGATTTTTTATATGGCGCTTATAATCTTCTTTACTAGATATTCTAATAATCTTTTTTAATTCACTTTTTAAGGCTTCGGGGCTGATTTGAATGCTATCGTTAATAACTTTGCCAAATTGTAGACCTTGGTCAGTTTCTACAATAACCGTAACATTTTTCTTTAATTTGTAGCCATTTGGATCAAAATAATAAATGCGCCCATGCTCTTTAAAAGAGATACCGACAACTTCTAACATTATATCCCTCCTTCCAAAGTGATAATAAGCTTGTCCATTAATAAATTTGTATTGGCATTATACTTAATTTTTTCTTTAAATTCTGTAATTATATTTAGCTTTTTACTAATTGTTTTTAAATCGTTTTTTATAGCGATATTTTCAATGTCTTTTTGGTTATCCACAAATATTTCTAAATTGCAATTAGTTAAATAATTTAAAACGTCTTTATAATAAAAAATCATAATATCAAAAGCAGTTAATAAATCTTCTTTTGATTTAATATAATCATGCCATAGTTTTTGCATATATATTATAGTATTTAATTGATTTTTTTCATAATAATTAATAAAATTAATAACTTTTTCATACTTTTCTATGTCTTCATCAGTTATTTCAGAAATACCAAGAAAATAGGGTAAACGCATTGGAGTAGTTTCTTCTTTGAAATTACGTTTTTCTTCTTTCAATTTTATTATTTGACAGCGCGATCTAATTGTTTCTAAAACTTGGTAAATATTGTCAGTTATTAAAATAGCAATAATTCCTTCTTCAGGTTCTTCTAGAAATTTTAAGATTGAATTGGCTGCTTGTTTGTTTAATTTGTCGGCGCCATTGATAATATATATTTTTTTGTTACCAATTATGGCTTTTTTATTAAATTCTTCTTGTAATTTTTGAAGTTGTTCTTTTTTTATCCACATACCGTCTGGAGAAATTATTTCAATTTCTGGAAAGTTTCCGCTTTCAATTACTTTGCATTGCTGGCACCCTTGACAATTTTCTTTGTTAGTATAACTATGGGGGCAGAAAATAGTTTTGACAAAGGAAAATATTAAATTAAAACTATCATAAAACCCATTAGTTTCAAAAAGATATGCATGCGAATATTTATTTTTTATAGCAGCATTCCTTAATATTTTATAAACAATTGGTTGTAAGTTTTGGTATTCATCTAACATATTTCATCCCCCTAGTAAACTAGTAATCTAATTACAATTAAAGCAATTAACCCTGGTAAGCCTAGTATTGTAAGTATTAATACAGTTATTATATTTATTGGAATTATGGCTGCCGCTGGGACTAATATGTTATAACCATATAGCATAAAGAAGCCCATAAGTAGCCGCTTAAGCGCATGGGTAATTTTGGATAGCATATTTCACCTCAATAAATTATATAATATTTATAATAATTTATGAGATTTGACTACGTTCTGATAAAGCAATTTCTAAAGTTAATGGATCGATATAGTCAATATCAGCTCCCATAGGTATACCATGAGCAATCTTAGAAATCACTACATCTTTTCCTTCAAGAATTTTTCGGATATATAAAGCAGTTGTTTCTCCTTCAACCGTTGGTTTAACAGCAAGAATCACCTCTTTAATTTTCTCCTCTTCTATTCTTCGTAATAATGAAGATATATTTATATCTTCGGGATTAATTCCGTCTAAAGGAGAAATTAAACCTCCTAAAACGTGATAAAGCCCATTATATGTTCCTATCTTTTCAAATAAAACAATATTTTTACTTTCTTCAACAACACAAAGAACATTTGTATCACGACTTTCGTCTTTACAAATGTCACATTTATTATCTTCCGAAAGATTTCCACATTTTTCGCATTTTCTTATTTTAGTTTTACTGTTTTCTAATGAAGTAGTAAATAGTTGAATTGTTTCGTCATCCATGTTTAAGCATGAAAGTGCTAAACGCTCGGCGGTCTTTTCACCAATTCCTGGAAACTTTTTAAAGCATTCTATTAAATTAGTGATCGTTCTTGGATACATTTAAAATAATCCTGGCATTCCTTGGGTATATTTTCCCATTTTTTGTTCAGTCATTTCATCGACTTTTTTACTAGCTTCGTTTACAGCAACTAAAATCATATCTTCAAGCATTTCTATTTCATCGCTTTCAATAGTTTCAGCCTCAATTTTAACCTTAGTAAGTTCTTTACTTCCTTTCATTTCAACAGTGACAAAAGATGATTTTCCCTCAAAAGTTGTATTATCAATTTCCTCTTTAGCATTCATCATATCTTTTTGCATTTTTTGTGCTTGCTTCATCATAGCTTGTATATTCATATTATCCTTCCTCTCTTAGTTATATTCAATTATATCTTCAAAAACACTAAATTCGCTTTTCTGATTATCTTCTTTAAATAAATCATTTATGTTTATGTTTTCCTCTTGATAAACATATTGTTTGGTTTTACTATTGAACTCATTCTTTATTATTTCCCAGCTATCTTTGTCAGTTGCTATTACTTTATATTTATTATCGAGAACTTTAGCTAAAAGTTCTTCAATGTTTAAAATATTTTCATTGAATAAATTAGCCATTCGTTCATTTTTATAAACAAAAATTAAGTTTTCTTCACTAGCAGCTTTTAAAGTACCGTCTAAAACCATACCAGCATATTTCCCGAAGTCTGGATCTAACAGAAAATCGTTTAAATTCAAAATTTGTTCTTTTACGGATATTGCAATTTTCTTATTAAATTTAGATAAAGTGTTGTTAATACGAAGTTTTTTTATTTCATTTAATTTATCATAATTGATTGACGATTTGATATTTTGGTTAGACTTGTCATAAATTTCTTCTTTAATTTCAAGTGCTTTATCTTCCTTTAATATTTTGCACGAACTGTTGTTTGTGTTTTTTGGAACATCTCTTACTTTTTTTTGTTGTTCTGCTCCGCTTTCTATATTTACTTTATTTTCTGGTTTATCTAGTATTTTGATGATAGCTATTTCGAGCATTAATTTAGTATTGTTCGTGTTTCTCATTTCTAATGAACAACTATTCAACGCTTCTATATATTCTAAAATTTTTTGTCCCTCAATTTTATCGGCTATTTCGTTATAAACTTCAAAATTAATACTTTGCGTTTTAAAATATTCAGGAGCTTTTTGGCAAAATAAAATGTTTTTCAAAAACGCAATTATTTCTTCTGTCAATTTTACAAAATTTTTACCCCTATCATTATAAATATCTAGGTTTTTCAAAATATTTTTTAAATCACTTTTTATTATTAAATATATAAATTCTTTTAAATCTTTCGGAGTTAAGGTTCCATTAATTTCATGTATATCTTGGGCTGTTATTCTCCCATCAGAGTATGCAATTGCTTGATCCAGCATACCTATTGAATCACGCATTCCACCATCAGATAATCTAGCAATTTCATGTAAAGCATCTTTTTCTATATCTATTTTTTCATTTTTAGCTATTTCTGACAATCTTTTAACAATATTATTTTCGCTTATTTTTTTAAAGTCCAATCGCTGACATCTTGATAATATTGTTTCTGGAATTTTATGAGGATCAGTTGTAGCCAAAATAAAAATAATGTGTGGTGGTGGTTCTTCTAATGTTTTCAATAAAGCGTTGAATGCTCCTGATGTTAACATATGAACTTCATCAATAATATATACTTTATATTTGCCATATGATGGAACAAGGTTAATTTTATTTCTAAGTTCGCGTATTTCATCAACCCCATTATTTGAAGCAGCATCAATTTCTATAATATCACTATTATTTAGCACGATACAACTAGTGCATTTTCCACAAGGATTGCCATTTGCTAAGTTTTCACAGTTAACCATTTTGGCAAATATTTTTGCTAAACTAGTCTTTCCAGTTCCACGAGGGCCAGCGAATAAATATGCATGGCTAATTTTATTGTTTAAAATACTGTTTTGAATAATCTTTACGACTACATCTTGCCCCCCTACATCATCGAGTTTCTGGGGCCTATACTTTCTATACAACGCTTGATACATATAATCACCTTCTAGAACTACTATAATTATAACATTTATCCACAACAAAAGAAAATAACTTTATAATTATTTTCTTTTATTTTGAAAAAACTTTTTTAACAATAGTTGTGACTCTTCTAACCCATCTTCTATTTTCTTAAATAATGATTTAGAAACATTTTTTTTATCTCTTGAAACAGCATAGAAAACCTTTTTTATTCTAGCTTGTTCAATTGCTCCTTGGCACATCTTACAAGGTTCTAGGGTAACATACATTTCGCAATCATTTAAATACCAGCTTTTCTTTTTTTTACAAGCTTTTTCCACAACATTTATTTCCGCATGCCTCGTGACTACTTTTGTTTTTTCTTTTGTGTTATGAGCCATAGCAATTACTTTACCTTTTTCCACAATTACTGCACCTACTGGTACATCATCCGTTAATAAAGATTTTTTTGCTTCTTTAAAAGCTAATTTCATATATTTATTCATAATATCACCTAAATAAAAGGTACACACGTTTAGTGATCTTTAAGGCTGCTGTCTTCCGACCCTGACCTGGTTCAGATATAAACGTTGTACCTAGATAATAATATAATATTTTTTAAAAAAAAGCAACTATAACATTGTTTCACGTGAAACTATATCTTTTTATTAATATTAATTATTATGGGCTATCTTATTTTATATTTCTTATCATCACAATGTTTCACGTGAAACTATATCTTTCTATTAATATTAATTATTATAGATCATCTTAATTTATATTTCAAATCATTGCAATGTTTCACGTGAAACTATATTTTTTTATTAATATTAATTATTAAGTGTCATCTTATTTTATATTTCTTATCATTACAATGTTTCACGTGAAACTATATCTTTCTATTAATATTAATTATTATGGGCTATCTTGATTTATATTTCATATCGTTGCAATGTTTCACGTGAAACTATGTCTTTTGCTAATATTAATTATTATGGGTTATCTTGATTTACATTTCAAATCATTGCAATGTTTCACGTGAAACTATGTCTTTTGTTAATATTAATTATTATGGGCTATCTTGATTTATATTTCATATCGTTGCAATGTTTCACGTGAAACTATATCTTTCTATTAATATTAATTATTATGGGCTATCTTGATTTATATTTCATATCGTTGCAATGTTT
>CALVRM010000011.1 GCA_944358695.1 uncultured Bacilli bacterium | reverse complement strand
AGAAATTCATTATAAGTTTAAGTTGGCATAGTATTATAAGTTTGGTAACCGGTAAGTCCATCGGCATAAAAAGTTATGATATTTTTTTAGTAAAAATTTTATCATAAGTTTACCAGCCGAAGACCTTCACGTCCGCCTAATACTTTTTTACCTTTTAAATCACTTACATCAAAATCTTCAATTTTTTCTCTAGAAACCAAAAAACTGCCATCGCGCTTAGTTAAAGCTGCAAAGTTGATCAAATAATCTTTTTCTCCTTGATTATATAGATATACTGTGGATTCACTCCCACAAAATCCAATCTGCACATCGCCTGATAAAACGGCTGCTGTCACTTTGTCAGCACCCGCTAACTAAATAAAGTGATAGTGAAACCAGTTTTCAAAATATCATATAATAACCTGAAAGGGGAGATATTGTGAATTATGTTACCACTAGTGATGGCCTTAAATTAGCTGTTGAAGATATAAATTCAAATGCTAAAAAAATCATAGTTATGGTCCATGGCTGGCCACTTAGTAAAGAAATGTACGAATATCAAAAAAATATTTTAGTTGATCTTGATTACCGTGTAGTATCATTTGACCTAAGAGGTTTTGGTGATTCTGAAGTCAGTGGTTTTGGTTATGATTATGATCAATTAGCTACCGATTTATATGATGTCATTGAAAGTTTAAATGCTAATGAAATTAATTTGATGGGTTTTTCAATGGGCGGGGCTATTTGTGTTCACTATATGGCTATGTATAATAATTATAAAATAAAAAAACTAATTTTATTAGGTGCAGCGGCGCCATCATTCGATCAAAACGCTAATAATCCCTACGGTAATAAAAAAGAAGATACTAATCAATTAATTATGAGTTTATATCAAGATAGGCCTAAAACGGTAAGTGATTTTGGTTCAAGAGTATTTTCTTTAAGCCACTCCAAGGCTTTTCAAAAGTGGTTTAAAGCACTTAGCTTTAAAGCTTCTGGTATCGGAACAATTAAAACGGCTATTTCATTAAGAGATGAAAACGTTTTTGGCGATTTAAATAAAATAACTGTTCCAACCGCTATTTTCCATGGAAGATTAGATCAAATATGTCCGTTTGGCTTTGCTTTAATTATGAAAGAGCAAATACCTAATTCAGTTTTAGTACCTTTTGAATATAGTGGACATGGACTATTCTATGATGAACTTACAAAATTCAATCAGACGATGATAAATTTTTTAGAAAGCAAATAGTTAACCTTTATAATTTTCATTTTGAAATTATAATCTACCCACCGCTGATCTATGATTATTTAGTTATTGTAGTTTACTAAAATATTTTAAAGCTAACAAATAGATGTTAGTTTTTTTACTCAACGCATATATTTTAGTGTGAGGTGAAAACATGAATATAATAGAAAACTATCTTGAAGAGGGCCCAACCATTAGTCAAATCTTAAAGAAATACTTAACTGAAAATGAATAATAACTTTAAAGTTGCCGCATATATCCGCCTTTCAAAAGAAGACTCAAAAGATAGTGAAAGTGAGAGCATTATTAATCAGCGCCGTCTCATTCATGAATATCTAAAAAACCATGGTTTAAAATTAACTGAAGAATATATTGATGATGGGTTTACTGGCACGACATTTCAAAGACCGGCTTTTCTTAAATTAATAAACGATATTGAATCAGGAGAGATTAATATGGTTGTTACTAAAGACTTATCAAGACTAGGCCGAAATTATGTTAAAAGTGGCTATTATATTGAAGAATATTTTCCCAATAAAAAAGTGCGGTACGTTTCTATTTTAGATAATATTGATACTTTTTTAGACAACGCTAGTAATGATATCGCACCATTTAAAGCATTATTTAATGATATGGTATCAAAAGATACCTCAAAGAAAATAAAATCAATTTTAAAGTCAAAAAAAAAGCAAGGAATGTACTTAGGTGCGACTGCGCCATATGGATATAAAAAAGACGATAATGACAAACATAAATTGACATTAGATTCATATGCGGCTAAAAACGTTAAAAAGATTTTTACATATTTTTTAAATGGTAAGTCGATCAATGAAATAGTTAAAATCTTAAATGCTAAAAAAATACCAAGTCCTAGTAAATATAAAAAAGGGAAAGACATTCTTTGGTCATATACTTCTATATATAATATATTAAAAAACGAAATATACACAGGTAAGACTATCCAAAATGTTTGGACCAACATCTCTTACAAAAATAAAACCAGAGTAAAGCGTGATAAAAATGAATGGATTATTAATGATGGAACCCATAAAGCTATTATTAGTAACGAAACATTTACTCAGGCGCAAAATAAGTTAAAAAGAAAAGCAACTACCCCAATCAAAGAAAGAAAAAAACTTCTGTTAGAAGGATTAATTTATTGTCAAGACTGTGGAAAATTAATGGGCGCTAATTATAATAAGCAAACTCATAAATGGTATTTAATTTGTAATAGTTACAAAAGAGGAAGCCAAAAATACAATTGTACCGCTCACTACACTAACTACCAAAATTTAGAAAATTTAATTTTAAATAAAATAAAAGTCTATTTAAAAAATCAGCCCTTTTCCTTAAATAATTTTAATAAGATCAAATCATTGGAAAACAAGATAAACATTTTATACGAAGATCGTCTTAATAATGTTATTTCTTTGAATAGGTATCAAGAAATCCACAGTAAAATAAAAAAACAAATTCAAAATTTAAAGGTTGAAAGTCAAATTAATATAAATAGAGAACTATTATTTATGTTAATTGATAAGATAACTGTGGATAAAAATAAAAATATTACTATTTTTTATAAATTTAAAAAGCCTAATATAAATTCAAAATAGGAAGTTTTATAAAAAGACTTATATTAAAAAGAGAAAATAATTTCCTCTCATGAGATAAGTCTTTTTTTATGATCCTTTTAAAAGAATCATATTAATTACTGAGTTTTTAATTTTCCTTGTTTAAACAAATATAAGAGATAAACATTTTGCTCATATGATCCCCGGTAATTATCAATTCCATTTTTTATAGCAATAATTTCGCGGTTATCAAAAGAACTATCTATATTAACGCTTTTTAAAGCATCGACAATAGAACCCCCATTATATAGGCGGTTATTAGAATAATTGTTATTCTTAGTTTCTACGTTAGTATTAGCCACTTTATCGTTTGTAGTTTGTCCGCTTTTCTGTGTATCTTGTGTAGCTTTATTTTCTTGCGTATTAGTATTGTCTGCTTTTTCTACCACGTTTTTAGAAGCATTTGAATCAATATTATTTTGAGATAACGTATTATCTGTTTTTTCATTTTCCACAGTTTCAGTTAGTGATTCAAAAGTTGCTTGTCCGTATAAATAGTCTTTGGGATTTTCTCGCGTTTCATTAGCGCTACGAACTTCAAAATGTAAATGTGTACCATAAGCATTGCCAGTAGCTCCCATCGTTCCAATTTTTTCACCTTTAGTTATTTTATCGCCTATCTTCGCGGAAACACTACCATACTTTAAATGAGCATATAAAGTTTTTTTACCATTATCATGTCTTATTTTAATAAAGTTACCATAAGTTGCTGTCCCTTTAGTTTTATGATTTGTATATTTAACGTTGTTAACTACCATTTCAACAACTCCATCACTGATTGCAATTATATCGCTGCTAGTGTTATTTTCTCCGACGATATCCAACGCTTGGTGCGTACTAGAATAATCATAAGAAACCACCTCATTCATTGAACTTATCACGTGATCTACCATCATTTCCTCCTTTCTATTAATTATCATACAAGATTGTTTGCTAATTTCCTTTTTGTAGTTTAAAGAATATCACTTTTTTTTAACCGCACCTGAGGTTAAAATGAAGTCGACATCAAGCCCTTCTTCTTCAAAGTATCCAAGAGCCTGAGCAGCATATTGCGGAGCGTAAAAAATACTGTGAGTAACCTCCCCAACTTTTACTTTCTTAATTTTCTCATCCTTCTTGTCATTACCAGTAAAGATAAAATATCCTGCTATAATTAGTGCAAGTAAAATTAAACCAACTATAAATTTTTTCATAAATTCTCCTTTCTTTTTCATATTATTATATTCCTTTTTATTCAGGGCGGAACTGAAATGATGTCAACTATCTCTTAAAACCCTGTAAAAAGTTTTAAAAAACCCGCAAATATGATATGATAAATAATGGTGATAGTATGCTTGACAATTTGAATGATGAACAAAGAAAAGCCGTAGAAAATACTGAAGGGCCCATCTTAGTATTAGCTGGTGCCGGAAGCGGAAAAACTAAAGTTTTAACTACTAAAGTTGCTTATTTGGTTAAAGAAAAACAAATAGACCCTTATAATATTTTAGCTATAACTTTTACAAACAAGGCAGCTAAGGAAATGAAAGACCGAATCTTTAAAATGCTTGGACATGATGCTTATCGAATTCAAATTTCAACGTTTCATTCTTTAGGATTACTTATAATCAGAGAAAATTACGATAAATTAGGTTATGAAAAAAATTTCACAATCTTAGATAGTGATGATACGTTAACCGTTATTAAAAAAATTTTAAAAGAAATGAATTTAGATCCTAAAGTCTATAACCCTAGAGTTATTAAAAATAAGATCAGTAGTTCAAAAAATGAATTGTTGGATGCTAATTCTTATAGCCGATTTGCCAATTCAGATTACGAGCAAATAATTTTAGAAGTATTTCAAAAGTATGAAAGAAAAATTAAAAATAATAATTCTTTAGACTTCGATGATTTACTTTTAATGCCAATTAAATTATTTAAACAAAATCCTGATATTCTAGAAAAATATCAAAATCGTTTTAAATATTTATTAGTTGATGAGTATCAAGATACTAACGAAGCGCAGTATAGTTTAATCAAAATGTTAAGTTCCAAATATAAAAATATATGTGTCGTTGGCGACTTAGACCAATCAATTTATGGATTTAGAGGTGCGAATTACCGCAATATTTTGAATTTTGAGAAAGACTATCCTAATTCCACTGTTATAAAATTAGAAGAAAATTATCGTTCAACCGGCAACATATTAAATGTTGCTAATGACATTATTAAAAACAATAAACAGCGTAAAGAAAAAAAGCTATGGACTAAAAATGAAGATGGATTAAAAATTAAATACCATCGTGCCTATGACGAAAAAGACGAAGCCTTTTATGTTCTTGGTGAAATTAAGAAATTAATACGAGCGGGTGAAGCTAAAGAAGGTATAGCTGTTTTATATCGTACTAACGCGCAATCAAGAAATATGGAGGAAGCTTTATTAAGAGAAAATATTCCTTATAAAGTTGTTGGCAGTTTCTACTTTTACAATCGAAAAGAGATTAAAGACCTTATTAGTTATTTAAAGTTGATTTATAACCCTCATGATGATGTTAGTCTTATGCGAGTCATTAATGTTCCTAAAAGACAAATTGGCCCAAAAACCATTGAAAATCTTGCGTTAAAAGCTGCCACTAATGGCAGTAGTTTATATGAAGCTATTGAAACCGGAAAAGAGTTAACATTTAAAAATATTATTGAAGAAATAAAAAAAGAAAGCGAAAATATTTCTCTAACTGACCTAGTTGATTTGATTTTAAATAAAACCGGTATAAAACAAGAATTAATAAACGAAAAGACTTTAGAAGCTGAAGTTAGATTAGAAAATTTAGAAGAGTTTAAATCGATTACTAAAAATTTTGAAGAAAACAATGGAATAATATCGTTAGACGAGTTTCTAATGGAAATCAGTTTAGTTTCTGACATTGAGGAACATAAAAATAATACAGATGTTATTACTTTAATGACTATTCATTCGGCCAAAGGTTTAGAGTTTAATCATGTTTTTATTATAGGTTTAGAAGAAGGCATTTTTCCGCATAATAATTGTCTAGAATCGCCTGAAGAAATTGAAGAAGAAAGACGCCTTTGTTATGTTGCGGTTACTAGGGCTAAAAAAACCTTAACTTTAGTAAATGCTAAAAGACGTATGTTATATGGTAATACAGCTAGTAATATGCCAAGCAGATTTATTAATGAAATTGATCGAAAATACTTAGATACTATCGTTCCCGAAGAAAAACCACATATAAATAGAGAAGAAATGATCGATAAAGATGCCACTTATAGTGTTGGCGATAAAGTAATTCATGACAAATACGGGGAAGGAATAATTGTTGGAATTGGCAGCATTCTAACTATTGCTTTTAGTCATGAATATGGTATTATAAAAATAATGAAAGGACACAAGAGTATAAGAAAGGTGGGATAAAATGTTACTTTCAATAATTGATAAATTAAATGAATGGATAGAACCAGTGAGAGCTTGGTTAGAAGCGAATCACAATAATCCACTTATATGGATCGGTTTTCTAGTAATTGGTATTGCAGTCTTTTTTCTTACATATAATGCATTAAATAAGCATCAATAAAGGAGAGAAATATGACAGAATATACACTGATAATTATGGCAGCTGGCCTAAGTGAGCGTTTTGGCAGCCTAAAACAAATTGCCCCCGTAGGACCGAATGGTGAATTTATTATTGATTATTCCATTTATGATGCCATAAAAGCGGGATTTAATAGAGTGATTTTTGTAATAAAAAAAGAGCACGAAGTGCTTTTTAAAGAAACCATTGGTAATAGGATAGCTGGGAAAATAAAGGTTGAATACGTTTTTCAAGAGTTAAATGATCTTCCAGAAGGCTATCAAGCACCTATTAATCGCACAAAACCATGGGGTACTGGTGGAGCTATTTATAGTGCCAGAGAATTACTAAAAAGTTCTTTTGCTGTTATCAATGCTGACGATTTTTATGGCTTAGAGGCTTATGAAATTATTATGGACTTTTTAAAAAACAATGAGTCACGTAATCATTATTTAGCCGTAGGATATAAAGTTAAGAATACTTTATCAGAAAATGGAACGGTTAAAAGAGGGATAGCGCACGTTAAAAATGGAATTATTGAAGAAATAATCGAAAGTCAGGTTGGTTTTGAAAATGGTGATATTATTGCTCGCCCATTAGATGAAAGACCTGCTTTTAAAATAACTGATGACGACGTAGCCACAGTTAATATGTTTGGTTTTACTACTAACTTTTTAAAAGCTGTTCAGTCAAAATTTTCAGCATTTTTAGACAGTCATCTTGATGATCCGAAGGCCGAATATATGATTCCTAATATCATTAACGAAGAAATCGCCGGCAAATTGGCAACTGTTTATATTAAAAATACTTCATCGAAATGGTATGGGGTCACATATGAATCAGATAAAAGTACAGTTGTAAACGCAATTAATACATATATTGCCGAAGGAAAATATCCAAAGGATTTATGGAAATAGATAGGGTTCTTTGTCAAATAGTGTTGGTGAACATTAATTTGATAAATGTAACTATAATGAAGGATGAAGAAAATCATCCTTTTATAATACCCTTAATTAAGAAAACTCTGGCAATAAAATGGGAATATTTTCTATAACCAAAAGCTACCCTTTTAATAGATTTAATTAAATTATTAGTACCCTCAACAACTCCGTTATTAATAATATATTTAAAAGAATTTTCAATATATTTAATATTTTTCCTGTATAGTTTTAATGCTTTTTGCATTTTATCTGAAATATTTATATCTTGATGATAAATAATGTTTTTAAATTTATTTAAATCTTTATTTTTAATAGAATTAATAATACCTTGATAACATTCATAAGTAGCCTTTAAAGTTTTATTAGTATTGATTAAATAAGTAACAATTTCTTTTTGAGAAATATCTTTTTTAAAATATTTAGAATATTTCTTTTTATCACTTAAGTCATTTTCGTTTTTAACAATTAATTTCCAATAAGTTTTAAGTTTATTGTAGTTAGGATTAGATTTATAACATAACTTAACTCTAGTAGTATTTAAAGCATTGTAAGCTTGAATAACAATATGAAATCTATCAATAACAATATCAGCATTTTTAAATAATTTTTCAGCCAAATGAATATATCCAGTATAAAAATCAGTAGAAATTAATCTAACCTTGTCCCTTTCATTTTTAGAATATCTCCTAAAATATTTATTTAAATCAATAGATTTTCTAGAATCTTGTATATCAAAAATAGTACCCGATTTATTATCAGTAATAATGAAAGCCATTTTACCTTTAGTATCGTTGGTAGCTTTAAATTCATCCCAGTTCATTTGCTTAGGAAGATGTTCGTGCCTTAAAACAGTTTTTTTAGAGATTTCATTAAGAACATGGTCTACTTTAGAGACAGAAACGTTAACTCTTTCAGCAATATCCTTTTCGCTTTGCTTTTTCATTAATTCTAACCTAATTTGTAATTCAGAATTATTAGAAATATTTTTATTTCTATCAATAAGATTAGTTTCGGCAATAAAAGTATTATTACAATGTTTACAATAAAACCTTTGTTTATGTAGAATAAGTAATGAATTACAATTAGAGATTTTAGGTATTTTGATTTTACAATTTTTTCTAAAGCCCCATTTAATAATGTCAGAAGAAGATTCATTAATCACGCCGCAACAAGGACAACATTTAGGTTTATAAGATAAAAAACCTTCAATAATTTTAGTATTTTTACCTTTAATTGTTTTATTTTTGATAGAATTTTGTAAAATATATATGTTTTTATCTTTAAAATTTAGTAAATTTAATATATAATCATTATTAGACATAAGTTTGTTCCTTTCAA
>CALVRM010000010.1 GCA_944358695.1 uncultured Bacilli bacterium | reverse complement strand
AAAATAAAAAGAAAGATAATACAATTGAATTGTAACGAGATATCCGATATAATATAAATATAAATCTAAAGTAGGTGCTGTATGAGAAGAGAAGCAAGAAAAAGAAATAAAATAATAATAGGATTAATAGTGATAGTAGTATTAATGAGCGTAGGATATGCAGCGTTCCAAACAAACTTAAACATAAAAGGAACAAGTAAAATAAGTAGTAACTGGGATATAAGAATAACAAACGTCAAAGAAGGAGAAAAAACAGGAAGTGCGGAAAGTGCAAAAGAACCAAGTTGGACAGAACTAACAGCGAGTATGGAAGCCAATCTCTATGAAAAAGGCGATGCAATGGAATATGAAGTTACAGTCGAAAACAAAGGAAGTTTAGATGCAAAATTAGAAGATATAATAACAAAAGAAGGAACCAATAACGAAGCGGTATTAATAACATTTAGTGGATATACCAAAGGAGAGAAACTATATAAAGGAGAGTCTAAACAAATAAACGTAAAAATAGCCTATAATCCAGAATACAGCGGAGGAGAGGCTAGTAGTGAAGTAACAGTAGAATTTAATTATGGCCAAGCAGAAGGAGGAACAATACCTGATACCAATGATTATCTTCTTACATATGATTATAAAACTAATGGAGGAATAACATCTGATGTAGACGAAGCCAGTTTACCAGAAGGTACAGATGTTGATTTAAATAGTAAAGCATATAAAGAAGGATATACATTTGTAGGATGGAATACAGATAAAGATGCCATAGAAGGATTAACATCATTCAAAATGCCAAGTAGTAATACAACATTATATGCGATATATAAAAAGGAAATAGAAATAACTTATATTAAAGGAGAAAATGTAGCAAGTATAGGGAAAGATAAGGATACATGTACAATATATAATTTAGAAACATCATGTGAAATAACATTACCTTCTATAACACCAAGAGAAGGGTATACAAGTGTAGGATGGAGTGAAACTCAAGATGCAAGCTCAGGAATAAATGCCGGAACAAAAGTTATTATAAATAGTAGAAAAACATATTATACGAGTGCCAAAGATATAACCCCACCAACAACCCCAACTATAACTAATAGTGCCAATGGTGCTTGGGCTACAAGTGTTACTATAACATTAAAATCAACAGATACAGGAAGTGGAATAGATCATTATGAATGGTATGAAAATGGAGCATGGACAACAAGAGCATTAACAACAACAAATGGGGTAGGAACAATAACATATACAGCAGATAGAAACTTATCTATTCAATTTAGAGCAATAGATAAAGCAGGAAATGCATCTGCGGTAGCAACAACTCCAGTTAAGATAGATACAGTAGCTCCGACACTTACTATTTCAAATTCAAGTGCAACCAATAGTATAACAATATCAGCAAATGCATCAGCAGCAAGTGGAATAAGTAAATATGAGTATAGTATAGATGGAGGAAGTACTTGGAAAGAGAGTACCACTAACACTTATACATTTACAGGATTAAAACCAAATACAAGTTATAATGTACAAGTAAGAGTAACAAGTGGAAGTGGCAAACAAACGACCAAAACAGTAACTGCAACTACAAAAAGTATAACATTACCAACCTTTAGTGAAAGTGAAACAGAAAGTGGAAAAGATGTAACCATAATCTATCCGAGTGGATGTGGGAGTACATATACATGTACATATATAAAAGATGGTAGTTCACCAGTAACAGTTACAAGTACAACCACCACAGCATCGTTTACAAGTTCAGGAACTTTAATAGCAACAGTATCAGATGGAACAAATGAGGTATCAGCAACACATAATATAGAAATCTTGGCAACTTTAATGTCATGGGCATCTAATTCTAAAACTGACTTTCATAGTAGTACATATAAAAGTAAAATAACTTCAGCAGAGGTAGTAGATTATAAAGAAGTACCAAGTAATGCAGTAGAAAGCTGGGATGTATCAAACAATAGTAGTGGAGATATAATGGCATGGGTAATAGATGATCCAGAAGCTGCTGGATATTATAAATTATATATAGGTGGAGATGGAGGAGTAAGAGCGAATACTAATTCATCATATATATTCATTGGTTTTACGAATTTAAAAACAGTTGATTTAACAAAATTGGATACAAGTAAAGTAACAAATATGAGTTATATGTTCAGTGGATGTAGCAGTCTTACAAGTTTAGATGTAAGTAACTTTGATACAAGCAATGTAACAACTATGAGTTATATGTTCTATAATTGTAGCAGCCTCACAAGCTTAGATTTAAGTAACTTTAATACAAGCAATGTAATATATATGGATTATATGTTCTCTAGTTGTAGAAGTCTTACAAGTCTAGATTTAAGTGGTTTTGATACAAGTAAAGTAACAACTATGTATTATATGTTCAGAGAGTGTAGAAGTCTTACAAGTTTAGATGTAAGTAACTTTAATACAAGCAATGTAACAAATATGACTTATATGTTCTATAATTGTAGCAGCCTCACAAGCTTAGATTTAAGTAACTTTAATACAAGCAATGTAACAGATATGAGTCATATGTTCGATTATTGTAGAAGTCTTACCAGTTTAGATGTAAGTAATTTCGATACAAGCAATGTAACAACTATGAATGGTATGTTCAGTGGATGTAGCAGTCTTACAAGTTTAGATGTAAGTAACTTTGATACAAGTAAAGTAACAAATATGAGATCTATGTTCTCTGGATGTAGCAAACTTACCAGCTTAGATGTAAGTAACTTTGATACAAGCAATGTAACAGATATGGCTTGGATGTTCTATAATTGTAGCGGTCTTACAAGTTTAGATGTAAGTAACTTTGATACAAGCAAAGTAACAAATATGAGTTATATGTTCTATCTTTGTGGAAGTCTTACAAGTTTAGATTTAAGTAATTTTGATACAAGTAAAGTAACAAATATGAGTTATATGTTCAGACAGTGTAGCAGCCTTACAAGCTTAGATTTAAGTGGTTTTGATACAAGCAACGTAACAAATATGAGTAATATGTTCGATCAATGTAGCAGTCTTACAAGTTTAGATGTAAGTAATTTCGATACAAGCAATGTAACAGATATGGCTTGGATGTTCTCTAATTGTATCAGCCTTACAAGTCTAGATGTAAGTAACTTTGATACAAGCAAAGTAACAAATATGAGTTATATGTTCCGATACGCTACAAAACTAACAGTAATTTATGTTGGACCAAATTGGACAATGGATAATGTCACTAGTTCAACTAGTATGTTCACAGGTTGTGGAGTATCCGAAGTAACTCTAAAATCATAAAGAAAGAGGTAGAATAATGAAGAAGAAAACAAAAATAATTTTAATAATAGTAACAATAATAATATTAACAGTGTTTGTTCTAGTAACTTTCTATATGATGAGAGGTAATAAACAAAATGAAAAAAAGGAAGAATTTGTAACAGAAGCCAATGACAATAGTGATGTTGTTAAAGATATTGAAGTAGAAGGTCTTAAAATAAGTAATGTAATGTTAATAGTAGAAGAAGAAGGTTCTACTTTCACTGCTGACGTTACAAATAATACTAATGATGAAATAACAGGAAATTTAAATATAATATTTAAAACGAGTACAGATAAAGAAGTAACAAGTATATTAGGTTATTTTGGAGGAAGTATAGAAGCAGGAGAGACCAAACAAATAACATCATCAACTAGTAGAAAATTAAATAAGAACATTATTAAAAGTATCAATTATGAACTTGAAAAATAAATATATTAAATGCACGGCCTATCCTTTAACGTTAGAGGTAAGCCGTGCTTTTTGATATATTTTTTTACTCTACACTTTTAAGAAAATTGTAAGTCTTTGGAGTTTATTACCTTAGTATTGAGAAAAAGGGTATCTATAATATAAGGTATAAAATGACTGACTATTAAAAGTCACGTATTTTTTAATAGAAAGTTATGAATGGTAAAAATTCCATGCTAAAAATATTTTACAAAAGTGAAATTTTGCAAACAATCGATTAATTATTTCAATAAAGACGGATCAAAATCAATGTTGTTTTTCTTTAAAGAGTAAATGACTCTAATAAGATTTTTATTAAAAAAAACATGACCTTTTTTTGACTTGTTCATATACTAATGTAGGAGGATGATGTATTTGCGATTTTCAGATAGCTTTTTTGATAGAATAGAAAAGAAGACTAATGTGGGAAAACAGACCATTTTAGATTTAGCGGCTAAATTACAGCAAAGTGATCTTAAAAATGAAGAGACTTTAAGAGAAGTAATTACTGAACTTGGTCAAATGACGGGTAAAGAGGTTTCTAAAGAAAAACAAGATAAAATTATAGAAGCAGTAGTCAATGATAAGGTGCCAAAGGATATTGATAAATTAATATAGTCATCACGTGGTGACTTTTTTGTTTTAATTAGTAAAAATATATTATAATTTGTGTGAATATAATAAAAGAGAGTCTATATAAAGACTTCTCTTAATTAAAACGATTACAGTAATTATTTAATTTCAGTTTTACTACACTTTTCTTTTAAATATAGTTCTAATTCTTCATTAAGCTTTTTTATAATAGTTGTGCTTTTGTAAACGTCAATTAGTTTGCTTTTTTCTTCTTTAATATTATAAAAATATTTTTGATTAATACGATTAATTATTTGTGCAACTTTATGTGGCTCTAATTGGGCTGTACAGATTAAATATTTAAAGGCAAGGTCGGCTGACTTAAAGTCCTCTTTTTCTTTCTTTTCAGCCAAGGTATCAATATATTTATTAAACGTAGCTGTTGCTTCACATACTTGAAAAGACAAATTTTCGTCGAGCGGACTGTTGATAATAGTTTTTTCAACTTGGGCATTTGGATTATTTTTCCAAGCGCCTAAATTTTTATTATCTTTTACTGAAAAGTAAAGTTTGATAAATTCAAGTAGACTAATGATATTACGTTTATCATATATTTCTTTTTTCATTTGTTCGTATTCTTTTTTCCCCGATGAATATATTTCTAGAAAGTAATTTTCTTTTTTATAGGTATTGTTTAAAATAACTTTTTGGATATCGCGAATATATTGGTTTAAAGAAAGCATGTCGATGGCTTTTACTTTTACTTGTTCGTTTGAGTATTGTGAAATTTTTCCTTTAATTATATTGTTTGTTTCATTAGTAATTTTTATCGATAATATAATTTGGTCGAGATTTTCGTTTACATTAAGTAAAGTGGTAATTGTTTGTTGTCCGTTATTAATAATTGGATTTTTAATCTCAATTTCTTCGCCAAGATCTTTTACCTCGCCAGTAATATTAATACCATTGTTATATTTGACAAAGTTTACAGGTTCATTTTGAATTGTATAAACCATTTTTTTGTTAGCTACAAGGGTTCCCCTAACATTATCATAGAAAAATTTAGATAAATCTGGGCTGCTGTGATTATTTATGGTTATTCCTAGTGATTTTAACAAGTTATCTTTTAGTTCAGAAGCTTTAATAAAAAAAGTAAAATTATTATTTTCGTCTTTTGAAACGTTAAACTGTGAATTATCATTTGTTTGTTTTGGCTTTGTAATCGTTAATAATAAATTATTATAATTATCTGGAGTCATTTTGTTTTCAAAAAATTTATTATATATGTATTTTGGTGATAAGTTTGTATCTCTGTTTGAATTTTTAGCTATACTAATATATTTTGAAGTTTTTCCACGCCATTTATCTTTATTTGCTTTTACAAAATTGTATAGATCTTTTCCATATTCGGGAATTTTATTTCTTATGCATTCACCATAATTTTTTTTCATAGTCTCGTATTCATTTTCATTAATATTTTCAGTTTTTATTTGATAAATAAAGAAATAATCTTTTTCGCCATAATAGATCGCATCAATTTTTCCATCATTGTCACCATGAATTATATATTTATTTATACATTCTTCATATTCAATTTTATGTTCGGTTGATATAGCGAATACTTCAAAGGCATTTCCGTAACCATCGTTGGTTTTATTGATATTTTTAATTTTTTTTAAAAGTTTTCTAATTTTGTTTAATTCATTTACAATAATCTTAGCTTTTTGCGATCCGATATCTTTTATTAATTTGGCTTTATATACATTATCTAAATTTGTTTCTAAAGCATAATCAGGGGTAATGAAATTATCTTCTATTAAGGTCGCCCAGTTATCATCAGTAATAAGGTATTTGTTATGAGTATATCTAATGTACTTTTTGCGGTCTTTTTTTATAGTCCATTTACCTGATCTAATTTTTTCAGTTAAAAATAGTGGATCACCTTTAAAATTAGAATATTGTTCGCAATTTTCTTGGAGACGCCCACGGATTTGACTTTGTAGTCCTAAATTGTTTTCTGTTTCTAGATAGTTAGCCACCTCTTTATATATTTCGTTTAATTGCACGTATTCTGTGTTTTCTCTGCTTAGAATGTTAGAAATACATGTATAAATCGTATGTTTCATGTTTTTATTTTGCATATATTTATCACCTCTTTAATTACATTATAACATAAAAAATCGTAAAATGATCACTTTTTTTGCAAAAAGATCTTTTTTTGATAAAGATCAGAAACTAAGAATATGCTTTTCGTTAGTATTAATTATTTTAATAGATTATTATGGTTTTGAACATTTTTTTTCATATACAATTATTTTTTTACATATATTTAAGTAAATTATGGAAAGTAGGGATTATATGGAAAAAATTGATATCATAAAGAGTATTACCGAAAGAACTGGTGGCGACATATATTTAGGTGTAGTAGGTGCGGTTAGAACAGGTAAATCAACATTCATTAAAAGATTTATTGAAAACCTAGTTGTTCCTAATATTGAAGATGAATATGAAAGAAAAAGAACTTTAGATGAAATTCCACAATCAGCTCAGGGAAAAACTATTATGACAACAGAACCAAAATTTGTTCCTAGTAATGCAGCTAAAATTAAAATCGATGATTTTTCAGCTGATATTCGTTTAGTTGATTGTGTTGGATATATTATTAATGGTGCTAAAGGGTACGAGGATGAAAATGGCCCAAGAATGGTGAGAACCCCTTGGTATGAAGAAGAAATTCCATTTGTTGAAGCAGCGGAAATAGGAACTGAAAAAGTTATAAAAGATCATTCGAGTATTGGTGTTTTAGTGACTTCTGATGGGTCAATTGGTGAATTTTCACGAAATGATTATGTAGAGGCTGAAGAAAGAATTGTTGGTGAGCTAAATGAAATTGGTAAGCCATTTATCATTATTTTGAATTCAGTTCATCCGATGTTACCAGAGACGGAAGGTTTAGCTGAAGATTTAAAAGATAATTATAATGTTCCAGTTATACCAATGAATATTGATAACATGAGTGAAAGAGATGCTTATGGTATTTTAAGAGAGGCTTTATATGAATTTCCAGTAGTTCGTATCAATGTGGAGATGCCAGATTGGGTTGCTTGTTTATCGCCTAATAATTGGCTTAAAAAATCTTATATTGAGGCGATAAAAGAAAGTATTTATGAAATAGATAAGCTACGCGATATTGAAAATATTACTAGTCGTTTTGAAACTTGTGAATATATTGAAAAAGCATATTTGTCAGAAGTTAATACTTCAACTGGCGAAGTTAATGTTACTTTAAAAGCTCCAAGTGAACTTTATAACGAAGTTTTGAAAGAGATAATTGGGGTGGATATAACTAACCGTTCGCAATTATTAACTTTATTTCAAGATTATAATGAAGCTAAAAGGGAATATGATCAAGTTAAAGAGGCTTTAAAGATGGTTAAGAAAACTGGGTATGGTGTGGCAAGTCCGACTCTTTCTGATATGACATTAGATACGCCAGAAATTATTAAGCAGGGAAGTCGCTATGGCATTAAATTAAAAGCGGTGGCTCCTTCTATTCATATGATTAGAGTTGATGTTGAAAGTACGTTTGAACCGATTATTGGATCTGAGTTACAAAGTAAAGAATTGATTAATTATTTAATGAAAGACAAGGAAAATGACTCAGAAAACATTTGGAAGAGTGAAATATTTGGTCGTAGTTTGGATGTTATCGTTCAAGAGGGGATTCAAGCTAAGTTATCATTGATGCCTGATTCTGTGAGATTTAAGTTACAAAACACTTTATCTAAATTAGTAAATAAAGGTTCTGGAAATTTATTTGCTATTGTTCTGTAAGATAGTTAGAGTAGTCTAACTATTTTTTAACTAAATCTAAAAAAGTTCGTAAAATGAAGACGGTTTAAACCATTATTAGGTAGAATAATTAATTGCAAAGGAAGACTAACAAAATATTCTTAAAGTTATTATTATGAGTAAGATAGTGTGCTATGGTCAAGATTAGTGATGGAATCGTGAGAGAGCCTAATATTGTTAAAGATTTTAAATAAAGGTAACTTTGAAATCTGATGATTGTTTTGTATAACACGAAAACGGTAATAAAATCGTTAAAAACTGCAAAAAAACCTTAAAATATATTGCTTTTTCCCTTTAAAAATGGTATCCTTTTATTGTAAGCAAACATAGCTTAACAAAATAAGGAGGTATAGGAACATGACAAAACAAATGTTAGTTAATTTCATTGCAGAGGAAACAGGTTTTACAAAAGCTGATGCAACAAGAGCCCTTGATGCTGTTATGAACGGAATTGTAGAAGGATTAAAAGAGGAAGGAAAAGTTACTTTAACTGGTTTCTGTACTTTTGCTGCTCAAAAGAAAGAAGCTAGACAAGGACGTAATCCGAGAACTGGCGAAACAGTTGAAATTCCTGCAAGAATCGCAGTTTCTATCAAAGCTGGTTCAAAATTAAAAGATGCTTTAAACTAAGGGCTTATTAGCTCTTTTTTCTTGCTATTATGGAGATGATAAAATGTATAATTCAGCAATTAAAGTGCTAGAGAAAATTACGAGCTTTGGTTATAAAGCTTATATAATTGGTGGTTATCCTCGAGATTTATATTTAAAAAAAAGCTCAACAGATATTGATATTTGTACCGATGCTACGCCGATGGAAATTATGAATATTTTTCCTGAGGTAGTAACAACAAATTCAGAATATGGTTCTGTCATCATATCTTTTGAAAAAATTAGATTTGAAATTACGACTTTTCGTAGTGAGGGAAAATATTTAAAGCATCGTAAACCTTTAGGTGTTAAGTATATCGACAGTTTAGAAGAAGATTTGAAAAGACGTGATTTTACAATTAATACACTTTGTATCGACAAAGATGGCAACGAAATTGATTTGCTGAATGCTAAAAGCGATTTGGATAATAAAATTGTTAGAATGGTTGGTAACCCTAAAGTTAGGCTAAAAGAGGATGCTTTGCGCATTTTAAGAGCGGTTCGCTTTGCGACAGTTTTAAATTTTGAATTGGAACCGGTATTAAAGGCTTATATAAAAAAATACGGGTCATTAGTTAGAAAACTATCAAGAAATCGTCAAAAAGAGGAATTGGATATAATATTTGCTAGTCCGAATAAGGAATATGGAATAAAATTATTGTGTGAATTAAAATTAGCAGAGTGTTTGGATATTCCACTGCTTAAAAAAATTAAGATAACGCCATCAATGTTGGTAACTTGGGCACAGCTTGATGCTTTGGATAAATATAATTTTAATTCTAGTGAAAAAGAAATTATAAATAAGATTCTAGATTTACGTGGTAAAGATTTACTTGATAGAAGAATACTATATGACTATGGACTTTATGTTTGTACTTTAGCTAGCGAATTAGAGCAAATTAATAAAAAAGAAATTAATGAGGTTTATGCTGAAATGCCAATACATAGCAAACTAGATATTGCTTTAACTCCAGTTGAAATATGTGATATTTTAGATAAAGAGCCGGGCAGTTTTCTAAAACATTTGCTTAATGATTTAGAGGATAAGATATTATCCGGTGCTTTACCTAACAAGCGCATGGATTTAATGGATTATATTACTAAGACTTATAAATAAAACATACCTTTTAATAAGGGAGTTTTTTTATGAAAAGATTTATTATAGTTATTTTAATTTTAGTAACTGTATTATTTAACGTTGATACAAGGGCATTTGTAGCTAAAAAAATAGATTTGCGGATTAAGGATAATGAAACCAGTATTGTGTTTTTAAAACTTGTTAATAGTAGTTCATTACTGATCAATGACGAAGATAGCAGTAATTTATTTGTTTTAAATTATAAAAATGATAAAGGTTTTAAAGAAGCAATCAAGATTTTTGATTGTAAGCCAGATATTTTTTATTTAAATAATGCTGTTGATAAAAAAATTGATAATATTTATGTTTTTAGGCAAAAAAATTTGCTTAAGTTTAGAGTTAGTAATTATACGTTATGTGTTTATGATAAAAAAAGTTATAATATTGACAATTGTGACTTTGTGTATTTGCTGAGTTTAGATGAAGAATTTGAGGTTAATGAAAACGTTTCTGCTATTTTTTATGATGATAGTATCGAGACAAAGTGGCTACGTAACGTTCAAGAGTCTTGGATCGATAATAGTATTGTTAGTACGGATAGTTTTACAATTTTAAAATTAAACGAGGACTCTTATAATATTGTTATAGTACCATCGACAAATAATTGATTTTAAGTTATAATAATCATTAGGTGATTCTATGACTGGTAAAATAATAGATTTATTGAAAAATGGCAGCATTATTTTTCCTAAAACGTTATTAACTAACTATAAAAAATTGAAAATTACGGAAAAAGAATTAATAATTTTAATTTATTTAATTAATAATAATGAATTTGATCCTGAGCGAATAGCTCTTGATTTAAATATTAAACCAGTAGATGTATTAACATTAGTTAGTAGTTTATCAAAAAAAGATATTATTAAGCTTGAAAGTGTAACTAATAATAATATTTGTGAAGAATATGTTTGTTTAGACGAACTTTATAATAAGCTTGCAATGTATTTGATGGAAGATAAAGTAGAGAATAAAGAAATCACGTTATTTGATAGATTTGAAAAAGAATTTGGTCGTACTTTAAGTCCTATGGAATATGAAATCATTGGGGCATGGATTGAAGATGGTTTTACGGAAGAACTTGTTTTATTAGCGCTTAAAGAAGCAATATATAACGGCGTTTCTAATTTGCGATATATTGACAAGATCTTGTATGAGTGGAAGAAAAAGGGCATTAATAGCAAAAGTGATGTTGAAAAACATCAGGAGAAATTTAATAAAAAAGCGCCGAAAAAGGAAGTGTTTGATTATGACTGGCTTAATGAATAAAATTGAAGTTTATTTGGATGAACTGTTTCCGAATCCACGATGCGAACTTAACTTTAACAAAGACTACGAATTACTTTTAGCAACAATGCTGAGTGCGCAAACTACGGATAAAAGAGTAAACATGGTTACGGCGGTATTATTTACTAATTACCCTAGTTTGGAAGCATTAAGCAAGGCTTCTATTGAAGATATTATAAAAATAATTAAACCAATTGGGACTTTTAATAAAAAGGCTAAAAATGTTATTGATATTGCTGGCAGACTTCTAGAAGATTGGAACGGGATAGTTCCGAATAATCGTGAGTATTTAGAAACTTTGCCGGGAGTAGGGAGAAAAACGACTAATGTAGTGCTTTCTAATTTGTTTAATGAGCCTTGTATTGCCGTAGATACTCATGTTGCGAGAGTAAGTGTTCGACTAGGACTGGCAAAAGAGGGAGATGATCCTTTAACCATCGAAAAAAAGCTAACTAAAAAGTTTAAACGCGAAGATTTGTGTAAACGTCATCATCAACTAGTTTTATTTGGTCGATATCATTGTATGGCCCGAGGACCTAAGTGTGAGAATTGTAAATTGAAAGATATTTGTAATTATGGTAAGTCATTATAAAGATTATTTGAGGATAATCTTTTTTAGTGCATGAAAAAAAGACGATTGCTCGCCTTTTAACTGACATTAACAGTTCTAGAAATTGTTTTATCGCTGATATCTTCACCTTCATAGGTGACGGTGTAAGTTATTGTATAAGTACCAGCGGTAGATCCAATTTCTGATACTTTGGATGGAATGGTGCTATTAAATACAACGTTGGTAGTAATTTTACAATCATTAGTAATATCTTCACCATCTAATGTTACGGTAATTCCTTTATCGGTGTATTTAGTGCCAAGGGCTAAATTAGTTGAGGATTCACCGTTTAAACTGATTTTAGCATCAGTGGCTGATGAACCTTGATAATCGATCTTGACTTCAGTTCCTGTACTTTCAGCCCCAGAGAAATTTGAATAACTTGTTTTAATTACATAAGTTGGTGATGAGATGTTTGAAAGTTTTATAGTAGCGCTTCCATCTTTTACAGTGGCTACTTTAGTTAAACTAGAACCATTTTTTAGATAAATGTTATAGACTAGACTACCAAGAACCCTATTATTATAACTCATTATATAATTTAAGTAAGTGGTTTGATCTTTTGAAATAGCAAAAGCTTTATTAACAAGTGGGCTCCAATAATTTCGATTTAGGCCATCTGGAGTACCGATTGTTTTCCATGTAATGGTAGCATTACGACCTTTAACGGTAGCTTTAGCATTACTTACATTATCTAAAGTGTTAAATCTATTGGATACTTCGGTTGGTTTAGCGTTAGATTTAAATAATTCGGTTGTTTTAGCGCTATCTGGAGTGTTTGTACTTGGAAGTAGTGGGGTTGCGCAATTTTTCTCAACGGTTACTTCAACAACACTATCTGGTTTAGTAAATTTAGTACTAGATTTAAAGAAGTTTTTGGCTACTGCTTGGAAAAGTTTAGAGTTTTGACTTGAGCCAAATTTATTATGACCTTTGGAAATATCTGAATAACCATACCAAACAGCAATTGAGTAATCAGCGTTGTAACCAGCTACCCATAAATCGTTAACGGCATTACTTGGTAGTTTTTTTGCTTTCATTGTTTCTTCATCAAAGTTAGTAGTACCTGTTTTAGCCGCAAATTCGGCACCATTAATATTGTTGTAATTACCTAGTGCGGATTGTCCGGTATCAATTAACATATCAGTGACCATATAAGCGGTATCTTTACTCATTACTTTTTCTTTTTCTTTATCATTAGTTATAGTTTTATTGCTTTGATCAAAGACTATTTTAGTATAAGTATAAGGTTCATTATAAGTACCATTGTTACCAAATGCAGCATAGGCAGCAGCCACGGTAAGTGGTGATTCACCGGTGTAACCACCGATTGCATGAGCTTCGTGTAGTTTTCCGTTTGAAGCTACTTCTGGTGAAAGGCCTAATTTAGTAACAAAATCTTTAATATCAGAGTTTTTAACACTTTGGAAAGTTTTTAGTGCTGGAATATTTCGTGAATCGACTAATGCTTGGCGAATAGTCATAATTCCTTTATATTTACCATCCCAGTTGTTAATTTCGGTGCCATCACTATATGTATATTTGTCATCGATAATTGGATGATATGTATTCCAGTTTAAGTATTCAATAGCCGGTCCGTAATCAAATAATGGTTTAGCGGTTGAACCGATTTGTCTTTTAATCATTGTAGCATTATTATACGATTTAGCTCCAGTACGGTTACGACCTGCGCCAATGGCAACCACGGCCCCTGTTTTGGTATCTAAGACTGTTATACCTGCATCTACGGCATCGTTTTCCCATTTATAACCATCACCTTTCATTATCTTAGTGACAGCATCTTGTTTTTCACGGTCCATAGTTGTATAAATTTTCATTGAATATGAATAAGGATCATATCCGGTTTTATTTTTAACATCAACAGCGACAGTATCAATGAATCCTTGATATTCTTCATAATTTGTGTGGGCTGAATTGCCTTTAATAACAATTTTATCGACGGTCATTTTTTTTGCCATATTATATTCTTCATCATTTATATATCCATGACGTTTCATTAGTTTTAAAACGATTTGACGGCGTTCTTCGGTTTTATCAGGATTAATATTTGGATCATAGGTAACTGGTGATTGGAACATGCCCGCAATCATTGCGGCTTCTGATAAATTTAATTCTTTAGCGCTTTTGTTAAAATATGTTTTAGCGGCTTGTTCTACACCATATGCTCCGCTTCCTAGATAATATGAATTTACATAGAATTCTAGGATTTCTTCTTTTGAATAATTGCGCTCGATTTGGAAAATCGACATATAGATATCTGTGAATTTACGTTTAATTCCGGCAAATCCACTTGAAGTAGTTGAAGTGAATTGGTTTTTAGAAACTTGCATAGTTATTGTAGAAGCGCCACCAGCATTTTGTCCAAGAACTTGCCCTACTGATGCTTTTAAGAAACGAGGTAAATCAAAACCGTTGTGTTGAAAAAATCTTGAATCTTCTGTTGCGACAATGGCGTTAATTAATTCTTCGGACATGTCGTCATATTTTATTTTTTGACGCATTTCGGAACCTAGTTGAGCAAATTGTTTTCCTTCGTTATCGTATAAAGTACTTGCTTCTTTAGTATATAATTTATCTGGATCAAATTTGCCAGCGCTAAGAGCAATATAAGCAAAGAAAATAATGGCGGCAACAATAAAGAAGATAAATATTGATAGCAGAACTAGTAAAACGATTTTTCCTTTTTTCTTTTTATTTTTGGGGTTTTTGTTTTTTTTCATGGTATCACTACTTTCTAAAAGCGTTTCGTCTTTACTTTCAATAGTTGGTGTTCGTGGTTGATTATTTTTTTTATGTTTTTCTTTTTGTATATAAGGAATAATCCATAATAAATTTAGTAGTAAAGTTATTAGGAAGATTAAGAAAAAGTTAAAAAAGAAAGATCCAACGATAAGGATAATAATACTAATAATGAATACAATTAGACGTGCTGGTTTTCTTTTTAAAAATTGTATGATATCTTTAAGCTTTTCTTTCATTAATTACCTCCATTGAAATATAATTCATCAATAATTTTAAGATAGTCTAATCTTGGATTGTATTTATTTTTAATTATATACCCCGCTGATTTAAAATATTCTAGTGGTATGGATTTGCGATTACTACTATGAGTAAATTCTAATAATTTCTCAACCGTTAGTAAGTATGTTTTATCTAGGTTGGTAAATCTAACGATAATAAAGCCAATACCGCCATGTTTATAAATAGATTCTAAGTGTTTTATTTGGTGTGTATGGATGTTACTTAAAGGAAATGCTGTTTTACGTCGTGTTTCTTTTGCTTCAAAATCAATGTATTTTCCCTTGTAGATTCCATTGTAATCAGTTGTTGAAGGTGTTTTAAAATAACCTTCTTTAATAACGGCTTCTAATCTTGATGGATAGTCTACTTTAGCAATTGTAATAGGCGTTGGTTTTTTATAGATAATAGCAATATCGTTATTTCGATAATAATTATTAGTCTCGGTGATATCACTTTCTAAATTCATGCCCCTATTAGCGTATGTATTATATATTTTATATGTTTTTTTGGTACCATCAGGATAGTTCATATTAACACCATTATAATTATACTATAAATATGTTTTTTTGGCTATAAATTTTTCAAAAGTTCTAATTTTAGCTAGTATTGTCGAATATAATGTTTAAAAGAAAAAATTGTGTTAGGATAAAGATGGTGAGAGAAAGTGGATATTAATAAAATAAATGCTCTTTTTGATAATATGACTTGGAATGTTAAGTATATAAAAAGAACTACTTATATGAAAAAATAAGTGTTTTCTATTTAAAAGCTATAATTAATCAACTTTAGCTATGTTTTTAGTTAAAGTTTTTTGTTATTTGTTAAACATAGATACAATTTTGTTAGTGTAAACCTATTAGGTGTAAACTTTTATATTTTGGCGTTAAATAACATCACTTTTGGGCATTGAAAATATTGACATAGGGGGGGGGGGGGGGGGGGATAAAGAGAAAAAAAAAAAAAAAAAAGGAGGAAAAGTAAAAAAAAAAAAAAAAAAATAAAATTGAATTAAAAAGAAAAATCCAAAAAAAAA
>CALVRM010000009.1 GCA_944358695.1 uncultured Bacilli bacterium | reverse complement strand
TGGTTTCTACTTTTTTGTTTCTTACTCCTACTCCTCTCCTCCCCTGAAATTTACTTACTGCATTATTATTGACCTCATACCCCCCCCCCCCCCTATGTCAATGTTTTTGGGACCTTGTTGCCTCTTTAACGAAACTTCCGTTAGATCATAAGTTAATTATTTGTAAATTTTAAGGTTAAAATTTCCGACAAAAAAGACTGATGGAACAGTCTTTAAAAAATTAAACGATAAATTTGGGTTACAAGAAAACAAATAATTATCCCTGTAAGTGCTGGAATTAAAATAGAGAATAAAGCCCATTTTTTACTTCCCGTTTCTTTTTTTATCGTTAGTACTGTTGTTAAACACGGCCAATGCATTAAAGCAAATAGCATAACACAAATAGCAGTTAGTGAAGACCAGCCATTATCTATAAATAAAGTTTTTAATGATGATAAATTATCAAAATCAGTGATATAGCCTAAGGACATATAGCCCATGATCATTATTGGAATGACGATTTCATTGGCTGGAAACCCTAAAATAAAAGCCATTAAAATTACACCATCTAAGCCAATTGCTCTAGCAAACGGATCTAAAGCACTGGAACAAATGTGCAAAATACTACTATCGCCAATATTTATATTAGCCATTAACCAGATAATCAAGCCGGCGGGTGCGGAAATACATATAGCTCTTTTTAGGACAAATAAAGTCCGATCTAATATCGATCTAATAATTACTTTTCCAATTTGTGGTCTTCGGTACGGTGGTAATTCTAAAGTGAACGATGAAGGAATACCTTTTAAAATTGTCTTCGATAGTAATTTAGAAATAGCAAAAGTCATGACAATTCCGATTAAAATCATCAAAGTTAAAAGGCCAGCGCTAGCAAGTGAACTATTTCCCATACTGATAATAAAAAACATAGTTATCATTGAAATTAAAATAGGGAATCTTCCATTACAAGGAACAAAGCTATTGGTTAAAATAGCAATTAGTCTTTCTCTTGGAGAATCAATGATTCTAGCGCCAATTACCCCAACTGCATTACACCCAAAACCCATGGCCATAGTTAAAGCTTGTTTGCCACAAGAAGCACATTTTTTAAATGCTTTGTCTAAATTAAAAGCTATTCTTGGCAAATATCCTAGATCTTCAAGCAAGGTAAATAGTGGAAAGAAAATTGCCATTGGCGGTAACATTACAGAAACTACCCAGGATAATACCCGGTAAACACCAAAGACTAAACAATTTATAATAACGTCTGGAATATGTAAAAATTCAAAAAAATTTATAATATGACTTTCGAGTCCAAAGAAAAAATCATAAAGTAATTCAGAAGGATAATTGGCCCCGGTTATTGTTATCCAAAATATGACTAATAACATTAAAAGCATAATTGGATAGCCGGTTAATTTCCCAGTTAAGATTTTGTCAATTATACGATCTCTTTTTTGATAGTCAGTCTTAGAAAAAGTAACAACTTTATTACTTATTTGCTCACAGCTTTCAATAATATCTTCAGTTATCATTGTTTCTAGATCTGATCCTTTGATTCCTTTTTTATATAAATAGTCTTTAGCTTCAACTATTTTATTTTTTAATATTTTATCGTTTACTAAACCATAGTTTTCAGCAAATCCTAAATCATTGTTGATTAATTTTAAAGCTATGGCGGCTTTATTTATTGTCACTTCATCTTTAATAATTGGTTCAACTATTTGGGTAGCTTCTTTTATAATATCGTTATATTCTACTTTATAAGCTAAACTGGATATTTGGCAAATTTGCTCTAAAGCCTTTAACAAATCATCTATTCCCTTACCACTTCGGGCAGTTGTTGGTATTACTGGAACATTTAAAATTGATGATAGTTTTTCAAAATCAATAGTTATACCTTTTTTCTTAGCTTCATCAATTAAATTGATGCAAACAACTACTTTATCGGTAACTTCGAGAACTTGAAGAACTAAATTTAAATTACGTTCTAAACAAACGGCATCGCAAACGATAACTAAGGCATCATAATTATTAAAATAAATAAAATCTCTAGTTACTTCCTCTTCTTTAGAATGAGCCATTAAAGAATACGTCCCTGGAAGATCTTCAATCCGGTATTCGATTCCGTTATGTCGTTTATATCCAGTAGCTTTTTCAACGGTCTTCCCTGGCCAATTTCCGGTATGTTGTCTTAATCCGGTTAAAGCATTAAAAATAGTACTCTTTCCAACGTTAGGATTACCTACTAAGCCAATAGTCATAAACTTACCTCAATATCTTTTGTATCATCTTTTCTGATTGCTATAACAGCACCTTTAATATAGTAAGCAACCATATCTTTTCCGGGGCTAATTAATACTGGTTTAATTTTAGCTCCTTTAACTAAACCAATATCTAATAACCTTTTACGAATATTATCTTTAGCAACCATTTTTTCAATGATTGCTTCTTCGCCTATTTTTAATTTATTCAGCTTCATAAACTCCCCCCATACTCTCACTTTATTATATGAAAAAATTAATAATTGGGCATTAAAATATGAAGTTATATTTTCAAAATAAAAAGAAATAGCTTTCACTATTTCCGATCGATAAACCAATTAGCGCTGATGTCACAACTACTACTTGATGGTGGCGGAGTTGGTTTATCTAATTTAACCAAAACTGGAACTTGAAATGCACTACCAAAGGCAATACAATTCCCTGGCTGTAATACTCTTAATCTTTTAACAATTTCATTAGTAATGTTAGGCACCATTTCTCTAATATATTGAACATCTCTTGGATGAAGCATTTTAAAAATCAAAAAGTTATTACACTGAGATATCGAAGTTTCTGATAAATCTGAAGGCCTTTGCGAAATAAGACCAAGTAAAACTCCATATTTTCTTCCTTCTTTAGTAATACGGTCGAATATATTGTATCCTAAAAGGTTAATATCGTTATCATTTTGAACATACCTATGGGCTTCTTCCAAAATAATATGAAATGGTAAAGATGCTCGTTTTTCCATATTTTTAGCATATTCAAAAAGCAATTTAGAATATATTTTGGTAATGGTTTTGGCAAATCTATCATCGACATAATTAATATTAAAATTAATAATTTGCGCTTTTCGCCCATTACCAACTGACAATAACTCTTTAATATAATCGTCGATACTTATGTAGTCTTTACAATCAAAGTAAACGGAATAGTCACTATTTATTAAAGTATGCAACCTAACTTTTAAAACATTTGCTTCATCATAAATACGTTCACTATTTAATGATCCTTCAGAAATAAGGGCAAAATCAAGAGCACCACTTAAATCGCTTAAACCAAATTTAAATGAACCATCTGGCATAGAAAGCTCTATACTATCATCTAAAAATGATTGCATATATTTAGTAAGCAGTTCCATTTCTCTAATCTTCCCACTGGCATCAATGATTAGACATTGTTTTAAACTACGTTCATACCCTGGTTGGTAGATGGTTGATTCAAGATTCAGATCTTTTGTTTTATAATTAGATAAAACGGAAAATATTTGATCTCTTATTTGGGCCGATGGTTTACCACTGGATAAAATATCTAAAATAGCTCTTGCAATAATGTCGTTCTTTTGTTTAATAACATCACTTTCATCCCGAGCAAAAACGTTTACTAATTTTAATGCTTTTTCAATAATTGGCAGTTGTGTCGGCTTCTCGGCATTTAAAAGCAAAGCTATATCGTCAATAGAAAGCAACCATAATGGAATCTTTAAAACTTCAGTATCGCTAAATTTCGTATTGGTAGTATATGCTTTAAAAGAAACTTCAGGCGTTAGTTGATTGATATTTTTAAAAGCTGAATGATATTCGCCATAAGCATCAAATATAAAAATGCTGGCGCGGTAAGCTACTGTATTTTTTTTATTAAAAATACTCTGAATTAAATGGGCAACGCCCCATGATTTACCACTGCCTGTTGAACCAAAAATAGCAAAGTGGCTAGCAAAGAAATCATTGATATTAAAAGCAATTGGCACTCCGTTATATATCGGGCTTGTTCCAATATACAAGTCTTTGTTTTCTTTATAATCGTCAACACTTATAATCATCGGTATTTTTTCTTTGGAAATTAATTTAACCGAAGCTCCAAAAGATGGTTTTTTTATAACACCAAAAGTAAATTTATTGGCAATTATCTCACCAAGAAGATTAATATAAGCAACGCCATCCTTAATATCGATTATCTCACCGACTAATATTCCGTTTTCATCTTCCATAACGACATGGAGATTAACGATATTTTGAAATTTATCTAATTCAATATTTAGTCTGACTAAAACAGTATCTTCTTCAATACCAATAATTGTTCCTAACATACGATCACCCTATTATAATGTTATCACAAAGGAATAAAGGTGTAAAGAAAAAAAGTAAATTGAATGCGTTAAATAAACTTTTATGTAAAAAATTATGACGAAAAAAAGTGCTGGTAAGCACTCTTTTAATAAAGACTTTATTGACTGATATCATTTATGAAAATATTTTTGTAATTACAAATATTACTACGAAATAAAGGGCGGTTGTCGTTAAGAAAATGTAACCATATTTATTTTCATCATCAGGCCCAATGAATTTTAATCCATGGTAAGTATATAATAAGCTTAATAATGCGCCAAAAACTAAAACGATGATTGCCACATATAGATTAACGAAAACCAATATAGCTGATACAGCTAAAGTAATGGTATTTATAATTGAAACAACTCCATATAAAGAATATATTTCTTTATAATTAGCACTCCCTTTGAAAATAACTGTATTTACTAGATAAAGTAATCCTACATAAACAAATGAAAGTATAAATACTACAATTAATGAAGTAAAAAATGTTTTTGCATAAGGTAAATCGATTGATGTAGTACTAAATAAATACGAGCTAGCTCCTTCGAACATTAAAGAATAAGCATTCTTCAAAATAGCCATCGCAAATAATCCAGTAATTAAACTCATGACACCCACTAGAATTATTGACATTACAAAATTCTTTTCTTTAGCGTTTTCTTTAATTGTTTCAATTGGTTTTACAAATATTCCTTTCAAAACTCCCAAAATATTTTGAAAAATATCCCCGCTTTCAACAGTTTGGCGACAATTACAAATTTCCCCTTCGGTTAATTCTCTTCCGCAATTAGTACAAAATTTAGCCATCTAAATTCTCCTTTCTAAAATCTCGAAAAATATGATTTGACACTAGACATATCAACTAACTTAAAGTCTTTATCGACATAATCGAAGGTCAAATAAGCCGTGTCTTCTGTTTTTCCGTCTTTGACTTTATTTTCACCTAATAATTGATAATTAAGAGTATACTCATAGTCAATATCGACAGTTACATATAAATAGCCTTCATAATTTAGCTGACTATTTTTAACCTTGGCATCGGTAATTTTTAATTTAGTCAATCCATTTGAACCAATGGATCTCATAAATAAAGCATAGGCCTCTTCTAAATCATTTAAGTCAGCACCTTTATAATCATAATTACTCTTAATATCCTTAAATTCTTTTTTGTTCATTGCAGATTGATATAAAGTATCAATCACATTAGGTAAATTTTTCTCAAGTGCTGTTTCTTCTGCATCGCTAAGTTTTAATCGCGTTAAATTAGCACTTCCATAGCTACTGACTGTAAAATCGTCAGAAAGTTCTAATCCATTTTTTAAAGTAACGGTTGCTTTATATTCTCCTTTAAATATTTTAGGAATAGTATAAACATCATAGTCGTCACTTTCAGCTTTGTTTAAATATTTTTTAGATAATTCGTTTCCTTCAATTTTAACAGTTGAATCTTTTAATGCTTTCACTTGATAATTGTCTACGGTTAATGAACTGCTGTTACTAATCTGCCAGTTGTCAAAGAAAAGCCATTTTTTCTTTTTATCTTTAACTAAATAAAATTTTTCAGTTGATGATCTATTACTGTTTTTTAAGGTATAGTTGATTGTTACTGTTGCCGATAGTCCATCGTTAGATTTCACCTCTTCGGCAACTGAATAATTTAAAAGCTCAGCTTTATCTTCAGATTTAAAAACTTTTTTAAAGATTTTTTTAGAAGTAAAATCAGAATCTTCAACGTTTAAATATTCATAAAGCTGATCGGTGTCTTGATTCATTACCGCTAAAAAATATCCTTTAGCTACATTAGATGCTTTATATTTACTGCTAAGTACTAAAAACAATGTGATTAAAATAGCTAACACGATTACTGAAACAATAATTATAACTTTCGCTTTTTTACTCATTGGTTTATGAGGTTTATTAATCTTTTTTTCAGGTTGACTAACTATTTTAGACCCACAATTTTCACAAAATTTTGAACCTACCTTATTTTCTTTACCACAATTTTCACAAAACATAACTTACCGCTCCCTCTAACATCTTACTACTTTTAATTACATTATAGCATATTTCCTGATTTTGTAAACACATTTAATTACTAATAATTCAATTAGCTACTTAAGTTTATTCGCAAACAATATTTTCATTTCGCATTTTGTTAAAAAATTTAATAGAATTTTTCTTCAAGTTGAAGATGGTTAATTCATCTTCATTCATTTCTTGAACATCTAAATAATATTTAATAACATATTTATTATCATTATCCGTTGGCACGCTTATTTTGATAGCTTTTGATTTGGCTAAATTATTATTGTAACTTTTAGCTGAATTTTTAATATTCTCAAGAGTTGTTAAACCATTATCATTTTGACTTTTATATGTCCGAGTAACAATCACTTTAGTAATTTCATCTTTGTTATTATATGTTATTTCTTTTTTTTCTATGTCTAAAATATCCGCAGATTTTGTTTCTTGTTTACATGTTTTACTAAATTCTTCAGTTTGGCTTTCGCAGCCTGACAGCAAAATAATTGGCAATAATAAAAGTAAAAATTTTGACATATCTTCACTCCTTCGGTTTTAATAACGATAGAGATACTTTATTTTTATCTAGAAAAATATCGTCAACATAGCAATCTACAATATCTCCGACGTTAACCACTTCCATTGGATGTTTAATGAACTTATTGGTTAGTTTAGAAATATGGGCTAGTCCATCGTTTTTAAGGCCAATATCGATAAAAGCGCCAAATGGAGTAACATTACGGATGGTGCCTTGCAGTTGCATACCAATTTTTAAGTCTTCTAAGTGCAGGACATCACTTTTTAGAAGTGGCTTTGGCATTTCATCACGCGGATCTCTATTGGGCTTTTGCAAAGTTTTAAT
Source organism: uncultured Bacilli bacterium (assembly GCA_944358695.1). Taxonomy (GTDB): domain Bacteria; phylum Bacillota_I; class Bacilli_A; order RF39; family UBA660; genus Coprosoma. The sequence continues at coordinate 4,308 of CALVRM010000009.1, read as the reverse complement.
AATGTCTTCTAAAGTATAAACATCGGTTGATAGTTTTTCCGTATAATCTTTAATATCTATTTCAAAATTCATTTTTTCTGTTCCGATATCTTCTATTGAAAGGTTTAACATTTCTAATAATTTTAAAGTTATTGCATAACTTTCCGGATGAATGGCAGTAGCATCTAAAATTTTATCACCACCGATAATGCGAAGGAAGCCTACTGCTTGGGTATATGTTTTAGCTGACAATAATTTACTAATAACCTCGCGATTCATAATTTTCCCATGTTCATCACGGTACTTTACAATTTTATCAATATTAGCTTTAGTTAATCCAGAGACATACTTAAGTAAACTTTTACTAGCCGTATTTACATTGACTCCAACGCTATTAACTGCTTTTTCGACTACAAAGTCTAAAGAAGTTTTTAATTTCTTATCTGGAATATCGTGTTGATAAAGACCGACCCCAATACTTTCTGGGTCAATTTTTACGAGTTCTGAAAGTGGATCTTGTAATCTTCTAGCGATACTAATTGCGCTTCGTTCTTCAACATGCAATTCTGGGAATTCGGCAATTGCCAATTTTGAAGCCGAGTAAACGGAAGCCCCAGCTTCGCTAACAATAATATATTCTACTTTACGATTAGCTTCTTTAATGACCGAAGCCACAAAGGCTTCACTTTCTCTAGATGCAGTTCCATTACCAATGGCAATAATATCTATTTTATATTTATCAATTAAATCGAGTAAAGTTTTTTTACTCTTTTCTTTTTCTTTTTTCGGCTCATGGGGATAAATAACTTTTATATCAATCTTTTTCCCCGTGGCATCTACAACGGCTAATTTACATCCTGTTCTATATGCAGGATCAAAACCTAAAACCATTTTATCTTTCATTGGTGGCTGCATTAATAAGTTTTCTAAATTTTTACTAAAATTGTCAGTGGCCTCATTTTCAGCACGTTCTGTAAGTTCACTACGGATTTCTCTTTCTACTGATGGAGCAATTAGACGTTTATAACTATCTATTATTGCCGCTTTAATAACATAATTAAAAGGCCCTTCTTTTTTTAATATTTTTTCCTCTAAATAGTTATAAATTCTATCTTTATCAACGTCAATATTGACGGTAATAACTTTTTCTTTTTCCGCACGATTAATAGCTAAAATACGATAAGATTTAGCGTATTTTACTTTTTCATTAAAATCATAATACATTTCATAAACTTTGCCTTCGTCTGTGGCATTCTTTTTCAATTTGGTAATTATGATTCCTGAATTATAAGTAAAATTTCTAATCCACTTACGAAAGTGAGCATTATCACTTATCCACTCGGCTATAATATAACTAGCGCCTTCAATAGCTTTTTCAGCAGTTGGAATATTTTGGTTTAAAAATGGATTAACTAACTCTTCAAGCGACTTAGTCGTATAAGCCATAATTTGCTTGGCTAATGGTTCAAGACCGTTTTTAATGGCTTCTGTGGCTTTTGTTTTCTTTTTTTCTTTAAACGGACGATATAAATCCTCAACTTCAACTAATTTAGTAGCATTCATTATTTGTAGTTTTAATTCTTCGGTTAATAAACCTTTTTCATCAATTAATCTAATTACATCTTCCTTACGATTTAAAAGATTAACTTCATACATATATACTTCGTTAATTTTACGGATTTGCTCTTCATCTAGATTACCAGTGGCTTCTTTACGATAGCGAGCTATAAAAGGAATTGTATTTCCTTCTTCTAACAAGTTTAAAGTTTTTTCGACTTGTAACGGTTTAATCTTTAGATCGTCACTTATGTTTTTTATAATATTACTGTTCATGTTTATCTTCCTCACTAATAATTACAGCGGCATTGTCTAAACACACCCGCTATTTTAATTTTAACATAATTAAAAAATAGTATCAATAAAATGGTACTATTTGTCTTTTCAATATTTTTTTCTAATTTTTTTCTTGCCTACCATTGAAGCTTTATTGATCACTTCGGACCCAAATTTATCTTTTAACTTGTCAACTGCATTTTCTAATTCTTTATTTTGTATAACTTTATCAAATTCATCAAACATTGATACTTGGTAAGTTGCTTCGTGGCTTAACCCATCGACTCCTAAGCCAACTAATCTAATTGGCTCATCTTTCCACATGTCATCTAATAATTTTTTAGCTGTTTCAAAAATAACGGACATGTTATTGGTGGAATTTTTTAACTTAGTTTGATGAGTATAATTTTTAAATTCAGCATTTTTAAGTTGAACTCTAACGACGTTCGCATAACGTCCTTCTCGGCGAAGCTGCGCAGCTAAATTATCACTTATTGATTCTAAAATATCATATACGTCTTCTTTATGAATTAAATTATGTGGTAGCGTTGTACTATTACTTAAACCTTTACTCACTACTTTGCCTGTTTCCAAAGGCGAATTGTCAATTCCATTAGCTGATTCAACCATTCGGACTGATTGATTTTTAAAATATGGATATAAATTTTCAGGTTTTTGTTTGCTTAAATCACCGATTGTATGGATATTTAATTTATGAAGTTTTTCGGCAGTCTTGCGGCCGATAAAAAACAAATCTTCTATGGGTAATGGTTTCATTTTACTATCAATTTCCGTCTTAAATAAAGTATGAACTTTATCAGGTTTGGTAAAATTCGAAGCCATTTTGGCACATAATTTACAGTTAGCTATGCCAATATTAACAGTAAATCCTAAGGTGCTTTTAATTTCGTTTTTTAATTTATAGGCAAAATCTACTTCATTACCATGTAAATGTTTTATTGGCCCATAGTCTAAATAGCATTCGTCAATACTCATTTTTTCAATATCAGGAGTATAAGTACTAATTAATTCAAACATTTTATTAGACATTTCTTTATACCATTTGTAATTGGGCTTATATACTTTTAAACTAGGGCATTTTTTTCGAGCTTGAAAAATGGGCTCAGCGGTTTTTACGCCGAATTTTTTAATTGGGGTAGATTTTGATAAAACTATGCCATGGCGTTTATTATCTTCATCGCCAATTATTGCATAAGAGTTTCGAATATCATATTTGTATCCTTGTTTTAAAAGTAAAACAGCGGTCCACGATAAAAAGGCATTGTTAACATCTATATGCATTATTATTCGTTCCATAATACCACCCATTTTAATTATAACACGAACAAAAGTTTTTAGGAAGTATTTAACTATTTATTCTCCAATTTCACATAATGGCTCCCCGTTAGATCCAATTTCATAGTCTCCAGAAAAATTTTCGTTTATCACCGTTAAAAGCCAACTGACTAGCATTGGTAATATTAATAATATTAAAATACAAACGACCCTAATTATAGTATGTTTAAAAGCGGTTTTAATCCCTTCCTCTTCAGAGCCAGTGATAACTCTTACGAACTCAGCTGCGGACATTATTACTAATAAAATGATACCTACAACCGAAATTATTATAAACAAAATGTTTAAAAATTCTTGAACTGGACCTTTAATGAGTAAACAAGCATCGTCTTCATATTTAACATCATTAGCATGTAAAGAATTACCCCACCTAATTATGCCCTCAATATCTTCAAGACCAGATGTGGTGTCTGCTGGCTCAGCTTTTTTATGGTCGCTTATATCGCCAATAATAACTTCGCCAGTTTCATCGGCATTGTGCTCGGCTGTTTCTTCAGATAAGATGAAACTCCTTTTTAAGTCGGCCGTACTCCAATATAGATTTCCTTCTTCACCACTCTTTTTATTAACTGACAGTTTTAAATTCATTAATCCATCTTTTGTATACTTATATTCTATTGCGGAAAACCACTGATTTTTCTTTTCATAATAACCACCAACGTACAATTTGTCTGGACACTGATATACTTTAGACTCTGGATGAAATTGACTGATTATCCCATTTAATTCATACGATTTAATATTGCAATAACCGGTTTCTCCACCACCTATTTGTCCACTAATACAACTTGTTGATATAGTGGACACTTTACTAACTTTAAGTTTAAAATAAAGTGACCTATATTCATGAGAATCGTATTTACTATTATAATAATCCTTATTTATTTGATACCAACACTCGGCATAACCTGTATTTTCATTTTCGGCTTCAACGCTTATTATATAAGTACAAAAAAAAGCAATGATAAAGCAACAAAAAACTAAACCTTTTTTAATAACCTTCCACATACTCTCACTCCTAACAAAATCATACCCACCCCCCCCCCCCTCAATGCCTTCAAATCAAACTCAATTCATTACCAAAAAAACATAATAAAAAGAAAAAAATAAAAAAAACAAAAAAACTACACACTTAATATC
>CALVRM010000008.1 GCA_944358695.1 uncultured Bacilli bacterium | reverse complement strand
AACAGGAACAGCCGGAGAAACTACAAGAGATTTTACATTTAAAGTTGAACTATTTGATGAAAACAATAGTGCGCTTACGGGAACCTTTAATTATACTGGAAGTAAAACGGGAAGTATTACTTCGGGTGATGTAGTAACCTTAAAACATGGTGAAAGCATTACAATTAATGGTCTTCCACTAGGAACTAAATATAAGGTTACGGAAAATGAAGCCAATACCGATGGTTATACAACAACTTCAACTAATGATAGTGGAATAATTACTGATCAAGGGATAACTGTAAATTTTATAAACACAAAAAATGAAATTCCTAAAGGAAGTCTTACTATTGATAAAATAGTTAGTGGTAATGCAGGAGAGACAACAAGAGATTTTACGTTTAAAGTTGAATTATTTGATGAAAACAATAGTGCGCTTACGGGAACCTTTAATTATACTGGAAGTAAAACGGGAAGTATTACTTCAGGTGGTTCGGTAACTTTAAAACATGGTGAAAGCATTACAATAAATGATTTACCAGTGGGAACTAAATATAAAGTAACGGAAAATGAAGCCAATACCGATGGTTATATTACAACTAGTGAAAACAATATTGGAACAATTATTAAAGGAAATGTTGCGGCTCATTTTGAAAATAATAAAACTGAAATTCCAGTATTAAAAGGTTTTCTAACAATTAATAAAACTGTTATTGGAACAGGGGATAAAAACCAAGACTTTAATTTTAAAGTAGAATTTACTGATGAAAATGGTAATATTTTAACTGATATTTTTAATTATGCGGGAAGTAAAACTGGCATTATAAAATCAGGCGAAATAATTACTTTAAAACATGGCGAAAGTATTACAATTGTTAATCTTCCGCAAGGGACTAAATATAAAGTAACTGAAATTGAAGCTAATACTAATGGTTATATTACGACTAGTGAAAATGCTGAAGGTGTGATTACTATAAATGGCGTAGTTGCTTCTTTCACTAACCATAAAGAAGAGTTAGAAACGGAAAACAAAACAATTTATATTCCAAAAACCGGAGTAAATGATTATACAATTTTTTATGGTTTAGGGGCAGTTGCATCGGCAGTTATATTTGTTACTTTATATAGAAAGAAAAATAATGAAGCGTAAGCTTGTACTAATTATTTGTTTAATTGTTTGCTTTTTATGTATTAGTCAAATAGTTATAAATTATATAAATAAAAAGACGGGTACTAGTTTTTATAATAGTACTCTTCCTTCGCATAATGAAGTAAATATAGAAAAGATTCAAGAAAAATATGAAAATATTTTAGGCTATATAAAGATAGAAGGCACTAATATTAATTATCCTATTGTTCAGGGTGAGGATAATAATTATTATTTAAGTCATTTACCAAATGGTGAAAAAAATAAAATGGGATCTATTTATCTAGATTATCGCAATAATGGTTTTGATGATGATAATACAATTATCTATGGACATAATATGAACGATGGGACGATGTTTAGTGAACTTGAAAATTATAAGCGAAATGATTATTACAAAAATCATAAAAGTTATATGATATATACTGAGAGTGGTAATTTAAAAGTGGAAATTTTGGCTGCTTATATAGCTGATGCATCAAAAGAAGGCTTACCGATTAATTTTGAAGATGATGAACGAGAGAAATATTTGCAAAAAGTTGCGAAAAGTAATATTTTAGACAGTAATGTAAATATAAAGGTGGAAGATAAAATTATTACTTTATGTACTTGCGCTGATGTATATGATACTTCAAGATTGGTTTTGATTGGAAAAGTTTTATAAAATATTGACAAAGAAGTATAATATGATAAAATAAAATTAGAAATGCGTTGAAGAGGACATGATTATTAAAAAGTGTTTAATAGTGAGTTTAGGATAGTGTGAACTAAGCAAATAACTTTAATAATTACTACCTTAGAGCTGACTTCGAAAGAGGTGTCCGGTTAAAAACCGTTATCTGAATTAAGTAATAAGGTAGGATGGTACCGCGTTTAGACGCTCCTTGCAAAATGCAGGGAGTTTTTGTTTTGAAGGGAAAGCAGTATGAATAAGATTGAAGTAAAAAAATGTGATTCTATATCTATGAAACGATTTTTAGAAAGCTATTTAGTGCTTGATAACGAGGTTGTTGTCGAGTTATTATCTGAGCTTTCACATAAAGAATTGAAAATTTTATGTAAGGAACTATGTAATATTAATTTATGTACGTTACCATTTGATATTGTTGATGACGAAGATGTACGAAATGGTTATATTGTATTAGTTGCTGACAAAAGTGGGCACACCGCCCCTTATCGTAATCCACTAAAAGAAAATAGCTTTAGTTATTTACTAGATAATCAGCCGTCTTTTATAGGACCGTTTTATGACCCTTGTTTCACTAAAGAGGATTATGAAGATTATATTGAAAATATTGCTTCAGATCCAACTGTTACGGGGCGACAGATTAGGTTAGTAGGAATTTTAAATAAAACAAGTAGGGAGGAATAATAATGATAAACATTAAAGAGAATGTGAGGCTAAGCGTTTTAAATCATAGCTGTGCACATTTATTGGCGCAAGCTGTTAAACATTTATATCCAGAGGCTAAATTTTGGGTAGGGCCAGTTATTGCCGAGGGCTTTTATTATGATATTGATTTAGGTGATAAAGTTATAAAAGAAGAGGATTTAGTAAAAATTGAAAGGGAAATGAAAAAACTAGCGAAAGATGGTAAACGAATATCACGTAAAGAGCTTTCTAGAGAAGAAGCTTTAGAGTTGTTTAAAGAAGATCCTTATAAGCTTGATTTAATTAATGAAATGCCTAAAGAAGAAATTATTAGTTGTTATACGCAAGGAGATTTTACTGATTTATGTAGAGGTCCACATGTAGAATCAGTTAAGGAATGTAAAAACTTTAAATTGCTTAAAGTGAGTGGGGCGTACTATAAAGGTAATTCCCAAAATAAAGTTTTACAACGTATTTATGGAATTTGTTTTGATAATAAAGAGGATTTAGAAAAGCATTTAGAATTACTCGAAGATGCTAAAAATAGAGATCATCGTAAAATCGGTAAAGAATTAGAACTTTTTATGAGTCACGAATTAGTTGGCCCTGGTCTTCAAATGTGGTTACCAAATGGGGCAACCGTAAGAACGCTTTTAGAAAATTATATTAGAAATAAAGAGACTAAATTAGGATATGATCATGTGTATACACCGTCTTTAGCTTCAACTGAATTATATAAAGTAAGTGGACATTGGGATCATTATAAAGATGATATGTTTCCAATCATGAAAATGGATAATGAAGAGTTGGTCTTAAGGCCGATGAACTGCCCGCACCATATGCTTATTTTTAAAAATAAACTTCATTCATATCGCGATTTGCCGATTAGAATTGGTGAGTTAGCGCCTGATTTTAGATATGAAGCTAGTGGGGCGGTTTGTGGATTAGAGCGTGTTCGCCAAATGTGTCAAAATGATGCGCATTTATTTGTAACGCCTGATCAAATTAAAGAAGAAGTATCTAATGTGGTTAATTTAATTTTAGATGTTTACAAGGATTTTAATATCACTGATTATTCATTTAGATTATCTTTAAGGGATAAGAATGATACGGCTAAATATTTTGATGATGACGAGATGTGGAATAAAGCCGAAAATGAGCTTCGTAAAGTATTACAAGAACTTAACCTTGATTTTTATGAAGCTAAAGGAGAAGCAGCATTTTATGGTCCAAAGTTGGATGTCCAAATTAAATCAGCAATTGGTCATGATGTTACTTTGTCAACATGTCAATTGGATTTCTTATTGCCAAAGAGATTTGATTTGACGTATATTGACGAGAAGGGCGAAAAAGCAAGACCCGTAGTTATACATAGAGCTATTTTGGGAACTTTTGATAGATTTATGGCTTTCTTAATTGAGGAAACGAAAGGGGCTTTTCCTTTGTGGCTAGCGCCAACACAAGTCAATATTATACCGGTTAATAATGAATATCATTTAGAATATGCACGTGAGATTGAGCAGTTATTAAAAGAAAGTGATTTTAGGGTTTCCATAGATAATCGCGATGAGAAATTAGGCTATCGTATGCGAGAAAGTGTTACTAAAAAAATACCTCTAGCGGTTATTATTGGTGACAAAGAACGAGATGAAGGGGTTATCAGCTATCGTAAATATGGTACTAATGAAACGGTAAGTGTCAGTAAAGAAAAGTTTATCAATTTAGTAAGCGAAATGGTTGAATCTAAAAAATAGTGATAACTTTTTGTTAGGGAGGAAAACAATGAAAAAATATGTTGCCAAAGATTTAGAAATTATTAGGCCAATGCGATTAATTAGAAAAAAGGAGTTTGTATTAGTACCATTTCCTTATAACGTGTTAGAAAAAATGGGGTTAGTTGATTTAAAGGAGTACACTGATACGGAAAGTGGGTATCTTAATATACATAATCCAATAAAAAAGCTTAATAATTATTGCCAATTGAAGTTTCCAAAGAAAATTCATTTGGTAACGAGAAAAGGATTAAAAAGGCAGTATGCTTATTTGGCGGATGATACGACCATAGCACTTAGAAAAAAAGAAAACGGTTTTATTGAATATGAGGATATTTTTACTGGAAAAACTTATCAGAAAAATTCTTCGGTTCGAACATTTTCATTTAGTGAATATTTAACAGCGGTAAAACGAGAAGATTTTGTTTTTGGCTATGGTGAAGAACCGGAAACATTTGCTGAAGAAATTAATAATTCCGAATTGACGGTTGAAGAGTTAAGGGAAATTAGAGACCAGATAGCAGAAGATGAAGCAAATCAAAAAATTACTTTTATAACACTTGATCATCCATATGTAATTGCGGATCCGTCGTATAGTAAAGATTCAGTAGTACGAAAAGAATCTAGCAGTGGTGTTTTGTCAAGAAATTCAACATGCAAGGAAAAAAGGCTTTTATTACCATCTCGTTATCAAAAACGATAGAATTTATTAAATTATGGGAGTTATTAAATTAGTTTTTATAAATAGGATAAAAAATTGCTTTATCCTTTTATTTTTATTGTTTTTTTGATATAATTACTTAAGTAATGCATTAGGAGGGATTAAAATGCGTGAGTTTACAGAACAGGAATTAGTAAGACGATCAAAAGTAAATGATTTAATAGAAAAAGGGATTAAACCGTTTGGTGAGAGATTTGATGTTACATCAAATTCTATGATTATTAAAAATAATCATGAAATGCAGACAAAAGAAGAACTTGAGCAAATTAAGGAAGAAGTTGTTGTTGCTGGAAGAATTATGACGAAAAGGCGCAACGGAAAAGCCGGATTTTTCCATATTCAAGATAAGTTTGGTCAAATTCAAATATATATTCGTTTAGACAATGTTGGCGAAGAAGCTTATGACTTATTTAAAGCTTCAGATATTGGTGATATTGTAGGAATAGAGGGATATGTTTTTAAAACTAATACGGGGGAATTATCAATTCATGCAACTAATTATATTCATTTAACTAAAGCTTTAAGGCCACTGCCAGAAAAATTTCATGGTCTTACGGATGTGGAAGAAAGATATAGAAGAAGATATGTTGACTTGATTATGAATGAAGAGGCAAGGAAAGTAGCCTTTGCTCGTCCAAAAATCATTAGAACTATTCAGAATTATTTAGATGATTTGGGATATGTAGAGGTCGAGACACCAATTTTAAGTCCAATTTTAGGCGGTGCTGCTGCTCGTCCATTTATTACGCATCATAACGCTTTGGATATGCCATTTTATTTAAGAATCGCAACTGAACTTCCACTTAAAAGATTATTGGTTGGTGGAATGGATGCGGTTTATGAAATTGGAAGAATTTTTAGAAATGAAGGAGTAGATAGGACTCATAATCCAGAGTTTACGACAATCGAATTATATAAGGCTTATACAGATATGTATGGAATGATGGATATTGCCGAAGGGATTATGGCTTCGGTTTGTCAAAAGATAAATGGTACATATGATATTATTTATAAAGGAAAGGAAATTTCTTTAAAGCCACCATTTAGACGAGCTCATATGGTTGATTTAATTAAAGAACAAACAGGTGTGGATTTTTGGCAAGATATGTCATTAGATGAAGCAAAGGAAATTGCGAAGGCTCATCATGTTGAAGTTGAAGATCATTTTGCTTTTGGACATATTGTTAACGCATTTTATGAGGAATTCGTAGAGAAAACAATTGTTAATCCGACATTTGTTTATGGTCACCCAGTGGAAATAAGTCCACTTGCTAGAAAAAGTACTGACCCAAGATATACCGAGCGATTTGAATTATTTATTGATGGTATGGAATATGCAAATGCTTTTACGGAATTAAATGATCCGATTGATCAATACGAACGATTTGAAAATCAATTAAAGGAAAGAGAACTTGGTAATGAGGAAGCTAACGAAATGGATATAGATTTTGTAGAGGCTTTAGAGTACGGCATGCCACCAGCTGGTGGTATGGGGATGGGTATTGATAGGTTAGTAATGCTCATGACTAATTCAGAAACGATTAGAGAAGTAATTTTATTTCCGCATATGAAAAATAAAAATTAGTTTTAGAATTTCTAAAGCTTTTTGTTTGTTTTTATTTACTATTAAGTACTTGTAAATATTATTGTTTTAAGGTAAAATTAAAATAGGTGATTATTCGTGAAACATATGAAAAAAAATGGGTTTACATTAGTCGAGATATTAGCAGTAATTGGGATATTAGCAATTTTAGCAGTTATTACATATCCGATTATCGATGATATTATTGTTGGTTCTAGAGAAAATACTTTTAAAGCTAGTGTTGAAGAGTTAATTAATGCAGCTGAAGTAGATTATACAGAAAATGGTCGGACAGGAACAGTAGTTTATAATTTAACGAATAATAATAGTTTTGCTTGTACCGGTTGTTCTAGTGTTGATTATCAAGGGGAAATTAAGAATGGCACTGGCAAAGTTGTCTTAACTGATGGTAAGGCTTCGACGGTAGATATTAGCAGCGATTTATATAAGGCGGCTTTAGAAAACGGAAAAATTATAATTACTGAAAAATAACGTGCTTATAACACGTTATTTTTCAGTTGCTTATTTTAGTTCAAACTGACAAAAACTTTTAATTGCTTTGTTAAAAAGTTGATAATTATTTTTTTATAATAAAAAAACTCATTGGTGAGTTTTGGGCATAAAAAAATGGCGTCCCCGATAGGATTCGAACCTATGACCCACGCCTTAGAAGGGCGTTGCTCTATCCAGCTGAGCTACGGAGACCTTTTGCACTTTAATAAGTGCAAATTAATTATACTATATTTCTTTCTTACTTTCAAGACTTTTTAATGTAGTTTTGTAAATTTCCTTGTTGTCTACTTTAAAGACAACTTGATTAACATCATAATTATCTTCGACAGATAGACAAATAGTATATATTACTTCTTCTAAGACTTCTTTGGTTGTAACGTCGTCAAAAATATATGAATTAAACTCCAAATTCATTGTATCGTTATCAATAGCACTCGAAACTAATTTTGTTTCATCATTTAGAAAACTCATGAGACTTTCGTTATGATTAAAGCTGGTAGTCAGTTCATCGATAATAATAGTTATTTTGTCACGGTCATCATTTAAATATTTGGTAACTGGGACGTAATAATTTTTATTGTTAATTTCATTGACGTAGTACACAGTGACTTCATTAATATTGGTGGTTTTTGTAAAATCATATTCTTTGTTTATTCCAAAGGTTCTATCTAAAGTACTAGGTAAATTGGCTTTAGTTTTTGGCAGTTTGGTTAAAATTTCACCTTCAACATAAATAATTACTTTATTTACATCATCGATCGAAGTTAAAGTATAAACAATAGCTTCGATCATTTTTTCTTCATGTTCTTCATTAATATCCAATAAATCGCTTGAAAAATCTACTTTTATAAGACCTTTATCGTATTTTAAACTTAAAATTTGGGTATCTGGAGGAATAATTGCGCTAAAGCCACTTGGAATTTTGCTATCAGAACCACCTACTGTTAAAATATTTAAAAGTTCTTTGGCCTTGCTTTCAATTTGACCGTCTGTTAAAACAACTTCAGTTAAAGCAACGTAACTATTTTTATCTAACAAAAAAATCGGATTGGTATTAACATTAGAGTCTACATATTCTAATTCAGAATCGATATCTAATTTTGTTTCATTTCCTGGAATCAGGTATATTAGTAAAATAGCAAATAAGGCGGCCGAGGTTAAGCCAATTTTACGTATACTTAGTTTTTTTAACATTGCAATCACCTATTAAAATAATATGAAAAAAAAGGTTTTTTATTAACCCTTTTATAATGAAAGTTCTCCAAGTTTTAAAAGCTCAACCACAGCCCCAGCACGTCCTTTTACTCCAAGTTTTTGCATCGCGTTAGAAATATGATTGCGAACTGTCTTTTCACTTATGTTAAGAATAACTGCTATTTCGTTTGTTGTTTTATTATCAATTAATAGTTCAAACACTTCACGTTCTCTTTTTGTTAAAATACCCTTTTTCATAATTCCCTCACTTCCTAAGTTGGGTGGTTTATATTTACTCATATTATTTTATGCACCCTTATGATAATAGTGAGAAGAAAAGCCTAAAAAAGCAAAAAAACTCTAGTTAAGAGTTATTTTTGAAATTTTACTGAGACGGATACAGCAGTTTCAAATTCTGATTGAACAGTACGCATTATTTTATTAGCTAGTGATTTGTCATGTTTAGTACTATCAATAACGACTGAAACGTCACTTCCATTTATTTTAACAAAAGCTTTGAGTTTATGTTCGCTTTGAATTTTCTTTTCGACTGATTCTTCTTGACCGCGATTTTGATTTAACTGTTGCATTTTTTCAAAAGCTTGGTTTTTTTCTTCGGTTGATGATTTTGAGTCAGTAAGCACAGTTTTTAATTCGTTAATTTCGTCAAGCATTTGTTCTTCTGATTCTACTCTTAACGCGACTAGTTCAGCACTTTCATTATCGCTATCATCTGCTGAAACAGTTTTTGCTTGGCTCTCTTCATTTTTATTATTTGTTGTCATCAATAATTCACTAGGCATAGTGATGTAATATACACTAAGTACTAATATTAAACTAAACAATGTTAAAAACCACAAACTTCTTTTATTTATCATTATTATCCCTCCTAGTACGTTCCTAATTAATTATATTAGGGTGTTTGGTTTTTATTACAATTATATTTTTATTTAGGAATAATTTATTTTAATATCAGTTGCTGGGATAAAATGGTTGTGTTATAATTAAAATAACGAGGTGATATTAGTGAAGCCAATGAAAACATCGTGGGAAGCTAGAAAAGCATTTTTTAAGGCGGTTGATTTAAACGATAATTTGGCGGTTGAGCAGGCTAGTCAAGATTTTGCTCAGGCTAAAAGACGATATTGGATTAATGGTTTGACCGATAGTGAACTTGAAATGTATATGTTTCAGCTTGTGGCTTTAGAATATGCCGAATTAAAGTCGGCTTTGGCTACTGAGAAAATTTCTATTTTAAATGATGGCGAGGTTAGAGAAGTCGACGATGGTATTATTGATAAATTAATTTTGCGGGATTATGCTAGCGGATATATTGAAAAGGTTTTGCCTGGGATAAATACTTTAGTTGCTAAAGCACCTAGTTCTAAGTCATTACAGGCGGATCAAAATTTATTTGCACTGAGAAATAAAATAGTTTTAGCTCATCAACAATTAATTAGTGGCGTTTTAAAGCAGTATTTAGTAGAGACTAGATTAACAGAAGAAGGTTATGAAATTATATGCGCTTTAACTGGCGAGAAATATTTGTTGTCTTCAGATAATTTATTATCGTTAGTTTTAGATAGAAGTAAGGATATGTTTAATTTTACTGACCGAATGCCTGGTGGAAAGCACCCTGAACCGATTTTTAATTATGATGGTGGCTATTGGCGACGTTATTCAATTGCCATTTGTCAAAATTATATTAATAATGATAAAGAGTTTAGGGAAAAGCTTGGAACTGAGACTGACAGTGAATATGCAAAATATGATAGCATTACGGGGATAGCTAGTTTTAAAAAAAGTTTGGCTGAGTATCAAGATTATGCGGAAGGTTATAAATTTAGCCAAGATTTAGTAGTTTATCAAAATAATAAAAAGAAGCCTGGAGTATATTAGGCTTCTTTTTTAGGTATAAGTTTATTTAAACCAATTCCGTTTGAGGCTTTTAAATAAACTGATTTATTTTTGATTATATTTGTATCTATTTCGTCGACAGTTTGATAATAAAAGACATTAAAATCTCTTTTTCTTAAATAGTTATAAACTCTTTTCATAGCTTTTCCCACTAAATGAATTTCATTAAAACTAAGATTGTGTTTAAAAATATATTTAGCAATATTCATATGAATTTTATTGCTCATGCGCCCTTGTTCTAGAATATCGCCTAAAATAACAATTTTATTTTTATTAGTTTGTTTGGAGAAATATTCTAGGCCACTGATCATTGTTTCATATGAAGCGTTATAACAGTCATTGATTAAAATATTACGTCCAATGTTTATTTTTTCCATTCGGCTTGGTGCACACTTGAAGTTGTCGATTCCTTTTATGATGTTTTTAATATCCATTTCTAAAAGCAGACCGATTTTTAAGGCGCAAATTGAATAATTTATAAGATATTCAATGTCGTTATTAATGGTGACTTTATGGCGTTTTTTATTTACAGTAATGGTGTAGCGGTTCTTTTTCCCTAAAATCATATTAGAAATATCGCTTTCATGAACGCCATATTCAATTACATTTTGGCTTTCAATTTTAGCGTGTTTAAGCATTGAGTCATCCATATTACGTAAGAAGTATTGACTTCCTTTGGCAATACTTGTTTTTTCTTTCAAAGTATTTTTTAATTTTTTAAAATTTCCGATATGGGCAGTGCCGATATTGGTAACTAAAGAAATAGTTGGTTTGCAAATGTTTCGCAAAAAGGAAATCTCGCCCATATGATTAGAACCGAGTTCAAGTAAAACGACATCCTCGCCATTGTAGTTGACTAAAGTTAAAGGCATGCCGATATGATTGTTTAAATTGCCAACAGTAGTTAAAACATTGAATTCTGTTTTTAAAACGCTATAAATCATTTCTCTTTGACTTGTTTTTCCAAAGCTTCCAGTTAGTGCGATTACGGGAACTGTTAGTTTTTCTCTAGTCCTAGTGGCTAATTCTTGGAGTGCTTTTAAGCTGTCTTTGACTTCAATGATAATTATTTTGGCGTTTTTATTCAATGCGGCTTCAATGATTTCTTCATGTCCTGGTTCAACAAAGAAACCTGCTAATCCTTCATCTATTCCATTTAAAATATAATCATGGCCATCAGTTTTACCTTTAAGGGGGAAAAACATTGTTTTACCTTGAATATCTTTGGTATTTATAGTAAAATGATCAATATTTATGTCGCTACCATTAATTAATTTTACTTTATTTAATTCTAATATTTCTTTAATAAGCAATTATATCACCTCATTTTATAAGCAAACATATTATAATACATTTTATGAAATAGGGCAAATAAAATAATTGAAAATTGTTCAAAATATGTTATAATGTTTATGATAAAGAAAATAGGCGAATGGTGCGGTTAATCGTTTAAAGATCTGGTGTTTAGGAAACTAAATTTGTTTTTTAAATTAATTTGAAGAATAGGGGATATATAATGGCAAAAATTACGAATATAATGGCTAGGGAAATTTTAGATTCTAGAGGAAATCCCACTGTCGAAGTTGATACAATTTTGGAAAATGGCATTAAGGCTAAAGCCAGTGTACCAAGTGGTGCTTCTACTGGAACCCGTGAAGCCTTGGAATTGCGCGACAATGATGAGCGCTATATGGGCAAAGGGGTATTAAGGGCTGTTAATAATGTTAATAAAATTATTGCTCCGGCGTTGATCGGCAAAGAAGTTAGTAACCAAAGGGAAATCGATCAGTTAATGATTGAACTTGATGGTACAGAAAGTAAAAGTAATTTGGGAGCTAATGCAATCTTGGGCGTTTCTATGTCGGTTTTAAGGGCGGCAGCTTTAGATAATAATTTACCGCTTTATAGGCATATTGGAGCTGGTATTTTGTTACCAAAGCCGATGATGAATATTTTAAATGGTGGAATGCATGCGGATAATTCATTAGATTTTCAGGAATTTATGATTGTTCCTGAAGCAGTGGACATTAAAACTAGAGTTAGAATTGGTAGTGAAGTTTTTCACAGTTTGAAAAGGGTTCTTAAAGAGAACGGCTATAATACTAATGTTGGTGACGAAGGTGGTTTCGCACCTAATTTTAACTCAAATATTGAGGCTTTAGATGCCATTATGAAAGCGATTACTTTAGCCGGTTACATTCCTGGAAAAGATGTTAATTTGGCCCTTGACGTGGCAGCTTCAGAATTTTATAAAGATGGTTATTATGAGTTAAAAGGTGAAGGTAAAACGTTAACAACGGATCAGTTGATTTTATATTATAAAAAATTAGTTGATGAATATCCAATTATATCGATTGAAGATCCGGTAAGTGAAAATGATTGGGATGGTTTCCAAAAGATAACAAAAGAGCTAGGCAATAAAATTCAATTGGTTGGCGATGATTTATTTGTGACTAATAAAAAATATTTACATAAAGGAATTCTACTAAATGCTGGCAACGCAATTTTGATTAAACCTAATCAAATTGGAACGATTACAGAGACTTTAGAGACTATTGCTTTAGCTAAAGCAAATGGTTATAAAACGATTATTTCGCATCGCAGTGGAGAAACAGAGGATACAATAATTGCTGATTTAGCGGTTGGGCTTGATTTAGGGCAAATAAAAACAGGTTCTTTATCGAGAACCGACCGTGTGTGTAAATATAATAGATTGATACTAATAGAAGAGGAGTTGAGTGGAAAAGATGAGTAAAGGATTTAAAATTGTGTTGATTGTTTTTGGAATAGTAGTGGTAGTATGTGGCATCGTATATTTTTCATTAGGTGGTGTTGAGGATACCGAGAAGAAAGAAAGTGAAACAAAAGAAACTAAGAAATCTGAAACAAAAAAAGAAAAGGATTTAGAGTCAAAAATACCAAAGGGATTATCGATGGAAAATGAAAAAGTCACTATTCAAAATGGGCAGTTGAATTTAGAAGTAACTGCTATCAACAATAGTGAAAAGAAAATTAAACTGAAAAATGTCAATATCTTGATTAAAGATAAAGACAAAAATATTATTTCTAATTTAGTGGTAACAATTAATACTGATCTGGAGTCACGCGAGGGAATTCAAATATCATCACAAGACATGGTTAATTATGAGGGGGAATTATCTGAGACTGTTTATAGGTTTGAAACTGAATAGAGGATCAATATGAAAGAGAAAGGATTTACATTAATAGAGCTAATAGGAGTAATAGTTTTAGTAAGCCTAATGGTATTAATAATAGTGCCAACGGTGGAAAGAGCAATAAAAGTAGGAGAGATAAA
>CALVRM010000007.1 GCA_944358695.1 uncultured Bacilli bacterium | reverse complement strand
TAATCATAAGCACCAACCTTTCTTCTAGGTTGATTTTTTCATATAAACGAAAAAATCAATCATTTCTGATTGATTCCTATATCAAAAGTTCGAATAGTTCGAACAGATTTCCCAATGGTGCCTGTGGCCGGACTCGAACCGGCACGGTATTGCTACCATTGGATTTTGAGTCCAACGCGTCTACCAATTTCACCACACAGGCAACTATATATAATTATATCATATTCTTTTTAAAATTTAACACAAAAATGAAAAAAATCTAGATAATCTAGATATCTTCATTAATCTCTTTATACTTTGAATTAAATAAATCTGTTTCACTTTCAATTTCTTCAAAATTAATAATTGGTAGATCTTTAGTTGAGGCTAAACCAAAATAATCTAAAAATTCGTCTGTAACACCATAAAGAATAGGCTTTCCAGGTAATTCTGAACGACCAACTTCTTTAATAAAGTTTCTAAATACTAGTTTTCTGATGATATGAGCACTATTAACGCCTCTAATCTCATCGACAACAATTCTCGTTACTGGCTCGTTATAGGCAATGATAGCCAAAGTTTCTAAAGCTGATGGACTTAAAGTGTTATTATCTTCGTTATTAAATAATTTTTTGTAATATTCAGCGTGTTCCTTTTTGGTAACCATTTTTAATTTGCCACCTAGATATTCTAAGGCAATACCCCGATTATTATTACTATAATCCGTTTCAAGGTTAGTAATCAAATTACTTAATTTTTCCTTATCAATGTCTAAAACTGATAGCATTTGATCAGTTGTAAGGCCATCGTCTCCAGCGACAAAAAGCAAGCCTTCCAAAATAGCTTTTAAATCCATACTTACACTCCCTTATTTAATAATATTATTCTATCAAGATAATGACTTTGTTTTATTTTAATATTTCCTTTTTTAGCTAAATCTAAGATTGATAAAAAAGTTACAACTATATAATCTTTGGTGTAATTTTCAAACAACTCCTCAAAATACACTTGTTTATTCTTGGTTAATATGTCCATAATTTCGCGGTTCCTAGTATGAATAGAATACTCTTTTTTAGTCACAACTGTATTTAATGGCTTTTCAAATTGCTTACGCTCATTTAATTTAGCAAAAGCTTTGATTAAATCGTCAAGCGATAAATTGTCATCTATTTTTAATTTATCATCTTTAAACTCACTTAATAAACTAGGCTCTTTGGTAAATAATTCATGTCTTTCTTTCTCGAGTGCTTCAAATGATTTACTCAATTCTTTATATTTTTGATACTCTACTAAGCGATTAATTAAGATTTCTTTCGGATCTTCTTCTAAATCATCGCTTTCTTCATCATGTGGCAACAATTCTCGAGATTTTATTTCAATTAAATTAGCGGCCATGATTAAATATTCACTATCTATATTTAAATTTAACTCTTTCATTTGACTAATATAAATTAAATATTGATTTGTAATTTCGGATATTTTTATATCAAAAATGTCAATATCTGATTCTTTAATCAAATGTAATAACAAATCTAATGGACCTTCAAATTTATCAATTGTGACTTTATAATTCATTTTATCACCTTATCAATTATAACATAGTTATTTTAGAAAGTCCAAATGCATTATATTATTCATAATTAATAAAATTAAATAGGTGAATATAAAATGATACGACTTTTTGTTTTTTTAAGTGGTTTTGGCCTCAGTGTAATTGGCTTTGTATATATGATTAGTTATTTAAATTTAATGTCACTTGGGTATAATTTTAGCGAATATGCCCACTTTATTTATAGTAAGATAGAATGTCTTATCGGTCCAATTGGACTTTTAATTATTTTTCTAGCAATTTTCATACCGGGAGGAGACAAGGATGAACTACATTTATGATATTTTATTAAATTTTCAAAAAGATTTCTATGATTTTTTCGAGTGGAACCCAGAGGATGAAATTTTACATATTCGTAAGATTCCACTTTTTAAAACTTCTAATAGAGACTTTATTATGTTTAAAAATGGAACTGTTCGTTTTGAAAATGATTTTTTAAATCGCATTTATAACCGAACTGAAAAGTTTAAAAAAATAAATACTTCGGTTTTAAATTATGTCTTTTTAGTTAGTAACGGAAAAGAAGCAATAGGATTAAAATTAAATAAAAACGGAGTAATTACTCACCGAAGTTCTTTATTAATAGATGAAGATGATGAAATTGCCGATATGGCTAATGATTTAAAAGTTTGGGACTTTGAATACACAATTTTAAGCCCTATAAAGGAGGAAAATTTTCAAACCAGATTTGAAAAAGAAAATATTCATATAATTTTACAAAAATTAAATAATTTATATAATAACAAAGAAACCGATAAATTAAAATTTTTATATTTAGAATGTTTCTCTAAAAAGGAAAATGATATGGAAAAAATATTTAATATGCTGAGAAGAGAAGTTTTAAAATATACTGATAATTATAGTAAAATATTTGACTTTTTCAAAATTATTGGTCAAAAATAACTATCACTAGGCATATTAGAAAAGCGCATAGATTTGGTGAATTTACTAAATTGGCAATCCTTTTATATTGATTAAAAGCGAATAATCAATTTATTTGCTACCTTGTGTAAATAATAAGTTTGGTTAAATAATATCAGTATAACATATATTATATTTAAAAGTTAAGCTTAAACATGTTTGGCTTTTTTCTTTAGATATTTCTATTTTTTTACAAATTAATTAAACAAATAAAAACCTCATTTCTTAGAAAAGAAGCAAGGTTATATCATAAATTACCATAGATTTCTTAAAAATGGAAGGGCAATAATAAAGGCAGCCACTAGTACAAGTAAAATAATTATAAAAATCACTGTACTTTTGCCACTTTTAATTGGCTCTTCAGCTTCATTAACTTGATTATTGTTCTCAGTTTGAACTGGATTATTAGGTATTTCTGAAACTGATGTTTCTTGATTAACATTTTCGTTAGACACCGGTACAGAAACATCTACTAATTGTGGCTCTGATTGTACCTCAGGGGTAACACTTTCAGTAGTAGCAGTTTGTACCGAAGCTGTTTGGGTAGTTAAAGGTTCAACAGGAGTCGCTGGAATTTCTGGCTGAGGAGCTTTAGCAACTTCAGTTGTAGGTGCTGAATCTCCTTCTTCCTTATTAACTTGATTAGCAAAATCAAAACTATAATCCATGTTTTCAACTGGTGGAGTTTCTACGGGCTTGTTATTAACGTCTAAATTTTCTTTCTCATTCATTCTTTTCCCTCCTTATTCTAATAAATACATTATAGCAAAAAAAACAAGAAAAATAAAGAAATTTATTTTACCTTTACAAAAAGTAAGACGACAATTCAATTAAGTATTTTTTAATGATAGCCTTATCATAAATTAACTAGATAATTTATGATAAGGTGTTTCATTAGGCATTTTAGTCCTTTGTTTACCGCCTATTATCCCACCAACTGATTGTTTGATACTACTTACGAAATCACGTATAAATGATATTTTTTGATCGATTTCGGCAAATTCGTTATTATCTAAAGCAGGTGGCTTTAAACCTTGCCTTTCAAAAATCTTTACTAATTGATTATAATCCATATTTAACATAGATAACATCTCAATAATGGTTCCATTTACGATCGAACGATTTTCAACTTCGCGGCAAAATATTGCTTCACGGTTTTCGAATAAAGTTAAATAAATTTTTTGAAGCCCTGGATCTAGCTTTTCATAGGTTTCATCAAATTTATATATATTACATAAAGTAGCAACTCCTTGATAAAAGGTTCGATCGCATGATTGTATTTGGCTTCTTTCAAATATTCGCATTCGTTTTTGTCTTTCAATTTCTGGATGTTCGAGAATAGGCCAATAATTGCCGAACCATTCTAGCTGATTAAGATGAACAATATGTGGAATATCACTTTCGATTTGTTTCTTTCCATCACAAAGTTTAGAAGTTAAGCGTTCTTTGGCAATTTTTATTTTATTTTGTTTGCTGTCTTGATAACGTATTAAATAAAGAAAACTTTGGTAAGAATGATGCCTACATGGAAATTTAACTTCACTACTCTGATCAGGCCCCATCCAAGCTAAAACAATGTCATTTTTTTGATTGTAAGCTGTTATCCGAGTAAATATTTGACCATTTACTTCTATGTCAAAAGCGTAACCAAAAGTAAAATTATGGTTTTTTAATTTTTTTAAAGATTCTCCAATTGTACTGCAACCACAGAAGTACATAGTGTCACCCGGATAAGTATTTCGCGAGTCCGGGGTTTCGTCGGCTAATTCATTTAAAGCCTCTATTGATGTCATATTTGTTTCTCCTTTTTATGTATCATAAAATAAGATATGCTTGTAATTATAGGACATTTCCACATATTTGTCAAATTCGATTAAGAAAAAACGATAATTTTTACACTATCATTTTTTACTTAAAATATTATTAAATCTTGTTAGATTTTTTATGTCCAAGGATTTTGTTCATTTTTTGATAAGGATTTAAAAACCGATCAAAGGTATCCATTTTAAATTTGGCTATTTTACTATATAATGTTGGATTACAAGCTTTAATATCTAAAATAACTAAATCATTATGTTGTAACGATTGTCAACATATATTTAACAAAAAAGGCAAAGTAAAAAGATTTAGGCCGGATTAAATTTTAAAAATCTTTAATAAAAACTAAATTACTCGTTATTTTTTTTCTTAAATGCACTTTACTTATATATAAAAAAATAGACAATTGTGTCTATTAATATTTTGACAAGGTATTTATAAATTTTTGTTCGTCCCAAATAGTTACGCCTAAATCTTTGGCTTTTTTTAATTTGCTACCGGCTTCATTACCGGCAATAACTATATTTGTTTTTTTGCTGACGCTGGTAGTAACTTCTCCGCCCAATGCCTCAATCTTTTCTTTAGCTTCATCTCTAGTAAATCTTTCTAGGGTACCAGTTAAAACAAAGGTTTTTCCAGAAAATTCGGTTGCTTGGCTATTAATATTTTTCAAGTACATCATATTTACCTTGTAATTTTTTAAGCTCTTTATTAATTCCTGATTTTCTTCTTTAGCAAAGTATTCAGTTACACTTTTGGCAATTATCGGTCCAATATCTTTGATATCGCGAATCTCTTCAAAATTAGCTTCCATAAGACGATCAATATTAAGGAAATTTTTGGCTAAAATATCAGCTGTTTTAGTTCCAACATGCCTAATAGAAATTCCGAATAATAAGCGTTCTAAGGAATTGTTTTTACTGTTTTCAATTTCCTCTAGCAAGTTATTAATACTTTTCTCGCCAAAACCTTCTAATTCCATTAACTCTTCTTTATGTTTTTCTAAAGTATAAAAATCATCATAATTTTTTAAATAACCTAAATTATAAAAGTCTTCAATTATTCGATCGCCAAAGCCTTCAATATTCATAGCATGGCGACTGGTATAATGAATTAGCT
Source organism: uncultured Bacilli bacterium (assembly GCA_944358695.1). Lineage (GTDB taxonomy): Bacteria > Bacillota_I > Bacilli_A > RF39 > UBA660 > Coprosoma. The sequence goes on along the minus strand of CALVRM010000007.1, from coordinate 1,517 downwards.
TTTCTATTTTTTTGGCGGGACAGTGTTCATTAAGACAGTAATATGCTGACTCTTGTTCGTTTCTAACTAGACTGTGATGGCAAATTGGACAATTAGTCACCATAACAAACGGTTTTTCAGTTCCATCACGTCTTTCTTTTATCACTTTAACTACTTCGGGAATAACATCGCCGGCTTTTTTAATAGCAACTATATCGCCAACTCTAATATCTTTCGATACTACATAATCTTCATTATGAAGGGTAGCTCTGGAAATAACCGAACCCATTACTCTTACCGGTTCCAAATTTGCACTTGGCGTTACTTGGCCTGTCCTTCCAACTGTAAAAATAATATCGGTTACTTTAGTTAAAACTTCTTCAGCTGGAAATTTATAGGCAGTAGCCCATTTCGGATTTCTAGCAGTAAATCCTAGTTTTTGCTGATCATTTAAGTCGTTGACTTTAATAACGATACCATCGATTTCATAAGGTAAAGTTTGTCTATGTTCGGTCCAATAATTAATATAATCTAACAGTTCAGCAATATTACTTACTTTTTTATTATTAGGATTAATTGTAAAGCCCAGTTCTTTCATAAACCTTAGGGCATCTTCATGCGTGTAAATATCATAATCTTCAGGATCGGGAAGGTGATAAATAAAACAATCCAAGTTGCGACTAGCAGCGACTTTAGAGTCTAATTGTCTGACACTACCGGCTGCCGCATTTCGTGGATTGGCAAAATTCTCTCCACTGTCATTCAATTTATTAAATGAAACTTTACTCATATAAATCTCACCACGAACTTCAATGTCAATTGGTTTATTTATAGTCAAAGGAATACTTTTAATTGTTTTAGCGTTATGCGTAATATCCTCACCAGTAAATCCATCACCACGGGTAGCGGCTCTAACTAATTTCCCTTTTTGATAGAGTAATGAAACAGAAAGCCCATCAATTTTAAGCTCGGCTACATAATTAGCGGTTGGAACAACTTTACGAATACGCTCATCAAAGCTAATTATTTCGCTTTCGTTAAAAACATTTCCTAATGACAACATAGGAATTTCGTGAGTAACTTTCTTAAATTCATCTATTACTTGGCCACCAACTCTAGTAGTTGGTGAATCATCTCTTTTTAAATGAGGATACTTATCTTCTAGCTTTTGTAGTTCCTGCATATATCTGTCATACTCTTGGTCAGTGATTGTTGGATTATCAAAAGTATAGTAATCTTCATTGGCTTTGTTGATTATTTTTATTAATTCATCTATGCGATTTTCTATCATACGTTTTCACCCTATTATAATTATACCCCAAATATAATAAAACATCAATTATTATAAATATCCCTTATTATTGCATCCCTTAACTTACAACAAAAAAAATAGATATTTATAGCTATCTATGGTTCTATAATAAATAGTGTTGGTGAGAAAAATCACTAATACTATTTTTTGTTTAGTAAAAAAACATAAGTTTGATACAATGTAATTGGAATAAACCATTGAAAGGAACAAACTTATGTCTAATAAT
>CALVRM010000006.1 GCA_944358695.1 uncultured Bacilli bacterium | reverse complement strand
TTTATCTCTCCTACTTTTATTGCTCTTTCCACCGTTGGCACTATTATTAATACCATTAGGCTTACTAAAACTATTACTCCTATTAGCTCTATTAATGTAAATCCTTTCTCTTTCATATTGATCCTCTCACCAACCTTAAAAATAGTTTACATAATTTTATTTTACATGATATAAAACGAAAATACTAATTGATTTAGATTAACACAAAAGCCCTAACCTATATAGCCTTGCCTATTATATATATTACTATAACCTCATTTATTTATCAATATGTATGCAAAAAAAACGTAATGAAATAAAGTAAAAAAATATACGAATTCTACTTTTTCTATGTATTTCATTACGATATTATTTGTGGTTTTTACCGTACTGCGGATAAATCTTTTGGCGTCCTTCGCAATTTGGTCTTGCTCTTTTTGGAACAATTGCCGGCCTTTCACCAGCGGCATGATTTTTTTGAGCCACAATTAGTCTGTTAGTGACATATTCTTTTAATGGCTTTGCTTTAACTTTCTCTAGTAAACATAAAGGTATTTCTGAATTATGTTTTATAGATAAACTACTGGATTCGTTTATATAATCAATCACCTCATTATGATGAAAGTTTCTTACTAACATACAATTGCTATTAGTGTCACGCCTATGTTTCATATCTTTTAACCAATATAACATTAAAGCTCCCAAAGATAAAGTGCCTAAAGTAGCTGTCGCCGCGTATACACTTCCAGCAGTAAATGCTTGAAAATCGGCTACACTAACAAGTGCTGTTACTGCGGTTGCTCCAATACCACGACCAATGTTTCTCGGAGCACTATATTTTCTTTGGTAATTTTCGACATAATCATAAATTTCACCGTAAACTGCTCGATGTCCTTCTACACCTTTTAAAACTGGAGTTACCGGATGATCATCAGTTGATAAAGTCCCTTCCCTCTCTATACTATGTTCTACTGTTTCACAATTCATAGCTGACTCATTTTTCATTTATAACTAACATTCCTTTCTTTCGTCCTTTCAGTCCTCTGAAAGGCACAAATTGAGTTGAAAAATAAACAATTAAATTCTCAATACTTTTATTTTTTGTATAATAGTAAACTGTTATTGGGCATACTACATAGCACGGAGAGGTAAGTGGTGTTAAAGTATATCTTTAAACCCGTATTTATATATGTGCCGATTATTTTCGGTGTACAAATAAGTGTTGCCTTCTTGAGCACGAAACTTTATCTATGTGAAAACCATTTTTTGTTTTTTCTAATTGAGAATTTTCAGTCAAAACCCTTTAACAAAACCTTTTAATACTTTTACTGAAAATTTAATCAAATGTATTATTACTCATCTTAAATATGTTAGATCTATATCAGGAAAGAAAACTGATAAAAAAGATTCAATATGGATTGCTGATATGTTTAAATACGGTCTTGTTGAGCCTTCTTTTATGCCACCAATAGATATTAGACAATTAAGAGATTTAATGCGTTATAGAAATAAATTAATTAATATCCGCTCTGGAAAAAAAACATTATGATTCAATTAATAAATGCATTGATGAATTAGAAGAACAAATTTTAAACCTTGCCCTCAAATATCATGCTGAAATTAACCTTCTTTTAACAATTCCTGATATAAAAGAAATATCAGCGATATTTATTATAGCAGAAATTGGTACAAATATGAATACATTTATCAATGATAAACATCCTTGTTCTTGGGCTGGATTAACACCTAGATGTAATGTATCTGCCAAGAAAAAGAAATCAGTTAGAATTACAAAGGCCGGTATTTATATCAACCCTTTACTTGTTCAATGCGCTTTATGTGCCATTAAAGATAATTCGTGTCCATATATAAAAGCAAGATATGAATCATTAAAAAGACGTCGTGGACACAAGAAAGCAATCATTGCAATAGCAAGATTATTACTTACAAGTTCATATCATATTTTGCTTACCGGTGACGTTTTTGATTATCAACGATTTGAAAATTTAATGTATAGAAATTTTAAACCTCATAAAAATATTCAAAACACACCAGAAGAGATGATTTCTTATTTAACTAATTTAGGTGACAACATTACTTTGCAGAATACCTAATAACAGTTTACTATTTCAAAGATCAACTTATTTTATAGTCTTCATTGACTATTCTAAATTCAAAAAAATTTTGCTTTTTTTGAACTCCTTTTTCGTGTCTTAATTTAATTATTTTTTTTCAACCTTACTACCTCCACATGACAATATTATAACCAATTATTAATAATATTGTCAATTCAAATGTATACTAGGACAAAAGGCAAAATAAATTTTACCTGATTTACCTCACGGTAAATCTTTTTCTACTTCACAGGAGCCCTCGCCCCTCCATAGACCAATATCGGATAGTCGCTACCCTAATTTTTATTTTTTTTATTGTAAAATTTTTATTTCCTTATCCTTCTTTTATTAATAACATATATTTTTTTATACCTTCAAACATTATATTCACTGCTGCATTAAAATCTCTATCATGCCTAGTATGACACCTTGGACATTCCCACTTTCTTATTCTTAAATCTTTTACTTCTTTATTTTGATAATTACACCTACTACATATTTGACTACTTGGATAATATCTATCTATTTGAATTAGTTTTTTATTTTTCCACTCTGCTTTATATTTTAGTACTCTTACTATTTCTGATATCGGATTTTCATTTAATCCTTTGGCTATATAGTGATTTCTCTGCATTCCTTTAACATCTAAATTTTCAGTAACTATTATATCATTTTCTTCTATTAGTTTATTTGTTATATTATGTATTAAATGTTTTCTAGCATTTCTTATTTTTTCATATAATCTTTGGATTTTTATTCTCATTTTATATCTATTTTTACTTCCTTTTTGACACCTAGCTAATCCTTTTTGTAAGCCTTTTAATCTTTTCGTGTTTACTTTGATTGTGTTTTCTATTTTTTCATTATAACTTGTTACAATTAATTCTTTTATTCCTAAATCTATTCCTACTATGCTTTGGAAAATAAATTCTGGTCTTATTATGTCTTCTTCTACTAAGACACTAACATAATATTTACCTGCCTCTTTTTTTATTACCGCACTTTTAATATCTCCATTTAATTCTGTTTTATTTCTATATCCTCTTATTTTTACTTCTTTTAGTTTTGGTAAGGTGATCGTTTTATTTTTTAAATCTATTCTTATAGAATTATATTCTTTTCCTTTATAAATACTTTTTATATTATTGGTTTTATAACTTTCGTGAACATATTTTGCTTTAAATTTAGGATATCCACTTCCTTTATAAAATCTTTTATACGCATCTTCAAGGTTAAAGATACTTGTTCGAAGAGCCGAGCTATCTACCTCTTTTATCCATGGATATTCTTTAGGTAGCTTAGGAATTAATTTTATTTGGTCATATGCACTTTTACTTTTACCTGTATCTTTATATTCATTTATTTTATCAGTTAAAAAATAATTATAAATAAATCTAGAAGTACCTATTGTTTTATTTATAAGTTGCTTTTGATTTTTATCTGGATACATTCTAAATATATAACCTTTTAATACCCTCATATGTTCACCTTCTTTCTTTATTTCATTCATTATATAGCAAGCAAATGTTCTCGTAAACGGTTTTTAAATTTTATTTTACGTTTCTTCGCAATGCACTTTCCTTATATATAAAAAAATAGAAATGAGTTGATTTCTATTTATGGACTTTATATTCAATCTCGCCAATTTTATCTTTAGTTAAAGCAACTTCGGTTGAAGCTTGAATTCTTATTGTTTCGTTAGCTTTTATGTCATTACCAATATAGCCAAGCAAAGTTACAATTTCTTTGCCTTCCTTGTCTTTAAAAATTATATCAATAGATTCAATATTATTACTAACATCACTATTAACAATATCTGCTTCATAAACATAAAGCTTTTTTTGTTTACTTAACGTAATATGATCAATTTTCAAGTTTTCCACCGATGCTGGTTTTAAAATATCAGATGATGAATTTTCGCCTTCTTTACCATTTAAATTCATAAGACCAAGTACTATTACGACAATCAATAGTGCTCCAACAATTCCTAGTAAAATCCACTGCCTTACAGAAATATTTCTTATAAAATCCCTCATTATCTGTCCTCCATTTCTATCTATTATACAGTCACATTATAACAAAATTCAATGGACAATTCAAGCTCACAAATATCAAATACTATTTATTAGCTAAACTAATGAGCTTGCCAAAATATCAAAAAAAGTATATAATGATATAAGTCAGTTTTTAATCTTAAAGAAAGGAGTTTTTATGAATTTTATTAAACCAGACGAAACCGCAGTATTTGCTTTAGGTGGACTCGGTGAAGTCGGAAAAAATATGTATTGTGTAATGCATAATGACGAAATAATTATTACTGATGCGGGTACTATTTTCCCAGAGGGAGAATTAATGGGAATTGATTATGTCATTCCAGATTATACATTTCTAAAACAAAATGAAAATAAAATTAAAGGTCTTTTTATTACTCACGGGCACGAAGATCATATAGGAGGTATTCCATTTTTATTGCAAATGGTTGATATCCCAGATATTTATGCTCCTAATCAAGCAGTGGGGCTTATTAGGAGAAAATTAGAGGATCGTGGAATAAAATATAATAATTTACACGTGTATACAGAAAAAAATATCTACAAATACAAATATTTAAGTGTTGAATTTTTTAGAACAACTCATTCTATTCCAGACTCTCATGGAATGTGCATTCATACCCCAAACGGAAACATTGTTACAACTGGAGACTTTAAATTTGATTTAACTCCAATAGGGCCAATGGCTAATCTTCATAAAATTGCCAAAATTGGTGAAGAAGGCGTTACTCTTTTAATGAGTGATAGTACAAACGCTTTAAGCGAAGGAATGAGTAAAAGTGAGTCAAAAGTTGATGAAGCTTTAGAAGAATTATTTAATAAACATAATAGTCGAATTATCATTGCAACTTTTGCTTCTAACATTTATCGCTTAAAACACATCGTTGACACTTGTAAAAGACATAATCGCAAAATATGTGTATTCGGACGAAGTATGGTAAATAACCTTGAAATATCAATAGAAGGTGGCTATATCAAACATAAAGATATTTTCATCACTCCAGAAGAAGCAAATAAATATCCATCCAATAAAATTTGCTTATTATGTACTGGAAGCCAAGGTGAGCCTTTAGCGGCTTTAAGTAGAATTGCTAATGGAACTTTTAGACAAATTAAACTAAGACCAGATGATGTAGTAGTATTCTCTTCTTCGGCAATCCCAGGAAATGCACTAAGTATTTCAAGAACAATTAATAAATTATATTTAAAAGGCGTTACTGTTTATACAAACACGTCATTAAGTGATATCCACACTAGTGGTCATGGCAATCAAGAAGAGTTAAAGCTGATGATTAGATTAGTTAAGCCAAAGTATTTTATGCCGTTTCACGGGGAATATCGCATGCTTAAAACTCACGCCGACTTGGCAATTGAATGCGGGGTATCAAAAGAAAATACTTTTATTCTCGAAAATGGTGACGTTCTAATTCTTAAAAATGGGACCATTCATAGAGGGGGCAAAATACCGGCTAGCGATATTTATGTCGATGGAAATCGCATCGGTGATGTCAGCAACGCGGTTATGAAAGACCGTAAAATAATGGCTAATGATGGCATTGTGGTCGTTATTGCTAATATCGATACAAAAAATCACAAATTATTAAGTAGTCCTAATATTATTACACGTGGTTTTGTTCTAGTAAATGATAATATTGAGTTATTAAAAAAACTAGAAAGAATAAGTAAAGAAGCAATAAATAATACAATAAAAACTGGCGTTAATTATTCTGAAGTTAAATCTGAAATAATTAATAATGTATCTAGTTATATTAATAACCAAACTGGAAGAAAACCAATTATTTTACCAGTAATAATGGATATTAAAAAAGATATTGCCGTTGGGTAATAACATGTTAAATGGAAATTTTAACCGCACTATTAAGGTGCGGTTATTTGATATGAAAAAATCCACCACCAAGGGTGAACTCATAAATATATTATTCGTAATAAGCAGAAAAACATTTCATTCTTAAGTAATTTTTAAGAAACGTTTTATTTTATCGTATCAAAACCACTACGTTTAAAAAGCTTTTCCATATCATAAGTTGAATAGAAAATAGTTGTTGGTCGTCCATGAGGACAATTATATGGGTTTTGACACTTTCTTAAATCTGAAACTAAAGCTTCCATTTCTTCCATTGTAATATTAGTATTAGCTTTAATAGCTTTTTTACAGCTCATCATCGTAGCCACTTTTTCATTAAACTTTTCAATGTCAAAGTTTTTTTCAGTAGCGATGACTATTTCAATTATTTTCCTAATTGATTCTTCCTCATAGCCAGTCGCAATCCATGTCGGGTGCTCTTTAATAATAACGGAATTAACACCAAATTCTTCAATGTCAAACTTTAAATCTTTTAAAATATGCATGTTTTCTTTTAATACCATAAATTCTGTATTAGAAAATTCCATAGTTATTGGAAATAATAATGGCGTACTAGCAATATTAGGTTTTCCCATTTCTGCTTTGAATTTTTCGTAATTACATCTTTCCTTAGCCGCGTGCTGATCAATAATATACATTCCATGTTCATTTTGACAAATAATGTATGTTCCATGAACTAAACCAACTGGATACATTTCTGGCATTATTTTTTCATCATATGGATTATATTCTTCCTCTTTTTCATGTACAATATCGCCGGTTGTATCAATTTCATAGGTTATAGTTTCTTCTTGATTATCAAAGCTAAAAGTGTTAACAATTAACTCTTTTGGCTCTAAATCTAAGTTACCAGAATCTGAAGAGTTTTTTTCTCTACCTGCTTCTCGCTCTAGCTCTAGACTTATTTCTTGATATTTTGGCTTTACTTCTTTAATTTGAACTTCTGGGATCAAATTTTTATTACTGATAGCTTTTTTAATGGTTTCACTAATAAGTTCTAGTAAAGTATCCATTTTACTAAACTTTATATCCATTTTAGTAGGATGGATATTGACATCAATAACTGATGGATCAACGGTAATATGAATGACAGTTATAGGGTAACGATTATCAGGCTTATAAGAGTGATAGCTGTCATTAATCACTCTATTGATATCCACATTTCTGACAATTCGACCATTGACCAAAGTTATCATATTATTTCTACTAGAACGATGAACTTCTGGAGAAGAAATATATCCATCAATTTCATAGTCTGAATTTTCTCCGTGGATTTCTAGCATTTTCCTAGTAACGTCAGTTCCATAAATACTTTTAATAGCTTTAAGAGTATTACTAGATCCATCAGTTTGTAAAATTACATTACCATTATTAGAAAGAATAAACCTAATATCAGGCCTTGATAATGATAATTTGTTCATATAATCAGTTATACTAGCAAGCTCAGTATATAAACTTTTCATGTGCTTTAAACGAGCTGGGGTATTATAGAATAATTTACTAACAGAAATAATTGTCCCTTTCCTCGCATCGCCTTTTTCAACAAGTTGAATACGGCCACCACTTATAATAACATGAGTTCCCACTTCACCTGTTGATGTTTTTAAATCTACTTTACTAACCGCTGCAATCGACGCTAAAGCTTCCCCTCTAAAACCTAAAGTTGTTAATCTAAATAAATCCTCTTCATCATTGATTTTACTAGTAGCATGTCTTGAAAAGGCTAAGACTGCATCATCTTCTTCCATTCCTTTACCATTATCAATAACTTTGATTTCTTTAGTGCCCGCTTCTTCTAATTCAACTTTTATCTCGGTTGATCCCGCATCAATACTGTTTTCCACCAATTCTTTTACAACTGAAGCACATCTTTCAACCACTTCTCCAGCTGCTATTTTATTGGCTAAAACCTCATCCATTATTTTTATCACTGACATTTTATCACCTTCTTAATTATACATAAAATTCTCTTTTTTAGTAAAATTATTTTAAACTTCAATTATTTGTTTTCTAAATATTCTACGATTTTTTGAATATCACTTTGATCCTTCTCGCGGTTCATTTTCTTTTTAAAATCTAATATTGTTTTTAAGTTTTCAACTGGGTACCCATCTTTGTATTCATATATTAGTTTGTCTTTTGGATTTACAACCACTTCAATTTTATCATTTATTGGATAGAAATTAGAATTATTTTTAGAAGAAAGATCAATATGATATTTTGCTTTTAATATTTCGAATAATTCTTCAGACACACATAGATCCAAATCTTTAGTAGTTTCTTTTAAACCATGCATAACCAAACTTCCACCGCCTAAAATATAATAATGTCCTTTTGGTAAGTTTAAACTATTTATTAATTTTAGTAATTCGTTTTTTGTTATCTTATTTTGAATATTTAACTCTTTATACCCTGTATTTTTATCAAATTTTCTCGTAAATGTATAATTTTCTAGTTCGGTAATACATATTTCGGCCGTAGTATTAATTATACATCCCTCAATCAAATGACCACCAACTGTTTTTCCATCACAATCGGAAAAACTAATATGAATATGACAACCATTTTTAGATACTGTTCCAGTCATACTAACAATTTCAAAGGTTTCCTTTCGACTAATAATGGTTTTTCCATCAGCTAATCTTAATTGAAGCTTACTAACGCACCCTACACAACACGAAATAATTGCCGCTTCAATATTATGTTTTTTAGCATAGTTAATTATTTCTTCTTTTAAATCGCTTCCCTTGACTAATCTGAATACATATGTCATTTTATCATTTCCCTTCATATTAATTATATCACGCTTCTAATAGTTTTTAATATTAAAATATCAATTGTGCAAGATCAAATTCAAATAATGTGAAAGTGGCAAGACTGGTAATTTATCATAGTTATGTGTTATAATTAAAATAATAATAGGAGGCAATATTATGGCTTACATTACACTAAAAAATATTATAAAAGAATACACCATGGGAGAAATCAAAATTAAAGCTTTAGATAAAGCTTCTTTTGAAATTGAAAAAGGAGAATTAGCAGTTATTTTGGGACCATCAGGTGCGGGTAAAACAACTGTATTAAATATCTTAGGGGGAATGGATGCCTGTGACAGCGGAGAGGTTATGGTCGATGGTGAAATTATTTCTAACTATAATCGCAAAAAATTAGTTTTATATAGGCGCTATGACATTGGTTTTGTCTTTCAATTTTATAACTTAGTTCAAAATTTAACTACTTTAGAAAATGTTGAACTAGCTAGCCAAATTTGTAAAGATCCATTAGAACCGGCTGAATGCTTAAAAAGAGTTGGCCTAGGTAACCGATTAAAAAATTTTCCAGCCCAACTTTCGGGGGGCGAACAACAGCGTGTAGCAATCGCCAGAGCTATTGCCAAAAATCCAAAGTTATTACTTTGTGATGAACCAACTGGAGCACTTGATTCAAAAACTGGACGAAAGATATTAGAACTACTTCAGGAAATGGTTTTAAAGTATGGAATGACAACAATTATCATTACCCATAATGCAGAGATTGCGAAAATTGCCAATAGAGTTATTCATATGAAAAATGGAACAATTGAAAAAATAATTATCAATGACAAGCCTAAAAGTGTTGCGGAGTTAGACTGGTAATGTTTTTATTATTTAAATCAGCAATTTTCAAAATTAAAAGATCATTTGGGCGCTTTTTATCTGTCGTTTTAATTGTCGCTTTAGGTTCTGGATTTTTTGCAGGACTTCGTGAAGCATCGCCTGATATGCTTGAAACAATTCGGCAATATTATAATGATAATCTGCTTATGGATTATAAAATAACTTCTACTATGGGATTAACAGAAGATGACATTGATGAACTAAGCCAATTAAAAAACGTTGATAAAGTAATTCCTAGTTATTCTGTTGATGTGCTTATTGATGGCAAGGCAGTTAGATTAAATGCCTTAGAAAATAGCGTTAATAAAGTATCTTTAACTGAAGGAAGATTACCAAAAAATAGCAAAGAATGTATAGGCGATGCAAATTACTTTAAAATTGGTGACTCCCCTACTTTCTCTAAAGATAATCTTGACAATTATATCAATATAACTTCATGCAAAATTGTCGGACTAGCTAATTCTCCACTATATTTGAGCAAAGAAAAAGGAATTGCTAATACTGGTAATGGTAAATTAGAATCATTTATTTTTATTCCAAAAGACAATTTCATTTTAGAATATTATACAGAAGCTTATCTGTTGGCCAAAAACACTTTAAATGTTGCTCCTTATACTAATCAATATGAAAACAAAATCGAAAAGTTAAACAAGGAACTTCAAAAACTAAAACCAATTCAAGAAACTAAAAGGTATGAAGAAATATTAGAAGAAGCTACTTTAGAGATAAATAAAGCGCAAAACAAGTTAAATGAAAAACTTGCTAAAGCTAAACAAGAACTTAGCGATAGTAAACAAGAACTAGACAACAATAAGGAGAAAATTAATAATGGTTATAGTCAATTAAATGCTAGCCAAAATGAATTAAATAAAAAGAAGGCCGACACCGAAACTACTTTCAAAAACAGTTTGGAACAAATAACTAACGGTCTTAGCCAAATTAGAAACGAATTAACTAAATACAACATGAATGAAAATACCCTTTCAGAAGCACTAACAAATTTAAAAATTTCTTTGGACAATTGCTCAGAGAACTGCGAAAAATTAACTGAAACATATAACACTGTACTAAATCTTTCTAATCAACTATCTTCACTTAAAGAGCAAGAACAAAAATTAAATACTGAAAAAACTAATTTTGAAAAAGAAATTAACAAAGCTCAAGCCGAAATTAATCAAAATAAAAAAACACTAGATAATAATTTAACGAAAATTAATGAAGGATATAACCAATATAATGAAGGTATAAAAAAGCTTAAGGAAGAAACTAAAGTAGCAGAAGATAAAATTAAAAGCGAAACAGAAAAACTAAAAACCATTGAAAAACCAAAATGGTATTTACTAGACCGAACATCAAACAACGGTTATACAGGATTCTACGAAGATGCTAGTAAAGTAGAAGCTATTGCTCAAGTATTCCCTGTTTTCTTTATTATTGTAGCTGTACTGATGTGTTTAAATACGATGACAAGATTAATCGAAGAAGAACGAAATGAAATTGGAATTTTGACATCATTAGGTTATAGTAATTTTAAAATTGTTGGTGGTTATATTTTCTATTGCTTAATTGCAACTATTTTGGGTGTTGGTATTGGTTTGACAGCTGGTTACTATTTAATTCCAAATGTTATTTATGGTATTTATGATTACAATTATATCCTACCAGATTTAAAAATTTCCCTTAAACCGATACAATTTTTAGTTTTATTAGGCTATGCTTCATTTTTAATGGTTAGTGTAGCAATATATGTTTGTATGCGTGATCTTAAAGAAAAACCCGCTATATTGCTAAGGCCTAAAGCGCCAAAAAGTGGTAAAAAAGTTTTACTTGAAAAAGTTAACTTTATCTGGAAACGTTTTTCTTTCACTTGGAAAGTAACACTTAGAAATATTTTCCGTTATAAAAAACGTGTATTTATGACAATAATCGGAATTGCCGGCTGCACAGCTTTATTATTAACTGGTTTTGGATTACGTGATGGAATTAATGGCGTGATAAATTTACAATACGGGGAAATACTAAAATATGATGCCTTAGTATCATTAAATGACAATGTTGAAGCGATGCCAGATTCAATTACTAGCACTTTAAATAAAGTTAATATGAAAAAACCGCTATTAGCTAGTTCAGAGGCTTATACATTTTCCGCAAAAAATAAAAATCATGACGTTTATTTAATTTCGCCAGAAAATACTAAAGATTTTAATCATTATGTCAATTTGCATAGTACAATTACTGACAAGGACATTAAATTACCGACTTATGGAGCTATTATTACTTCTAAAATGGCAAGTTTGTTAAAAGCCGAAAAAGGTAGTACAATTAAAATAAGAGATAGTGAAAATAATTTATATATTTTATATGTGGCAGATATTGTTCAAAATTATACCATGCATTATATATATATAAGCCCTAAATATTTACAAGAAGTGACTAACCGCAACATTACTTATAACACCATTATGGTGGAGATGGAAAACACTAACTATGACGAAATATCAACAACCTTATTAGATAGCGGTCAAATTAGTACAATTAATTATACTAATGATAACATTGAAACTTATGATACAATTATCAAAGGCATGAATAAGATCGTTTACTTAATTATTGGCGCTTCCTTGCTACTTGCATTAGTCGTTCTTTATAATTTGGTAATTATAAATGTTAATGAGCGAAAAAGAGAAATTGCTACTTTAAAAGTTTTAGGATTTAAAGATAGCGAAGTATCTAGTTACGTTTACCGGGAAATTATTATTTTAACAATTATTGGCATTATTGCTGGATTATTTTCAGGCATTATTTTACATAGATATGTAATGATTACGGCAGAAACTGATAATATTGTATTTTTAAAAAATATCAAATTACTAAGTTTTATATTTGCCTTTGTTTTAACGCTCATATCTTCTATTATCGTACAGTTAACAACATATAGACATATGAAAAAGATTGACATGATTGAATCTTTAAAATCTTTAGATCAATAAAAGATGATACCTGAAATAAGGATCATCTTTTTTACATATTAAACTAGATTTTCACAAACACTTTAAAGCTTACAAATTCATTATCTGTTAAAGCAATACTCCATTTTTAATGTTTAAAGATTTATTTTCAATAAAAAGATCAGAAGCTTCTGATCGCATATTAAAATTATTTAAATAAATTTTTAAAATGGTGCCGGAAACAGGACTCGAACCTGCGACCTATTGATTACGAGACAATTGCTCTACCAACTGAGCTATTCCGGCAAGCTAATAATATTATATACTTTTTTTTATTTTTTGTCTTTATAATTTGGGAAAAATTCATAAATTAATTAATTTTTTATTTATTTTTAAGTGTCTTCGCTAATTATCTTAAATTTGAGATAAAAAGTGTGAAAAATACACTTTTGATAGTTCGGTAATAAATTGTTATTTTAGATTTATCTAATTTGCATAGAAAAATTATTTATTATTTCCATGTTATTGCCATAAAAAAGAGTTTATGATAAAATGGTGCTGAGGTGAATGGTATGAAAAAAATAGTAATAATTATTTCTATTATTATTGGATTTTTACTTGTAATTGGTGTAGGCTTTTTCATTTATATTAAGACAGCTTTTTTAGACAAGCAGGAAATTCAAGACATTATTCTTAAAGATACAGATAAGCCAAGCGACGAAATTTACTTTGAAAAAATTGATCTTGAAATAAAAGATAAAGTTTATGAAGTTGAACTTTATTACAACAACATTGATTATGAATATAAAATTGATGCAAAAAATGGTAGAATAATTTATACTGATTTTGTCAAAAATGAAAATACAACTACCGATGATCAAGTAACTACTAATGATGAAACAATTACTAATAATCAAAATAATTCTACAAGGACGAAAACAATTGAAGAGGCAAAAGCTTTGGCTTTAGAACATGCTAACGTAAAACAAGAAAATGCTACTTTCTCCAAAACGCAAAATGACGTTGAAGATGGCATGAACGTATATGAAATTGAATTTACCGATGGTAATTATAAATACGACTATGAGATAGCTACCAATACTGGTGAAATTTTAAAAAATACTAGAGAAAAAATCAATAAACAATAATATATTATTTTTCTAAGGTGCGAGTCTGTAAATAAATTTGTGTAAATAGGAAATCTTTCCGTGATAAAATAGAAATGGAAGGATTTTTTATATGAAAGAAAGTAAAGGAAAGAAATTATTAGAAATATTACAAGAAAATTATGAAATAGAAAGTGCTCAGGATTTAAGTAGTGCTATAAGGGATTTATTTAAGGACTCATTACAAGAAATGATGAATGCAGAGTTTGATTCATCTATGGGGTATTCAAGATACGATAAAAAGACAGATAAAACAAATTATAGAAACGGTTCAACTAAAAAAACTTTAAAAAGTGAATTCGGAGAATTTGAATTTGAAACTCCTCGTGATAGAAATGGTGAATTTGAACATAAAATAATTCCTAAAAATAAAAGAGATGTATCTGGTATAGAAGATAAAATAATATCATTATATGGTAGAGGCTTATCTACCAGAGAAATTAATGAACAAATACAAGATTTATATGGAATAGAAGTATCTGCTACTATGGTAAGTAATATAACAGATCAAATACTACCTAAAATTAAAGAATGGCAAGAAAGGCCGTTAGAGAGCGTTTATCCAATAGTTTTTATAGATGCAGTACATTTTAGTGTAAGACAAGAACATACAGTAGTAAAAAAAGCAGCTTATATCGTGTTAGGGGTTACTGAGTCTGGAGAAAAAGATATACTTGGTATTGGATAGGTGAAATTGAATCAGCTAAGTTCTGGTTGGGAGTATTTAATGATTTAAAAGGACGTGTAGTAAAAGATATATTAATAATGTGTTCTGATGGATTAATCGGTATTAAAGAAGCAATACAGGCAGCTTTTCCTAAAACTATACAACAAAGATGCATAGTTCATATGATTAGAAATTCAGTAAGATTTGTATATTATAAGGATTTAAAAATATTCTGTAATGATTTAAAAACAATTTATACAGCTAAGAATGAAAAATTAGGATTTGAACAATCACAAAAGGTAAAAGAAAAATGGAAAGATAAATATCCAACATCACTTCGAAATTGGGAAGATAACTGGGATGCCATTTGTCCGTTCTTTAGTTATTCTGAACCATTTAGAAAAATAATGTATACAACAAATACAATAGAATCATTAAGTTCATTTAGAAAATATACTAAGACTAAGTCAGTATTTCCTAGTGATGAATCATTAATGAAGTGTTTATATTTAGCTACCCAAAATATTACTAAAAAATGGACTACAAGATATGGAAATTGGGATATGATTTTAAGCGAATTATCTATTATGTTTAATGGTAGAATTTAAGTTCTTTGAAATTTAAAAATTATATGTTATTATTTAAATTACAAAAAAGAAGCAATATCATTTGCTTCATATATCATGGTTAGACCATTTACACAGAATTATTTACACTCTCAATTCACATTTAACATAATGTTAGATAAAAGGGGACTCAAGTTACCTCCTTGTGGTGTTCCTACTTTGGTAGGTTGTACTACTCCATTTATCATGACACCACTTACTAGATACTTTCTTATTAGAGATACGACTCTTCCATCTTTAATGGTTCTTCTTATAATACCAATAAGCTTATCTTGATTTACATTATCAAAGAATGCCTCTAAATCAATATCCACTATCCAATCATATCCATCATTGAAATACTCTAATGCTTTTATGATTGCCATTTCACAGGAACGTTTCGGTTTGAAGCCGTAGCTTGTTTCACGAAACTGTGCCTCATAGATTGGGGTTAATACTTGTACTATTGCTTGTTGTATCACTCTGTCTACTACTGTTGGTATTCCAAGTTTTCTCATTTTACCATTTTCTTTTGGTATCTCCACTCTTCTTACTGGACTAGGTTTATATTTTAGATTTCTTATTTGTTCTTTGATTTCTTCTTTGTGTAAGTATAAGTATTTACCTAGTTCTTCCACCATAACTCCATCGACTCCACTTGTTCCTTTGTTTTGATATACTTGCTTATAAGCTTGATATAAGTTCGTATCATTTAAGATTTTCTCTAGTAATTCCATACTCGTTCTTTCCTTTCTAATTTCATAAGGAAGTGAATCGTCTTTTAGATACCCTTTGAGATATGCTCATACTATTTCCTTATTGATTCTGACTTATCACTTCATTAATTTTAGTGTACTCGAATCACTATAAATTGTTCAGCCCTTCCTAATAATCTATCAGTACTATGACCTCTGCTGACTTCTCATGATTAACCTTTTTCGACCGGCTTTGACAATTCCTATATGAAAGGTTTTGTGCTTATCCGTCCATGAGACCTCCCGTGGTAAGACATATAACTTTCCTCGTTTAGCCACTTAAATTACTAATGTAGAGTTACGGGTATGTTTTGGACTTTAGTTTGTTATGCAACCTCATCCGTCTACACAGCCTTTCAAGTTTCTATTCGTTGGCCCACGATTTTGCTCCACACTTCCTTTAGCTCCAACCTCACGATTGATGCGTTGTGCTTCCCTAACACTTCGTCGATACCTACGCGTATAGTGGACTTCCACCACCTAGCTATATGTCATGCACGGCGCACATAAAAAATAGGATTTTCATCCTATTTACAAGTATAACCTTCATCTTCTAATGTTTTTTTTGCGGCATCTTTTGATTGGTTAGCTGAAGTGTCAAAACCAAATAATGATTTAGCTTCATCAGTAATTTTAGAACTATCGGCTTTCATGCTGTATTTAATGGTAGTATCTTTTACGTCAAGATTTGTTTCTACTCCATATTTTTCTTTGTAATCGGCCATTTCTTCTTCAATTGAAGTTTTTAGTGTATCCATGTAATCTTTATAGGTGTTATCGACGTTCATAGTCATGATGGCTTCTACACTTTTTGTTTTGTTTCCGTCAAAGGTAGCTTTAATTTCTTGTTTCATGTCATAGAAACTGCTTTCGTCGGTTTTGGAACAACTTAATGTTTCGGTTCCACATCCGCTTAAGGCTAATGCTCCAACAAATAATGCTCCACTTAGAATAATTTTTTTCATAAATACCTCCTCTGATATCAATATTATATCATAAGTTTTCACAAAAATTTCACATTTTGTCGCGTTTTGTCAAATTTTAAATATGTAATGATATGTAGTGATATTTTTTAAAAAGTATGATATAATATAAGTGTCTAGAGGATGGATGATTATGAAAAACCTACAAGTTAGCGATAGGGAACCTAATTTATATATGGTGTTGAATACTTATACTTGTGTAAGAATCCTAAAATGTATAATGTGGTGCCCACCTGGATGAGTCCGGTTTTATCGTTAAGATTCGCTTCTAGATTTTTTTATGAAAAAAAGAATTAGTTTTTGGCTAATTCTTTTATTTTTTCAGTATTTTTAAAATTTAATTTAGCAATTTTCTTTAAGGTTTCAGGACCGTATTTTTTAACAATTTGTGCTCCGGCTTCATCAACAATGTTACCGGCACCTTTTGGAAGTTTCATACCTAATTGTTCTGATAATCTTTTGAATTCTTTAATTAAAACATAACGACTAATTAGTGAAACCCATGCAAGTATATCCGTCATTATGATCCCTTCCCTTTAAAATTTATCATCGATTTCTTTTACTAATTTTTCAACTCCACTTATTGATTGTTTATAGAAGTCAAATACATATTTTAAATGAATATTTTTATTGTTGGTACCGGTCTATATATGTATTGTTATCAACTAAAACTTTTAATCTAATTATCATTTTTATAAATTCTCTTTTTTAACAATTCACTCACCATTACCATTATAAACGAACTAACTCAATTAGTTCGACTAATTTCCCTATGGTGCCGTTGAGGAAGTTATCTACAACTTTTACCAAAGGTAATTGATATATGAATCAATCACTACATACATTATAATACTTTTGTTACTATTTGGGAATAGTTTTT
>CALVRM010000005.1 GCA_944358695.1 uncultured Bacilli bacterium | reverse complement strand
GTCAATATTTTTGGGTGCCAAAAAGTCACAAAAAAAACTTTAGTTATTGGTTTAACTAAAGTTGGATATTATTTGTTATTATTTCTAATTTTATCAGCTAACTGTTTTATTTTATAAGCTTAATCTTTTCACTACTTTGGGATCGTCATCTACTTTTTCCGGATTAATTTCAAAAACATAATTGCGATGTTCTCCATCAATTCCCTTATTAGTGTACCTTACAACATTTAGAACATCTTTTTCAACCAATGGCTCTATCATATGAGCATTAATATAACTATAACCTTTCTTATCATTTAAACGATTATAAAATGAAGCAAAGTCTTTACTAGTTCTAAGTCCATTCATCGATAAAACATATCGTAACGTCTGATATTCAGTATCATCAAGTGGTTCAGATAAAGTACTTTCAATCGACCCGATTACATATTCCTTTTCAAGTTCTGTTTTTACGTTGGATAACATAAATTTCAAAAAATAAGTAATATTTTTAAACTTTTTACCATCTCTAATTGCTTGATTGTAATTTTGCTTTGATAAAGGTATTGCTCTATTAAAAATTATATATGGATATGCGGAATTATTGAGTAAGTACCACATTGACATTGTTCGGCCCGTACGGCCATTAACATCAAAATAAGGATGAACATAAACAAAATAATAATGTGCTATTTGGGATTTAATATAATAATCAGTTGGCGTTTCTAATCCACATGCATCATCTAAAAATGAAAATAGTGAATCCATGTACCTACTAATATTTTCTGGAGCCACACCATAATCTTTGTATTTACCCATCCTAGTACCACTAATAACATAGTCTTCTTCATCGGCAATAACTCCAGAAAAATTTATTTCAACTTCACCATTACGATAATACTGTCCCATGTCCGCTAAATCGTAATCGGCGAGCAAACCTTCTGATAGGATATTATATAATTCTTTCAAAGTGTTTTGGTTGATTGGCTCACCTTTAAGAATCTTCTGATACCCTTGATGTAAGTTACTAATGGTTTTTCGGCGTTTTTCTGTAACTTGCTTGCAATAAGCATCAGCGATAACTGATCTTATTACACTAGCATCGTCATTATAACCTTCTATACTATTATTTGCTTGAATTTCTTGGCATCCTAAAAATCTCTCAGCTGAAGTTCTATCATCCATATGTTTCCCTGGACCAGCTAAAAATTCTTCAAGTTCCTGTTTTAATGCTAGCAAACTTTCTTTATTGTAAAAAAGTGGTTTCCCTTCTGTTTGTAAAGGAAGTATAACTCGCTTATATGAGCTCATAATAATCACCTGACGAAATATTATATCAGAAGTAATTAATATAGGCAAATGTCAGATTCTCCAAAGACCTACCTTTTTTTCAAAAATGTCAACCAAAAATAAGAGGTGGGGCCCTCTTATTTTATTATAAAACTGATACCGGTCTTTTCGTTTTTAACACTAATCTCATACCCTAGTAGGGAAACGGTTTTTTTCACAATCGATAGTCCTAAACCGAATTGACCTTTTATCCCTTTTTTATACGGGGTAAAAATATCGTTCAAAATTGTCTCATCAATATTTGGTCCATCATTATAAAAGATAATTTGGCGCCCTTTGACAGTTATTTTAATTTCCTCTTTAGCATAACGCATAAAGTTACTTAAAATATTATCAACGATTGCCTCCCACATATCTTGTGAACCATTAAATATCGTTTTTTTGTCAGTAATATTAATTTGCCATTTGATATCTGGCCTTGCGACTTTAAATTTTTCTACTGACTCGGATAATATATCTACAATATTTATTGTGTCGCGTTTGTAGTTATCCGTATTTTTCATATAGGTTAATTTGTTTAAATATAGTAAGGAGTGTACTTTTATTTCTAATTTTTTTATTTCTTGTTTAATAATTTTTAATCCGCTTTTTTCATCTTGCACGCCATCTTCGATTGCCTCAATATATGATTTTACAACGGTGAGAGGGGTTTTAAAATCATGAGAAATATTTTGATACATTTGATTCTTATACTCATCATTCTCTTTAAGAGTCTCTTTCATCGCATCGATGGCATGTGACAAATCTTCAATTTCATCATCGACTTTGTAAGGCATTTTCCCTACATAGTCGTCATTATCTAAATTATCCACCTTCTCTTTTAATTTTTTTATTCTATCTGCAAGTATTTGGGACCACATAGCTACAATAATTAAAATAACTAGTAATGTCACTAATAATACTGGCATTAATGAAGCTAAAATATCAGCTTTCATTTGCGATATATAATTATTGTTTGTAACTGCTATTTTATATGTATTAGCATCACTTTTCGTATTATAATAATACGTTCTTCCATGGTAAGTAAATTTACCATAATCGCTGTTTATCTTCTCTAAAATCTGATTAGCTGAAAGACTAATTACATTAGATAAATTACTAGAAGTTGTAATAATGCTGTCTTGAACAAATATATAAGCTATATTGTCTTCAAGACTGCTATCAGCAATATTACTCTGAACTATATCTAACGGGATCTTTAAATTAAAGTAGATGTTTTTTTCGTAAATAGGGATTAAGGTTTTAGGTAGAATAATTGCCACACTAATATAAATAAGTGCGAAGACAATTAAGACGATTGTAATTAATTGGCGATATAAATTATGCTTTAATTTCATGATAATCTATATCCATACCCATAAATCGTATTCAAACGAAGTTTAGGTAATTTTTTTCTAAGCCTTCTAACTAAATCGTCTACTACTCTATCACTACCAAAGTAATTTTCACCCCAAACATTTTCCAAAATTTGATTTCTACTAAATGATTTATTTTTGTTTTGTAAAAACACTATTAGTAAGTCAAACTCTAAAGTAGTGAGAGAGATTTCATTTGAGCCATCATTAACTAATCTTTTATCTAAATCTATTTCGTAGTTTTCATAATTAATTTTTTCAGTTTGGGTGCTGTAGGTTCGTTTAATAATATTGTTAACTCGAAGTACTAGTTCCTTAGGGGAATAAGGTTTAGTAACATAATCGTCACTTCCGAGTTCTAATCCGATAATTTTATCAAGTTCTTGATCACGAGCAGAAGTAAATATTACGGGTACTTCACTGCTTTCTCTTAATTTTTTTATTATGTCATATCCACTAACGGAATCACCTAACATAATATCTAATATCCATAAATCGACAACATCTGTCGTGTGATTTAAAGCATCTGTTCCATTATAATACTGTATAACTTCATAGCCTGCTCGTTCTAAATAAGATTTAATTAGATTATTTAAGTTTTCTTCATCTTCAACTAAACAGATTTTATACATTATTATCGCCTCATTTATAGTATAACACTATTTATCTTTGATTGCTACATCTATCACCAACCTTTCAGTAGTAGGGAGTCTCTTATCAACTCCACTATCATTGTACAAAACAATTATGTATATATTTTGATAAAAATGTGGGAAATTATGGTAAAAGAAAATGCTAATAAAGATTTGGTTTTATTGTATTATAATGTTGGTTTAAAACTAATCGAAAACAATAAATGGGGTTCATCTTTTATAGATACTCTAGCAAAAGATTTAAAAATGGAATTTCCTACGTTAAAAGGAATGTCTGCAAAAATTATCAGGTTTATAAAAATATTATTAAAATTTTTTAAAAAGAAAAACCCGGTTATAAACAACTAGGGTTTGTCTATATTCACTCAAGTTTGATCAACTTGTCTCACTTAGGTATTTAGATGTAATTTCATCCAATGCTTTAATTAAATGCTCAATTTCTTCTTCAGTCTTGAGCCTAGTACCACTAGCATACATATGCCCACCACCGCCAAATTTACTAACAGTTTCATTGATTACGGGACCTCTTGATCTAATAGAGACCCTATATGATTTTAAATCTTTATCATAAGTAAATGTTGCCCATACTAACATTTCATTTATATAGTTAAAATCGTTTATCATATTCCCTGGAGTTGCTGCATCAACGGAAAAGGCTTTTAATATGTCTTCTGTAATAATAATATAACCAACTTTATTAGGCGTAATATTAAAATTTTGGGCCATATAACCTTTAAATTTTATTTCATGATATGGCCTAGTATATAATTCAGAATAAATCTTGGTAATATCCATATTAGTTTCTTCTAATAAATAACTTGTTAAATAAAAAGTTTTTGCAGTGGCATATTTAAATAAAAAACGGTTAGTGTCGGCAATTAATCCCGCATATAACTTTTCAGCTGCCGCTTTTGAAAGTTTTAACTTTGTATGAAGAGCTAGCTCAATAATCATTTGAGCAGTACTTGATGCTTTATCATCAATCCATTCTATTTTACATGTTTTTTCGATAAATGGATGATGATCGATTTTAATAGATTTCTTAAATCTTTTAGGATCTAGCCCATCTACTCTTTTAGCATCTGGTGTATCTATAACAATTAATAAGCCATCATACATAGTTTCATCAAACTTATCCAAATTACCTAAAAATTTAAATTTACTAGCTGGACTGCCAACAACATACACTTTTTTATTTGGAAAAGTATTTAATATTATTTCTTTTAAGCCTAAAGTACTTCCTAAAGCATCAGGATCAGGTCCAACATGCCTTGCTAAAACTATTTTTTTAGCTTTTTTAATTTCTTTATATATTTTTTTTAATCCCCACTGCATTTTATCACACTTTCTATTTTATAAATTCATAGGTGTCTTTAGCGATCATCAATTCTTCATCAGTCGGAATAACATAACAAGGAATAGATGAATCTTTATTACTTATTATACCACGATTAGTAGCAGAAAATTTAGAAATATGGTTGTTTGCTGTTTCATTTAAAGTAATTCCAATTTTTTTCAGTTTGGATAATACCTTTTTTCGAAAGTCAATATTATTTTCACCAACACCACCACAGAAGACAAGAGCATCGATATTATCTAACATTAAATAGTATTTACCAATAAACTCCACTACTTTATTTATATACATTTCATTAGCTAATATGGCTTTTTTATTTCCGCTATCAATTGCTTTTTGCAAATCACGATTGTCGCTAGCACCTTTAACAAAGCCTTCAAGCCCACTTTGATAATTTAAGATTTCATCTAGTTCATAAATATTCTTTTTGGTTTTTTTTACTAAATAAGGTAAGATAGTATAATCAATTGTTCCACATCTAGTTCCCATCATAAGTCCAGAGTTAGCGGTAAAGCCCATGGAGTTATCTAATGATTGACTATTTTTAACAGCTGTTATACTAGCACCATTGCCAATATGGCAAATAATTAAGTCAACTTTTTTCTTCAACTCTTGTTCCATTTGTTTAGTAATATATTTACAACTAATCCCATGAAAGCCAAATTTTCTAACGCCGTATTTTTCATACCATGCATAAGGCACGGAATATAAGTAATTTTCTTCGGGGATTGTATGATGGAAAGCGGTATCATAAAAAGCAATTTGGGTAATTTCGGGTGCTAATTTTTGAAATGCTCTAATTCCAGCAATATGGCCTTTCATATGAACTGGTGACAAGGTACTTAAACTTTTTAATCTTTTTATCACGGTTTCATTTATAACCTGCGGTTGGTACTGGCCAGCGCCATTGACAATTCGATGACCAATGCCTTTTATTTCTTCTAACGACTCAATAATATTGTTTTCAAACAAAGCTTTAATTAAAATCCTAACTGCATCTTCATGACTAGTTACTACGCCTTTAGATTCTTCTGTTTTATCGGTTATAATTTTCCACTCAGCAGCAGATCCTATTTTTTCAATATAGCCATAAATCAAAACTTCCATTTCAGGCATTTCGTACATTTTAAACTTTAATGATGAACTTCCGGCATTTATAGATAATACTTTCATATGAGCCTCCTTTTATAATTCATAAACTTGATAACTACAATTAGGAATATTAACTGTCATTAAATTACCATCTTCTGGGATGCCATTGACACAATAATAAATAGCTCTGGCTACGCCACTATGGGTTACTAGCAAGAGGGTTTTACCAGAATATTTACTTTTTAAGTCCTTAAGCAAAAGCGAAACACGGTTTAAAATTTCTTGAACCGTTTCACCGTGATGATTATTATAGTTTAAATTATAATCCCATAATTGCTTAGGATTGGTATTTTTAATTAATTGGCCTTCATTAATACCATAATCTCTTTCAATTAATCTTGGATCGATGATTATTTCTTTATCAGTTATTTCTCTAGCGGTATCTTTAGTTCTTATAAGGGGAGATGCTAAAACAAAATCAAAATCTATTCCTTTTAACTCTTCTTTAGCTTGCCTAGCTTCCATAATTCCCTTATTAGTTAATAGAGTTTCTTTTTGTCCACTGACTTTTCTAAGTTTATTATTAATTGTTTGTCCGTGTCTAATAACATATAATTTCATAAATACCCTTCCTATCTAGAGGCACTTACCCAAGTATTGGCTATTAAATCATGCAATCCCTTTTTATCTTTGCGATATAATACCATGATAATACTAGTAAGTAAAAGACTAATTTGAATAATGCCTAAAGCTGTAATAGTTCCGAAATAAAGATGTTCTGGAACAAATAACGAACAAATAATCACTGCAATAAAGTATAGTAAGCCATTAATAACAAGATTACGAACGAATAAACTAATTATACTCAAAGGTTGATTGCTTTTATTTCGCACTTCAATATGCATTAATTTTTTACCAATTGTTTTCCCTTCATTTAAATATGGAAAAATTACAAAATAAATAATAATTATTAAGATATTAATTATATTTAAAAATATATTAATAATATCCATCTGTTTATATATAGCACTTAACTCAGTTATATATTTCATAAAAGTTATGTCTTGAGCAGCATACTTCACAGTAATATTATCCATTTCAGCTTTTAATGATGAAACATCAGGATGATATATTAGACTAATTAAGCTTAGTATTATAATAATGATAATTAGGTCTATTAAATAAGCTGACGATCTTTTTCCTAATGAAGCCTTCATATAAGCACCCCTATTCTTTAATTATTATAACTTAAATATATCTTTATGGCAAATAAAAAGTAAGATAAACTTACTAAGTTAAATTAATAAGATAATTAATTATCATTCAAATAATCATCTAATATTTGATTAAATTCTTTAGCATTGATCGTTTTAAAAATTTTATTTTTTATATCAGCAGTCCTTGGTAAGCCTTTTAAATAGTAACTCACATTAGTTCGCATTTCAGTAACGGCAACTTTCTCTGGCTTAGTTTTTAATAAATAGTCTAAATGTTTTTTTATCATAGCTATTTTCTCTTCTTTAGTCGGTGAAGATGGAATGATACCTGTTTTCAAATATTGAACAGTATCTCTTATTAACCAAGGATTACCTAAAGCTCCTCGGCCAATCATTATCGCATCACACCCCGTTTCATCAAGCATCCTTTTAGCATCTTCTGGAGTTTTAATGTCACCATTACCAATAACTGGGATATTAATATTTTCTTTGACTTCTTTTATTATGTGCCAATCAGCATTTCCACTGTATCCTTGGCTTCTAGTTCTACCGTGAACAGTGATAGCGCTAGCGCCAGCTTTTTCGCATATTTGGGCAATTTCTACGGCATTAATACTAGTACTATCCCAGCCACTTCTAATTTTTACAGTAACGGGGACATTAACTGCATCTACGACAGCTTTTACTATTTTATAAACTTTTTCGGGATTTTTTAAAAGTGCACTTCCAGCTTGAGCTCTAGTTGCAACTTTAGGCACTGGACATCCCATATTGATATCAATAATATCTGGTTGCATGTTTTTTTCAATATATTTAGCGGCCACTATAAAACTCTCCTCATCACTGCCAAAAATTTGCTGTGAAATTGGTCGTTCAAAATCGGTCATATAAAGCATGTTTATCGTTTTTTGGCTTCCATAAAATATAGCTTTATCACTCACCATTTCAGCGACAATTAAGCCGCAGCCCATCTCTTTGGCAATTGTTCGAAAAGCACTATTAGAAAAACCGGCCATTGGGGCTAAAACAACTTTATTTTTTATGTCGACATTTCCAATTTTCCACATGATATCACCTCACACATTATATTATAGATACTCTTTTTTTTCAATACTAAGGTAATAAACTCCAAAGACTTACAATTTTCTTAAAAGTGTAAAGTAAAAAAATATATAAACAATGAAATTCTTTTATCATTGTTTTTTGGGGGCTTTTTTTATAAATGCACTTTCCTTATAAATAAAAAAGATCGATTATGACGATATCGACCTTTCTTACAGATTATTAAGATAATATTCTACAAATAAAATTTAATTTAAGCCAAAATACTCTTTTTATATATTAATTATCACGAGACGTTAACTCTTTCCAAAAAAATTTTTTTAACTTCTCGTTCCTTTTGTATGTATTTTTTTGGCTAAAATTCTTTTTTATTTTATCACTTTTTTACTTTTTAAGCAAATTTTTAATATCTTTTTCTTTGATTTACGTGACTTTACTTATTAAATCTTTATTTTTACTCTTACGTGACTTTATCTCTTTATTTAACGAAAAAAGCTTTAGTTATTTTCCTAACTAAAGTTCTTAACAAGATCTGGATAATACACATGTTTGAGCATTTAAATTTTCATTTATTGTGGCTTGTTTGGCTGTACTAGTTTTTTCCACACATTTTTTTATTTGACTATCGTAAATTCTAATCTCTACTTCGCCAGTGGCACTTATATAAATATTACCACTGGTAGGATTTTTTCCACTATATTCTAACTTTGCCTTATTATTACAATAAGTAACATTGCCATTTTTATATGTAGCTAATAAAGGGACCGTTATTTCTTTATTAATTTGGCTTTCAGCATAATAATTATTGGCTGCTTTAATAAGCATATTAGCATTATCAATAAAAGCCTCTTGTCTTGTTTGGGCTATTTGATTGATAATAATTGGTGCAGTTACCGTAATTATAACTGCTAAAAGAGCAATTGTAGCTAGTAATTCAACTAAGGTAAATCCATTTTTTTTCATTAACGGCACTCCTTATCTAGCGTACTTTCTTTAACCGCATAACTATATTTTTTTGTATTAGCGCTTACTGTAACTTGGGCAGTTTTTATTTCACAATATTTATTATAGAATGTAGTTTCAATATAACCATTATCCTTAAGCGTACTAACATTGATAGTGTATGTTCTAACAGCACCACCTGTTAATTGCTTAGGATAATTATCAATATGATCATTAACATATTTTTCGGCAGCACTAATGACTACACTTTTAACTGAATCATCAACCTGATTTTCGCCTTTATTTAACATATTAAGTAAAGCTGGAAACGCAACTAAGGCTATAATAGCTAAAATAACAATTGATCCCACTAATTCAATTAAAGTAAATCCATTTTTTTTCATGTATTTCACCTATTTTCATTATAGCACATTTTCTTTAAATGAAAAATAGAAAACTAGTATTTCAAGTTTTCTACTGATTATAAAAGTTTGATTAACCGACTTTATGAAAATCTAATCTTAACTTATCGGCTATGGTGACAATAAATTCTGAGTTGGTAGGCTTAGCTTTATCAATATCCACACTATATCCAAAAATCTCCTCCATAAAATCAAGATTTCCTCGATTCCAACTTACTTCAATTGCGTGTCTAATTGCCCTTTCTACTCTAGATACAGTAGTATTGTACTTAGTAGCTAATTCGGGATATAATTCTTTAGTTATTCCTCCAATAACATCAGGATTATTAAAAATTATTCCAACCGCTTCTCTAATATATTGGTAACCTTTAATGTGTGAGGGAATTCCTAATTCGTGGAGCATTTTTGTAATTGATATTTGGAGATTGCTATGATAGAAATCTATATTTTGTTTATTTTCTTTTTTATTAGTAATATCATAAATACGATTTTTCAAATCTTCTAAGTCAAAAGGTTTTAAAACATAGTAGTTAACACCATATTCTGATACTTCTCTAATTACTTCTGCCGCATTGTAACTAGTAGCAACTATAACTTTTTTATTAATTCCTCGTTTTTTCATTTCGCTCAAAACATAGATTCCATCTTTTTTGGGCATAACAAGATCTAAAATTATCAAATCAAATTTATCTTGATTTGCACTAATTACCTCAATTCCTTCTAAGCCATCGTGAGCTTCCAATGTTATATTTATATTTTCATTTTCTTTAAAATATTCTCTAACCATTTCAATTAAATTAACGTTGTCGTCAATCATTAGTACATTAATCTTTTCCATTTTTCTTCTCCTTTACTATATTAAAATTATACAAAACATTGACACTGATTGCTAGAGTAAAAAATAGCTAATTTTGTCGAATGCCTTGGCAAAAAAATAAGAGAAGTTACGATACAACTTCTCCAATTTTGATGAGTTCTTCTGCATAGATGGATGCTCCACCAATGAGATAACCCGATACTACATTTACTTCTTTTAAGGCTTCAATGTTATTTTTATTAACGCTGCCCCCATAAAGGACATCAACATCATAACTAAATAAACTTTTAATAAATTTAGTTGTTTCAGTAATTTCCTCATTTGTTGGGATAATTCCTGTACCGATAGCCCAAATAGGTTCATAAGCGATGATTATTCTATCTTCAATATCTTTTAGGCCTTCGGTAATTTGCTTAGACAAAACAGTTTGATAATTAGCTCTTTGTTCTAATGTTTCACCAATGCAAAGAATAACCTTCAACTCATTTTCTAAAGCTTTTTTTATTTTTTTATTGATTTGTTTATTGTCCTCTTTAAAGATTTCTCTTCTTTCACTATGACCAATAATTACATATTTGACGCCTAAACTTTTAGCTTGCCATGGTGAAATTTCTCCAGTATAAGCCCCTTTATTTTCAAAATAGACATTTTGCAAAGCGGTTTCAAAACCAGAGTCGATAAATATTTTGGCATAAATTGAAGTGGGACAAATAATAGGCTTAAACGAGGCGTTTTTTAAAACTTTGATATACTCTTGAGTATCCTGTAATGTCATATTCATTTTATGGTTAGCCACGATTATTTTTTCCATAATTGCACCTTCTTTATGAAAGCTAACAATTTACTTTTGAAATTAGCTCCCTCACTTTCAATAGCCTTTTTATAAACATCGAGGACTTGTTCAGCAAAATACTTTGACGAATGCATTTCCGCACTTGAGCGTGCACCTCTAGCTAGTTGTTTTTGCAAGGCTTGGTTCGTACTAATTTTTTGTATTTGCTCTTTACACTCTTCTTTAGTTTTAAAAATATAACCATTAAGATCATTGATGACCGTTGACGTAAAACTCTCATCCTCAATGCAAATTGCCGGCAAAGAAGCAGCCATCGCTTCAATAACTGTTAACCCTTGAGTCTCAAAGTGACTAGCAGTTATAAAGGCATTAGCCATGTTATAATATTTAGGCGTTTCTTCATAAGGTACTTTACCAGCGAAAATAACGCTATTATCTAAATTATATTTATGGACAAGATTTTCAATGTCTTTAGCATCAGGCCCATCACCGACTAATACTAGTTTAACATTTTTTTGATCTTTAGCAAGCATTTTTTGAACTTCAATGATAAACTCGATATTTTTTTCTTTACCTAAACGCCCAATATAAAGTAAAACAAAGTCTGTTTTTTTTAGTCCAAGCTGTTTTCTTAATTTACTAAGCGTTTCTGGTTTGAATTTTTCGCGATAAAAGCGCTCAACTTCAATTCCAGTTGGAATAATGTAAATACTGCGATCGTATTTATACTTTTGTTTAAATAAATCGTAAGTTTTCTTAGTCGGAACGATTAATTCACTACAAGTTTTATCACAGTAAAACTTAGTAATATATTCGACCAATTTTTTACTACCTTTATTGAAATAACCCTTAGTTATGCTTTCAATATAGTCTTCATACATCGTGTGATAAGTATGAACTAATGGAATATTAAACTCTGAGGCAATCAATCTAGCAAAAGTTCCAACTCCAAATTCAGTATGTGAATGGATAACATCTAAATTCCAAGCTGCCACTTTTTTAATAGCTCTTAAAGGATA
The DNA here is from genome assembly GCA_944358695.1 of uncultured Bacilli bacterium. Classification (GTDB taxonomy): domain Bacteria; phylum Bacillota_I; class Bacilli_A; order RF39; family UBA660; genus Coprosoma. Next base: position 5,753 of record CALVRM010000005.1, on the reverse strand, counting down.
AACTCCTGTTAAACGATAGTCATAAATACCGATTGGAATCCCTGGGATTCTAATTATTTTGTCTTCGTTTTCGTATTTATAAGTTAAATTTTCGGGATTAACGGTTACAACAAAGACTTGGTGTCCTTTTTTTTCAAGCGCTCTTTGTAGCATCAATATACTAGTTGAAACACCATTAATATACGGTGGATAACTATCAGTAAAAATTCCTATTCGCATTCATTACTCCTCCTCTTTAATATTAAGAAAGATGGCTCCAATAATCATTCCTAAATAATATGTCAAAAGACGCCATACTAGCATAATAATTGACAATTTAGCTCCAGTTATAAAAACTCCAAAGAATTTTACAAAGCCATATTCTAAGCCGCCACTGCCACCAGGAATTGGAACAAATGAGCCGATTAACATAACATAAGCTGACGTTATAATAGTGATTAGCGGATTAATTGTTTCTCCTAGACCAATAATTAAAGCATATGGAACTAGATACAAGCAAATTAAAGCTAAAAAATTGATGATGATAATTTTGATGAAATGCCATTTGCTAGTCATAAGAATTGCCGCACTTTTGTGGAAATTGTTGATGTTCTCACTGCTTTTAGCCAAAAACTTTTCTTTATCCTTAATAATTCTTATTTTAGCGCCTACTTTTATTGCTAAGTCCAATATTATTTTATTACCTTTTTTATTAAAAGCAACTATAAAGAGGATGATAATAACACTAACATTGATAATATACCCTAAAGTTACTAATTGTTTTAATAGGGAATTACTAGGGAATATTTGTAAAAAGTGATTGGTTATAATGGCTATGGTCCCTAGTAAAATAAGCGATATTTGATAAACAATAAAATCTTGAATAATAATGTTTGTACCTTTTTCTAACGAAAATCCCTGCTTTTTTAAGCGATATATTTGATAAGGTTGACCACCCATGGAAAACGGGGTAATAGCATTAAAAAATTGAGTATCCATGGTTAATTTAAAAGATTTTTTAAATGAATATTTACTATCAAATTTACGTACGCAATAAAATATCACTAGGGCTTTTAATAGCCAATAAAACACGACTAGCAGAAGTCCAAATAAAAGCCACCATAATTCAAAAGAAAATATATAGTTTATCTTTTCCAAAAAATCATCTTTTAGGGCAAGATATAGTACCAATATTGAAACTAAAGCAATTATAATTCCATTAATTTTATTTGTCTTTTTCATCGATAAAACTAATAGCTGGAAGCTGTTTACCTGCAAGCATTTCTAAACTAGCACCACCGCCAGTTGAAATATGGGTAATCTTATCTTGATATCCCATATCGATTGCCGCTCTAGCTGTGTCACCACCACCTAAAATGGTTATAGCTTTGGTGCTGGTGACTATTTCTAATAATTGCTTTGTTCCTTGTGCAAACGGTTCTAATTCAAAATAACCTACCGGTCCATTCCAGACAATAGTTTTGCTATTATCTAAATATTGCTTAAATACTTTTATTGTTCTTGGCCCAATATCTAAGCCTATTTCATCTTCTTCAATTTCATTGATAAATCTTGTTAATGCTTTAGCGTTAGAACTTATTTCATTTGAAGTAACAATATCTATGGGTAAAATTATTTTATCTTCGAAATCGTTTAAGACATCGATACAATAATCTATGCTTTCATTTTCGACTAATGATTTTCCAACATTAAAACCAGCAGCTTTTAAAAAGGTAAACGCCATGGCTCCACCGATTAAAATATAATCGGCCTTTAAAGCAAGATTGTTAATGACGTGAATCTTATCACTTACTTTAGACCCACCTAAAATTACAACATATGGCTGCTTAGGTTTAGTTACAGCCTTATTTAAATACTTAAGCTCTTTTTCTACTAAATAACCGATCCCATTTGGTAAATGTTTAGCAATGCCAACATTAGATGCATGTTCACGGTGAGCGGTTCCAAAAGCATCGTTAATGAAAATATCACCTAGCGAAGCCCAATATTTACCTAATTCTTCATCGTTTTTACTTTCTTTTTCATCTTCCAAATCTTCAAAACGCGTATTTTCTAATAAAACGATATCTTTATTTTTCATTGTCTCAATCGCGCGATTAACTTTATCACCACTAGTTTCGTCGATAAAAATTACTTTTTTCCCTAAAAGCTCGCTAAGTCTTTCAGCTATTGGTTTTAAAGTATAGCGTATTTTATCTTCTTCATTTTTAACGCGTCCTAAATGAGAAAGAAGAATTATTTTAGCTCCCTTTCTCATGGCTGCTTTTATAGTTTTTAAACTTTCTTGAATTCGATTATCATCCATAATAACGCCATTTTCAATAGGAACGTTTAGATCACAACGAATAATTACTTTCTTACCTTTTAAATCATAATCTTTTATTGTTTTTTTCATTGTTTGCCTCCCTTTTTATTATGTACTAAATATTATAACTACATGTAATTTTTTTATTTGACATTTTGATTGTTACAGTTCCATTCTCATCACTTATTTTAGTATCAGTTGAAGGGTTTACGAGTGATCCTTGCAAATAACCTTCGGAAACTAATTGGCTAACATTTATAGAAACTGATGATGGCGTAGCCGCATAAAGAGGGGCTAAAGAACTATCGGCTGAATGAATTTCCACATATGATTCACAAGCTGTACTAATGGTTTCATTAAAATCAGCCGTTTCGTTTGTTTTAGCGACTCTATTTGATTCAATTAATGAAGGTACAGCAACTAAAATAATAACGCCTAATAATACGATAATACCTAATAATTCAACTAAGGTAAAACCTCTTTTCATCATTATCACCTATATATTATTTTATACCAAATACTTCCTTTTTACAAGAAAAACCTTTAGCGCTATACTAAAGGTTCACAATTTTATTATTGCATGGTTTGAATGACTGTTTTTATTGATTTTATATTTTATCTAAATAATCGGCATATATTCCTAAAATTTATAGTATGGCTCAAAGTTAGCACATGACATTTATTATCCTAAAAATTGGCAATTATTATTTGTCCACCTTATATTGTTTCCACAGCACTAATAAAACTCTGCATCATTTAGAAACTATAATTATCACGTTCTATAATCTCTACATTCTTACTTTTCATTTTTTACTTTTGCCAATTTCATTAAATCAACTTACATACCTTGTAAATTGAAATAAAAGCTTAAACTATATTTAGGCTTTACTCTTTAGCATAAGTAAATTTAACATCTAATTTTGAAGCAGTGGGTGATTCACTCTCATTATATTCAATTTTAAGATTTAAAATCGCAGTATGATGTGGCAAAATAAGATCTTTTTCTTGAAGGCCCTTTATTTTATAACTAATATTTTCGCTATGTTCAACACTAATAGAGTCAATATAAGCATTTATATTACTATTATTAGTAACTGTAATATCATAATTAATGGAATCATTAGGGTTGGTCACTTCCGGCTCAAAACTAACTTCGTCATTTTTGAAAATTGGTTCTTTTATATTTTTGGCTTCACCTTTTAAGCTGTGGGTAATGACATTAGTGATTTTTACGTCAAGTTGTTCATTTGTTATATTATCAAAGGTGCTAAAAGTACTAAAAGTGATTACGATTAATAGAACAATCATACAAATTACAATTATGACAATATTTCGGGCTTTATTACTATTGTGCATCTTAATCACCCTCTCAATAACTTAATTATATATTTAATTAAGTAAAATGTAAACAAAAACTAACATGCTTATTTTATTCTTGGTAGACATTATCTGGAGTATTATTTGTAATACTAATATTAACCGGCTATGAATAGGAACTTCTCTAAAAATAACGGCCTACCTTTGAATCCCAAAAGAAGGTAAGCCACATTTATTTATAGTATTTATTTAATTATTTATGATGGGCATGTAGTTGCTGTTTCATATGAGTTTGTTGGTTTATTACCACATACTGTTCCTTTTTTATATGTGTATGTTCCTGCTGCGGATATTCCTCCATCAGTTTTGGCCTTGTTATTTTTGATAGTTCCACCATTAAATGTAAATGTTCCATCTACTCTAACACCTCCACCATGATTATTAGTAGCAGTATTACCTGAGATTGTTCCTCCTATCATGGTGCATGAAGTTTTACACATCAAACCACCTCCATAAGTATACGCGGTATTATTAGATATAGTGCCATTAGAAATATTTACGTTTCCATAAGCATAAATACCTCCACCACTAGATATCGTCGTTTTATTGTTAGAAATAGTTCCGCCTTTAATATTTAACGTTGTACTATCTACTGTTTGGAATATTCCACCACCGATTTGTGCTGTATTATTAGTTATTATTCCACCATTAATAGTAACAGTGCCACAAATACCACTATAACAGCTATTATAAACACCTCCACCGCTTGTTTCTGAAGTATTGCCCGATATAGTTCCACCATTCATTGTAAAATTCCCTGTATTAACTATTGCACCACCTGACGACGTAGATTCATTTTCACTAATCGTTCCACCATTAAGAGTAAATATGCCTCTATTAGTTATAGCTCCAGATCCAGAACTTGCACCATTCGCTTTATTGCCACTAATTACAGTTGGACTATCAATAGTTAAGGTTCCATAGTTATATATAGCGCCTGCACTATAGACTGTAGATTCATTATTTAAAATTTCTCCACCTTTTAAATTTAAAGTACCATTATCTTCGATATAAGCAAATCCAGCATTATCTCCTCCTATATTTTCTTGGATGGTTCCACCTGTCATTGTAATCGTTCCACCTTCAGTATAAATGCCACCACCCCATTTACCATTATTATGTTCTATTAAACCACCATTTAACGTAACCGCTCCGGCCTCTATATAAATAACACCACCTTTATTTGCCGAATTGTTTTCAAAGGTTCCGGCATTAATGGTCGTAGTTCCGCCACTCATGAAAATTACACCTCCATTAACTGAAGCCCCATTTCCTTCAAAATATCCTCCATTTATTTCAAGCGTTGTATCTGAATAATAACTTGTACCCATCTGTATTGCTCCTCCTGCAACGCTTTGTACTGTATTATTTTGAATATTTCCTCCGTTAATTACTAAATGCCCATTATTACCGAAAGCACCTCCTGTTCTATCCGCTACATTGTCAATAATATTTCCACTTTCTAATATAAAATTAGTTCCTGTACCAATATGAATACCACCTGAACTATAAGCAGTATTGTTACTTATTTCCCCACCATTAAGTTTAACATAAGCACTAGTATTATCCTCTAATCTTATTCCTGCACCATTATAATAGCCAGTTGCATTTGAAACTGTAAAATTTTGAATAATGGCTCCACTATTTATATTTACTGTCGCATCATAAACCATTACCCCGCCTTTTATATCCGATATATTATTACCATCTAATATAATATTTTCTAAAGTAATATTACCAGAATTTATATTTAGTAAATAATCGTTCAATGCTTTACCTTTTTTTATAGTATTAGTATTTCCCGAAGTACTGTAACTTGTAAGAGTTATATTTTTGTTTGAGTCAAATGCAGTATTAACATTTAAAGTCAAATCATTCATTATATTAATCGTTGCTGTTGTATTGGCTGAACTATATGCTTTTCCTATCGTCGCATATGGTTTGTTCTTCGTTCCATATCCTGTTGTATCACTTCCACTACTCGATACATATAAATCATTTCTTACTACACTATATGTACTTGCACTTACTGTATTTGTTCCATCACTTACTTTGGCTACCAATGTTCCAT
>CALVRM010000004.1 GCA_944358695.1 uncultured Bacilli bacterium | reverse complement strand
TAGTAAGTTATAACAAGGCAAAAAGGGTAGTGATGTTTGATACAGGGGAGAAGATAGACTTAGTGTCAACAAGATTTGAGGGAGAATTGATATAATATGGATATGAAAATATTAGTATATGGTTTGTCTGGAGTGTTTACAGTTTTTGCTGAAGTATTTTGCTGGCATAAATTACTTGATAGAAAAATTAATTTTAGAAGTTACAAATTTTATATAGCGTTAATTATTATGGTTGTATTTGGAATGTTAATAGCACTTGTAGTACCACAGTATTTAAAAGCGTTTCCATTACTTATAGTTTTTTTATTTGTGAACTATATTTTCTTTTGCCGAAATTTAGTGGAATCAATTTTAACAGTAATCATGTCTAAATTAATTGCAATGGTAAGTGAGTTAATTTTTGTATTATTAGTAACTATTATAGCAGGGGATAATGCTATGGATTTTACGACGAATGGATGGGGAGTAGTAATATCAAATATAAGTATAGCGTTATTAATGTTAGTTGCTATGAAATTGAAGTTTATATATAAAATTTATAATTATTTGTTAAGCGTTTTTGAAAATATGAAATATAATAATTTAATAACGTATTCGTTATTAACGATTATATTAGTTAGTATATTCATGATTATGAGTTATATAAAATTACCATCAACAGTAGTATTGATTTGTAATACATTATTAGTGATAGTGTATGCAGGAATTGTTATTAAACTAGCGAATTCTCAAGAGAATTATAGAAAAATTAATAGCAAATATGAGACAAGTTTATCTAGTTTAAAAGAATATGAAGACATGATGGATAGATATAGAATTTATAATCACGAGAATAAAAATCAACTATTGACTATTAGAAATATGGTAAAAGCTAAAGATAAGAATGTACCTAATTATATTGATAAATTAATAGATAATAAGATTGCTGATAATGAGAATATTTTTTATAAAACATCGAAAATTCCTGAGGGAGGACTTAGGGCAACGATTTATTCAAAACTGTGCAAAATAAAAGATGCCAATATAGATTATATATTGGATATAGCAAATGATGTTAGGACAGTGGATATAATTGACATTGGGGAAACGACAATGCTTAACGTTTGTAAAATCATTGGTGTATTTTTAGATAATGCGATAGAAGAGACAAGTAAAATAGAGAAAAAGGAAATAACGATTGAGTTGTTTCTTATGGATGATAGTTTATGCATAGATATATCTAATTATTACGAGGGAGTTATTGAGGTCGATAAATTAGAAAAAGCAAAATACACGACTAAAGGTGATGGACATGGTTATGGATTAGCTTTAGTTAGTGAATTGGTCCGTGATGATCCTAATCTTCAAAATGAAAAGATGATTGAAAAAAACACTTTTAAACAAAGGCTAAAAATAAAAATGTAGAAATTGATCTACATTTTTATTTTATTAAACTTTTTGGTTGTTTTGGTTCATCAATCATCCAAATTATACAAGCTTGACTTCCTATACTTGCAAAGAATGAACCAACTGTTGCTAAAGCTCCTGCAAAAAAGTTCATTATTTCCCTCCTTTTTTAATCTATGTTTAAATAAATTTAAACCTTAATTTAGAACCGTATGAGTGTAATTCTTATAGTTGTCATACGGTAAGCCAAATAGTTTATAAATTGTTGGAGATACAATAAAACATTGTAATATTAATGCCATTGTAAAACAATTTGAAATGAAATCATCTTGAATAGTAATAGATAAAATTACAAAAATAGTTGCGACCAGAGTGGATAAGATTTTATATATTTTTCTTCTTGTAGGATTAATTATTGGTCTTTTTTCTGTATCGGCAGGACTATTTTTAAATATTAATATTATTCCGACTATACCTAAAGCAATTTTGATCCCAATTGTCATGTTTATTAAAGTGCATAGATATGGAACTCCTATAAATATAATTGTTGAGCTAATTAAACACTTAAGGCTTGTGGTAGCGTGTAGCCCAAAGGATGGCATTCTTATCACATTATATATAATGGTGAAAATTACCAGTTCTTTTAGAATTCCTAATATGAATGCAATAGCACAAATAACAATAGTTTTTGTAATGGTAATATATAAGCTAGATAGTCCGTACTTGATTTCTTCTAATTTTATTTCATCATATTTGGGACATTGTTTTTTAATTAAATTTATTGAACTACCTATAACTAATTCTTTCATAATACCAACTACTTTCTATTTGACGTTTTTATGGTATCACTTTTTGAAACTTTATAGTCAAATGTGGTTTGATCTTCTGGATCGCGTGCTTCAACAAGCAAGGTAATATAACAATTGATAACACAAATTGTCATTTAAACATTATTTTTGACCATTTATGCAAAAAATGGGTAAATTAGCTAACTTTCTAGTAAAATACAAATTGTCACCACACATTAAGTGATAGCAAATAATGTCGATATTTGTAGGCTCATTTTTGTTGAAAAATAAGGGCGGATGCGATATATTGATATTGTAAAGAATTTACTAGAAGGGAGATGTAAGAGTGAGAGGTAAAGTCAAATGGTTTAATAACGAAAAAGGCTTTGGATTTATCGAATACAATGATCAAGAAGATATTTTTGTTCATTATTCAGCAATTCTTACAGAAGGCTATAAAACACTAGTAGAAGGCCAATATGTTGAGTTTGAATTAGTTAGAACTGACAAAGGACTTCAAGCTAAAAATGTCGTAGAGATTAAAACTGCCCTTGTGTAGTTTTTTATTTTGCATATTTTCCCACAGAATTACATAGTTTTAATATATTATTTTATTGTTAAATGTGGTATAATGAATATGGAGGATGATATTATGGAATACAAAATTCGTGGAAAAAAAATTAAAATCACAGAGGATATTAAAAATTATGTGGAAACTAAACTTGGAAAGCTTGATAAATATTTTGAGAACCCAGAACAATTTGTAGCCACAGTAGTCATTAAGCCTGATGGTCCGATGCAGGTAGTCGAAGTAACAATTCCAGCTAAAAGAATGATTTTGCGTGCTGAAGAAGCTAACAAAGATCCATTTGCCGCTATTGATTTGGTACTAGATAAGCTTGAAAGACAAATTAGAAAAAATAAAACACGTATGACTAAGAAGGCCAATAAAGATAAAATTATTGGTTTAGCAGTTGATTTTGAGATTGAAAAAGATGAAAAGGATACGACAAAGATTGTTAAAAGAAAAGATATAGAATTGAAACCAATGAGTGAAGAAGAAGCAATTTTGCAAATGAATTTAATTGATCATGATTTCTTTGTTTTTAGAAACGCGAAGAATGGCGAAGTAGAAGTTGTTTATAAACGTAAAGATGGGAACTACGGTTTAATTAAAGAAAAATAAGACTTCTAGTCTTTTTTTGTTTGCAAGTACTGTTATTTTAGAGAATTTTTTGATAAAATACTATATAGACGTTGAAAGGATGGCTAATATGAAATTGTTGAAAAAAATATTTGATCATGAATATAAAGAATTAGAACGTTTCAAAAATATGGCTGATCAAATCGAAGCATTGGATAGCGAAATGAGCAAGCTTTCTGATAAAAAACTTAAGGAAAAAACTAAAGAGTTTCAAGAACGGATAGCTGAAGGCGAAACAGTTGATGATGTTTTAATTGAGGCTTTTGCAGTAGCTAGAGAAGCGGCATATCGTGTTATTGGTGAAAAACCATATTATGTTCAATTAATAGGTGGTTTAGCAATACATTTTGGTAATATTGCTGAGATGAAAACTGGTGAAGGAAAAACATTAACTTCAGTTCTTCCAGCTTATGCGAATGCATTAACTGGCGAAGGCGTACATATTATTACAGTTAATGAATATTTGGCTGGTCGTGATGCCGCTTGGATGGGAAAGATCTACGAATTTTTAGGATTAACGGTTGGTATTAATTACCGTGATTATTCTCAAAGTGAGAAAAGAGAAGCTTATAATAGCGATATTATGTATTCAACAAATAACGAAATTGGATTCGATTATTTAAGAGATAACATGGTTGTTAAAGCGGAGGACCGTGTACAAAGACCGCTTAATTTTGTAATCATTGACGAGGTCGATTCGGTATTAATCGATGAAGCAAGAACGCCACTTATCATTTCTGGTGGAAGAATGAAATCGGCTAATTTGTATATTCAAGCTGATAAATTTGTTAAAGGCTTAAAGGAAAATGAAGGATATATATATGATGAAAAAACTAAGGCTGTATCTTTAGATGCTGAGGGAATTAAACAGGCGGAGCACTATTTTAATTTAAAAAATTTATATGATATTGAACATACTACTTTAGTTCACTTTATTAATCAATCTTTGCGAGCTAATTACAGTATGAAAAGAGATTTTGACTATGTGGTACAAGATGGAAAAATTATTATTGTTGACCAATTTACAGGTCGTTTGATGCCTGGAAGAAGCTTTTCTGAGGGATTACATCAGGCTATTGAGGCCAAAGAAGGCGTAGAAATTAATGAAGAGACTAAAACTTTAGCAACAATAACATTTCAAAATTTGTTTAGAATGTATAAAAAACTTGCAGGTATGACAGGTACTGCGAAGACAGAGGAAGAAGAGTTTAGAGACATCTATAATATGTATGTTATTCAAATCCCAACTAATAAACCAGTCATTCGTGAGGACTATGGTGATTTGATATTTGCTACGGCTAAAGGTAAGTATTCAGCAATTGTTAAAGAAATTAAAGAGAGACATGCAAAAGGGCAACCAGTGTTGGTTGGAACAATTGCCGTAGAAAATAGTGAACTTTTGAGCTCAATGCTTAAGAAAGAGCGGATTCCACATGAAGTATTAAATGCTAAAAATAATGCTCGTGAAGCTGAAATTATTGCTAAAGCAGGGGAGAAAGGTGCTGTTACAATTGCAACAAATATGGCTGGACGTGGAACCGATATTAAATTGGGTGATGGTGTTAAAGAACTTGGCGGTTTATGTGTTTTGGGAACTGAAAGACATGAATCTAGACGTATCGATAACCAATTAAGAGGACGATCTGGTCGTCAAGGAGATCCGGGAATGACTCAGTTTTGTGTTTCTTTTGAAGACGAGCTAATGGTACGCTTTGGCACCGATCGAGCAAAAGTAATGTTGCAAAAAGTAGGTTTTGATGGTGAAATGAACATTAGAAGTAAATCACTTTCAAAATCAATCGAATCAGCGCAAAAACGAGTAGAAGGGAATAATTTTGATACTCGTAAAACCTTATTAGAATATGATGACGTATTAAATAATCAAAGAGGAATTGTTTATGATAAACGTAATCATATATTAGATAGTGAATCTATTCATCCCGATGTCTTACAGACTTTTTATAACCATATTGAAACATTTGTTAAAGATCACGTGAATGAAGATGGGATGTTAACAGGATTAGATGTTAGTGAGATTTTAGAGTCTGTTAACCAAAATTTATTACATGATCCACTGGAAATTAAGGAACTAGATGAATTGGATGCTGACAGCTTAACGAAAACGATTTACGAGGAAGTTGTTAAAGAATACGAAGAAAAAATAAGGGAAATTCCTGAAGAAATTAGAGATGAATTCGAAAAGGCCGTTTCGCTTAAGGTGATTGATACTCATTGGATGGATCATATAAATGAAATGAGTTTACTTCGAGAAGGTATTTATTTAAGAAGCTATGCTCAAGAAAATCCACTTCGTGCTTATACCGCAGAAGGTTACGAAATGTTTGATAATTTGCTTGATATTATAGATGTTGATATTACGCGTTTCCTATTAAATGCTGAAGTAAGACAAAATACAGAAAGAGAACAAGTAATAAAGGGTAAAGCCGTGGAAGATCCAAATAAGGTAAAGAAAAGACAACCTAAGAGAACAAATAAAATAGGTCGCAATGATCCATGCCCATGTGGTAGTGGTAAAAAATATAAACATTGCTGCGGAAAGTAGGTGCTTATGGCTCAGAATAATATAGTTTATACAAAAGCTAAGGATTTTATAAACCGCAATCCGGGGACAATTGCTTGGAGACTCCATGCTCATTGTAAAATAGCGCAAAAACATATTAATAATGATGAAGAAGTTTTATATGCCTTTGCAGCACAAAAGGGTCCTAGTGCTTGGGACATGATCAGTACTCATGTTGTTGTAGTTACTAACAAGCGTCTGGTAGTTGCTCAAAAAAGATTAATATTTGGCTATTTCTATTACAGCATTACACCAGATATGTTTAATGATTTTACAATTAAAATGGGACTTATTTGGGGAAGAGCTATCATAGATACAGTTAAAGAAACTGTTGTTCTTTCTAATTTGTCACGTAGTGCTTTACAGGAGATTGAGACAGTACTTACTAAATATATGATGCAGAAAAAACGTGATTATGAAACTGAAGTGTCAGAAGAAGAGCGTGCTCAGCTACATAGTGAGCTTCAAAAAATGTCTAAAGAAGGTGAAAAATAGCCTTGACTATTTCACCTTTTTTCTTGAAATAAAAGTGATAATTATATATAATTTAAATAGGAGGTAGCAGTATGAAGTATTTACTTAAGACTTTGTTAATATTACTGGTCTTATTATTCTCCTTGAAATTAGTAATACATCTTTTTAATAAAGGCCATCAGGTAGATTATTCGATTGGCAATTTTAGCATTCATGAAACTTTAAAAGTAGATAGTTTAAATAAAACAGATAACTATTATTTTGTAATTAGCCACGAAAACTTTAAATTAAATTTTCAAATATTTAAAAATTATAATAAAGCTGAAAAAATAATTAGTAAAGTCAAGTATTATGATGCCGGTGAGTATAAGTGTATTTTGCCGATTTTTAAAGGTGGAGAAATTCTAACAGATATAATGTGTGTTAATAATGGAAATATTACTTATTATCATGATTTGGATAATGTAAAAGTAAATAACTTTGTTTCTTCTTTAAAGAAAGAAGGATACGATAAAAATGATTTTATCGATACAGCACCAACTAAAAGATTATCCAATACTCAAACACTTTATGAGAAAAACCTAGTAGATAATCATTATTTGGCGATGGAGTCGTATAAAGGAATTATTTTAGTAAATAATACAGTAAAAACCATTGAGTTATTTGCTAATGATGTCTATAAGAAACCGGTCAGCATTTTTACTGATAAATACTATATTGTTGCTGATTATGACGAGGAGTATACATTTAAGAAATTTTATGTGGTCAATTTAATTAACGGAAATATTCAGGAAATACGTAGCTATAATGAAATATCTTTTGATTCTGTAATACAAGGAGCAGTTGACGATGAAGTATATATTTTTGATAAAGATGCTGAAGTACAATATAAAATTAGTTTAAAACATGAAAATGTTCAGCAAGTTGCGAATAAGGATGGCATAAAATATTATAATGGCAAATGGACAACAATGACTTTAAATGAAGCTTTAGATGGAAAGTTATTTGATAATTATTATAGCTCTGAAATTGATGGATATGATAGGGTGAATAAAATTGGTCAAAATGAAGGATATTATTACCTTTATAAAAAAGAAGGTGATAAATATCTTGTTTATCGTGCTGATATTCAAAACGCAAAAATGAAAACATATCTATTTACAACTGATGATTTACAAAGTGTAGTATATTTAAAAGATTATATATATTTTAAAAACGATACAACGTTATATTATTATAGTTCAAAAGGAGTTCGCAAAGTAATTGAGAATTCTGAATTGGAATTTAATGGTGATATTTCTTTTGGCGCTTATATAAATTAAGGAGGAATATAATGACAAAGCTTGGATTAGTTTTATCAGGTGGTGGCTCTAAAGGAGCTTATCAGATTGGCGTTTATAGGGCACTTAGAAAACTAGGGAAAAGACCAGAAATTGTGACTGGAACTTCAATTGGTGCTGTTAATGGTTTATTAATCGTCCAAGGTGATTTATATAAAGCGGCTAAGCTTTGGAAAAATATTTCTTTTTCAACAGTTTATGACGAAAGCGCTTTTCAAGTGTGCGAAAATCCGGATGTTGCAGAAATATATGGGCAATATGTAAAATCTTTCATTTCTGAAGGTGGCATGGATGTAACTAAATTGATATCGATATTTGATCAGCTTTATGATCCGCGTAGTTTCTTTGATTCTCCGATTGATTATGGTTTAGTTACGTATAATTATTCTCAAAATAAACCAGTAATGATGACGAAGAATGATTTAAAACCGGAAAATGTTAAAGATTATGTAGTGGCTTCGGCATCTTGTTATCCGGCTTTTAAACCATATAAGATTGACAACGATATATATATCGATGGTGGATATTATGATAATTTACCAATAAATTTAGCTATTGATTTAGGAGCTGAAGAAGTAGTAGCAGTTGATTTAAAAGCAGTTGGCTTTAAGCGTGAGCCGAAAAAAGATATCCCAATAACGGTGATTTCACCGCGTAATAAAATTGTTTCATTTTTAGTTTTTGATAAAATAAAATCAAGGGAAGCGTTAAGATTTGGATATAATGATACAATGAAAACGTACGGGAAATTAGATGGTGACCGATTTACATTTAAAAAAGGTAATTTAGTCCGTAATTATAATAGATATGCTGAAAACTTTGAAATGATAGTTCGAAAAATTATTTCTAATTTAGAAGAAGGTCTTTTGAAAACGATTGCAAAATCATCATTTTTTCAAACTATTATCGATAACAAATTATCTTATCGCAATTTTAATAAGTTAATTGAAAAAGCAGGTGTTTGTTTTGGTTTTCAGGAAGATATAGTTTATAATATTAAAACTTATAATAAAGGATTATTTAATGAACTTTCTGAAATATTGCCGATAAGTTTTGATTTTGTTATGGCGAAAATTAAGAAAAATGAATATAAAAAAATTGTTGATACTAGACAAATTGTAAGATTTTTTTACGATGCGATTGTTAGTAATAATTTAGAAAGCACATTTAAATTTTTGCCCCTGTTTTCTGATGAGTTTTTAATAGCTATGTATATTTATGTGATTAAAGGGCGACGTAGTACTTATTAATGGCCGAAATTGATCAACGTTATTTAGATGTTTTTATTGTTATTTATTTGTTATATATGTTATAATTTTGAAAGGTGATATAAATGAAGAAAACGGTTTTAACGGGTATTAGACCGACGGGGAATTTACATTTTGGACATTATTTTGGAGCTTGTCAAAACTGGCTAAAACTTCAAGAGGATCCAAATTATGAATTTTATTTAGAAATAGCCGACATTCAAGCACTGACTGATAATTTTGATAATCCTGATAAGGTAAGGTACAATGTTCGTGAAATAACGATCGATATGCTTTCTATTGGTATTGATCCAAAAAAAGTTCATTTATTTATTCAATCAAAAATCCCTGAGATTGCTGAATTGACTGTAATTTACTCAAATTTAGTAACAATGGCCAGATTATATCGAAATCCTACGGTTAAAACTGAAATAATGCAAAAAAAAGCTTTATTTGGACATGAGGGCGAAAGTGTTACTTATGGATTTGTCGGGTATCCTGTTTCACAAGCTGCCGATATTACGGCTTTTGATGGGCAACTTATTCCAGTGGGTGAAGATCAGTTACCATTAATAGAACAATGCCGTGAAATAGTTCGCAAATTCAATGCGATTTACGGAGAAACTCTAAAAGAACCAGAGCCATTATTATCAAAAAATCCACGGATTAAGGGACTCGATGGTGGCGAGAAAATGGGTAAGAGCCTTGGAAATGGCATTTATCTTGCTGATGACGATGAAACTATTTACAAAAAAGTTATGAGTGCGGTGACTGACCCAGAAAAGATTCATAAGAACGATCCAGCAAATCCAGATGTTTGCATGGTTTATTATTATCATAAATTAATTGGTAGTCACAATTTAGAAAATATATGTAAAGAGTGTAAGCATGGTCAACGTGGCTGTGTTAATTGCAAAAAGGAATTGGTTACTAATATGCTAGAATTTTTAAAACCTATTCATGAAAAAAGAGCTTATTATGAAGCTAATCCTGACGTTGTTGATGAACTTCTCATTAAGGGAACACGAGAAGCTCGTGAAAAAGCTATGAAAGTTATGAAACAAGTAAGACACGCGATAAAAATTGATTATTTTGAAAATGATTAATCTGTGATATTAATCATTTTTTTGACTTTTTTGGGTATATTTAAATATGAAGAGAAATATTTTAAAAGGATTTATAATCGGAATTGCTAAGATTATACCCGGGGTTAGTGGCAGTTTATTAGCTATCTCACTTGGTGTTTATGAAAAAGTGTTAGCAATTATTGCTGATATTCGTAGTATAACTTGGAGAAAATTTTGGTTTGTTTTTTGGCTAGCCATTGGCGCTTTACTTGGGGTAAGTTTGTTTAGTCATGGTGTAAAGTGGCTTTTGAATAGTTTTTATTTTCCGACTATGTTACTTTTTGTTGGGTTAATCTCTGGTGGTATTCCAGATATATGGCGCGAAATTCGTACCGATAAAATTGATTTTAAAGCGCTAATTGTTTTTTTGGTGTCATTGACATTTTCTTACAATTTGAGCCACCTTGGAACACTTGACAGTTTTGAATCTGATAGCATTTTTATTTATCTTGGGTTGGGATTAGTGGAAGCATTTTCTTCAGTAGTACCAGGGATAAGTGGAACGGCTATTTATATGTCTTTGGGATGTTACGATATGCTTTTAGATTTTTTTAGTAATATTTTTAACCCATTTTATTTTAAATTTGGTTTAGCTTTTGCGTTTGGTATTTTAATTGGGGTTATAATTTTAGCTAAACTAATTACTTATTTACTGGCCCGTTATAAGAAAATGACATACTGGGCGATCTTAGGCTTTATGACAGCATCTTTAATTATTATATTTAAGGAAGCTTTTTTAGTAATGTTGAGTGAGTCTTTGAACGGTTTTTCATTATTATTATTTTTACTTGGTATCATCGGATTATTTTTGGGATATAAAATCACGGTTAAAATAAATGATTTGTTAGCAAACGATTAGAAGTAATGCATACTATTAAGTAGAGGTGATATGATGGAAAAGAAAAAACCTAGTGTATTTGCTAATAAGGTTTCGAAAAAAATTGGAAATAACAAAGCTGTTTTTGATTCTAGTAAAGAAGAAATGGGTTTATTAGAAAGTGATGAGAGGTCATCTAACGTTGGGATTAATAATTCTAATGGTTTTAGTAAGGTTATGAATAAAAATATTAATCAAAAAATAAGCGAAATTTTTAATTCTTCTAGTTATATTTATAAGGCAGATGTTGAGTTAACACTTAAGAGCGGTAAAGTAGTTAAGCGGATCGTCGGTAGGAACTCGACACATTTAATTACGATTGATAATGAATTAATTCCGATTTCTGATATAATTGATGTGCAGCGTAAATAATTTATTGCAAACAAAAAAGGCTTTTTAAGGCCTTGTTTTTATATACATTCAACGAATGTGTCTTGTAAGCATCTTATCGCGCATACGCAGTTTAAATTCATTGTAAAGAAACTGTTGGTAGCTACATAAGGTATTGTATCCGCTTCAGTTGTATCTGGGTTAGCAGCTAAAACACGGAAAGTAGCGCAGCAACCGTCTACTTTTTCAACTCTGAATACACTTGAGCATGTAACCCCTGCAGTTCCGCAAGTAACGTTTTCTTTAGTTGTTGGCATTGCCCAAGGTGTTCCGTTACCACAGCAAGTATATAACATTATTGGTCTTGTGTTGCAACCTACTGTTGATACTGAACAGCCTAGGAAACCGCGATCGCAAGTGTCTAAACATGACTCAGCACATTCAGCGTTGTCTTGTAATATGTTAATAACTGTTAGAATTTCAGAAATACATCTGCATTCGTTTGAATTGTTATTATTGTTACACATATAATCCACCCCTTCATTTATTCTCAATATAACATATTCTAAATGTGCGAAAGGGTGTAAAGTAAATACCCAGAAGTTTAAGAAAATAATATTAAGTTTTTGCATTAATGTTTTTGACATTTCCTTTTGATCGTTGTCATAAAATTAAATGGGGTGAATATCATGAAAAATGCAATTAATTATTATTACAACTTGATTTTGGATGATATTCATCAAACTGATAAAATGTATTATTTTGATTATAATAATCTTCGTTATGCGTTAGTGGTGTATTCTGGAGATATTAATGCGTTACAAGAAATATATAATCTTCATCTTAATATGCTTCGTAGTGGTATATATGTTCATCAAATTATTTTGAATAAAGATAAACAAATAGTAACGTTAATTAACGGAGTTCCTTATGTTTTAATGCAGTTAATGTATTATGAGGGTACTATTAATTTTGATAGAATATTATCGTTTGCCGGAGTTGGGGTTTTAGAAAATTTGGAAATTGTAAATGCCAATGGTTTTAGTAATGGATATCGGCTTACATATGATTATAATTCTCCAGTAAATATTAATACTTATAGCAGAGGGGCTAGAAAAAGATCTAATAGTTTAATCTTAGAAAGAATCGATTGGGGTACTCTTTGGTCTGATAAGAATGATCACTTGGAGTATCAGATTAGTCAACTTGGGCAAAAGCATCCATTAATTCGTGATAGTTTTAGTTATTTTATAGGGTTAGGAGAGACTAGCATTCAGCTTGTAAACTCTTTATCTATGGAAAATGTCACTAAAGTTGTTGCTCATAAAAGAATTAGTAATAATGACACCCTTTTTGATTTATATAATCCGTTAAATTTAATAATTGATAGTAAAGTACGTGATGCGGCAGAATATTTTAAAAATAGTTTTTTCAACGGTAAAGATATTACCGCTGAACTTAATTACTTTCTTGTAAATTATAATTTAAATGGAGAGGAAAATTTACTTTTTTTGGCTAGAATGTTATATCCGACGTATTATTTTGATTTATATGAAGATATTATAAGTGGCGATAAGAAAGATGAGGAAATAAAAAAAATCATCGAATTGGTAGATGATTATGAAAAGCTTCTTAAAGAAATATATAGGTATTACAAAACTATATTGCATATTCCACCAATTGAATGGTTAGAATAATGATAACGATGTTCTAAAATTCGGAGTCAATAGATGTTATGTTAATGACTTCTTTAACGTTAGGTACTTCTTCTTTTATTGCTGTTTCTACACCATCTTTTAAAGTGATGTCAATGAGATCGCAACCAGCACAGGCCCCCAACATTTTTATGTATACTATATTATTTTCATATTTTACAAATTCGATATTTCCCCCATCGCTTATTAAAAAAGGTCTTAATTTATCTATAATTTCTATGATTTTTTCTTTATCTTGATTTTCGCTTGTAACTTTTGTCATTATATCACCGTGTTTATTATATAATATGATAGGGGAAAAAGTAAAGGTTTTTCTTTTGAAGTTTTTGTGATATAATTACTGATAGAGTTAGATTTTTGAGGTGTTTGTATGACAAAGTACGAGAAAGGGAAAATTGTAAAATGTACAGTGACGTGTATTGAAGCTTATGGTGCTTTTGTATCTGTTGATGATATTTATACTGGTCTTATTCACATCTCGGAAATCTCTCGTGGATTTGTGCGAAATATTGGTGACTTTTTAAAAGTTGGTGATCGTATTTACGTTGAAGTGCTGGAAGTTGATGAGAAAACGGCTCATTTAAAACTTAGTATTAAAAATATTCAATATAAAGTTAATGGAAAGCCGTATCCGAAAAATATTATCGAAACTGATTCGGGTTTTAAAACTTTAGCTTTAAAACTTCCTATGTGGACGTCTGAAAAATTAAAAAGTATCAAAAAAGCGGAAAAGAGTATTGACAAATAATGGTTTAAATGTTATATTTAATTACGTCCAGAGGTAATCGGGCGATTAGCTCAGTTGGTTAGAGCACCTGCCTTACAAGCAGGGGGTCATAGGTTCGAGTCCTATATCGCCCACCATTTTTTTTGCCGGAATAGCTCAATTGGTAGAGCAACTGACTTGTAATCAGTAGGTTGTGGGTTCAAGTCCTATTTCCGGCACCATTTTGGAGAGGTAGCGAAGTGGCTAAACGCGGCAGACTGTAAATCTGTTCCTTCGGGTTCGATGGTTCGAATCCATCTCTCTCCACCATTTCTGTATTGCCTCGTGGCCAAGCGGTAAGGCACCACACTTTGACTGTGGCATTCGCTAGTTCGAATCTAGCCGAGGCAGCCATTTATTTGTCCTGTTAGCTCAGTCGGTAGAGCATTTGACTTTTAATCAAAGGGTCGTGAGTTCGAATCTCGCACAGGACACCATGTCGCATATTAAGAGATCCCTTATTGTTCAAGGGGTTTCTTTTAATTTATGCTAAAAAGAGTAATTACTTAAATATCGATAAAGTCGCTAAAATATTGCTAAAATGGCGTCGTTGGCAACACGTTGGCAACACTAAAAAAATTAATGAATTTTATTTACTAAAAACGGAATTTTAACTTAGCTAATAGTTATAATTTTTGATTTGTATACATATATTATTATGGGTTGATAAAAATTTAGATAAATGTTAAAATATATTTGCAAAAATGCTTTTACATAAATTTGTGTTTAAAATTTAAAAAAATTGAAAAAAAAATGTTTATTTTTATGAAAAATGTGTTATAATTAATATGTTCTGTTTTTTTAAGTAGATACAAATAGAATTTTTATTGCCTGAGTGGCGAAATTGGTAGACGCACAGGACTTAAAATCCTGCGGGAGTCAAATCCCGTGCCGGTTCAAGTCCGGCCTTAGGCACCATTTATTTTGGAGAAATACCCAAGTCTGGTTGAAGGGATTGGTCTTGAAAACCAAGAGGTCGGAAACGGCGCGGGGGTTCGAATCCCTCTTTCTCCGCCAATTTATGTTTAATTTGTATGTTGGTAATATCGCGGGATGGAGCAGTCTGGTAGCTCGTTGGGCTCATAACCCGAAGGTCGTTGGTTCAAATCCAGCTCCCGCAACCAAAAATTGGTCCCGTGGTGTAGCGGTTATCACGTCTGCCTGTCACGCAGAAGATCGCGAGTTCAATTCTCGTCGGGACCGCCATTTTATTTTGGCTTCGTAGCTCAGTCGGTAGAGCAACGGACTGAAAATCCGTGTGTCGGCAGTTCGATTCTGTCCGAAGCCACCATTAAATAATTCGTTCATTTAGACTTACCAAAGTCTTGCGCCCATAGCTCAATTGGATAGAGCGTTTGACTACGGATCAAAAGGTTATGGGTTCGACTCCTATTGGGCGCGCCATTCCGGGAAGTAGTTCAACTTGGTAGAGCACTTGGTTTGGGACCAAGCTGTTGCAGGTTCAAATCCTGTCTTCCCGACCATTTTAATTATAAGCCCTTATATTTTATAAGGGTTTTTATAAACCGCTTGGTGCCAAACCTTAATTTCCCCTTATGTGGTGTATTTTGAGATATTAATTTTATTTAAAATGTTGATTTCTTTCTTTTCTTCTTATAGAATTAAATTAACATGTGCATTAAGCGGTATTGTTATATTGGAGTGGACTAACCTTTGGTTAATAACTGTTCTAGGAGCTCCACAAGGCAGTAATAAGGATGCATGGCTATATTCGCTTCATGTATCTTTTTTTGTTATAAATAGGATAATGCTTACTTTTTCCCAGTTGTAGTAATTGATAATGGATCAATATATTTAATATAAGTCCTACTTCATCGAAGTTTTTATTGTCGGTTATTTCTGTAATCTTATATTATTGATCTAAAAACGACGGGAAAGTTTCAGTTTTTGCTTGATGTTGTTATATATAATAAATTTTTATTTTTGCTATAATATGAAACTAATTTTGCAAGCGTTAAATCGTAAATATTTCTTTTAGTAATGTTATGATTTGTTAAGGGCGGCAGTAGTTGATACCATTTCGCTATAAATCATATTTTATTTAGCTTATTTTATAATATATTTTGTCTAAATTTTTTTCTTCTATATCAAAGCTAGTTCCGTGGTCGTGGATTTGTCCGTATCTATAATCATCTTTAAAAACGCTAATTTTAAATGTAATTCTAATATAACCCTCCTCAATAGCTTTGATAAAATACTTAAAATCTTTCAGTAGATATAATTGATATCCGGTATATCTAAAAAAAGTTTCATTGTGTTCGATTTTTCGTTCGGTCCGCACGATCATTAAATATTTTAGCTTTCTATTGACCTTTTCTTTAATCATAGAAAAGGACCATCTGCATTTATCGTCTATAATTTTTCCTTGGCGATTAAATACTTGTAAAATAATTTGTTCTGATTTATAATCAACGGATATTTTAAATTCATGTTGTCCATCTTTTGAATAGCTTTTGTTAATATAAATAGATTTGTTAAATACCGTTAGATCTTTATCTTTGCAATAAGGGTAGCTATATAGGGCGTGAATTCTTTTTATTTCATATAAGTAACTATCAGGAGTTGCACTAAAAAGCGTTATATAAGTATAAAATGGTGAGTCGGTCTTTGTCTTTATCTCTATTTCCCCGTAATCGGGAATTTCGAAAGTATTGTTTTCAACGTTCAATTCTTGTTCAAAGGTTTTTCCACCAGCAGCACTGCCTTTCGCTTTACTTTTAATCCATCCTTTTGTTTTTATTTCTTCTGTTTTTACTATTAAGTTTTTTAAATCATTCATTTTATATTTCCCTTTCTGTTTAAATTATTTTATGAATTAATTTCTCTTTATTAATATCATACTTTATTTTAGGCATATATCCTTTTAATTAAAGTTTTTATTAAAGTTAAAATTTTTGCTTGTATTAATTATTTATTATTGATATAATGTAGCTATTTATGATATGAAAGGTTAGTGGTGTAATGAAAATTATATCTTGGAATGTCGCAGGGTATCGTGCGTGTGTGAAAAAAGGTTTTATCGATTTTTTTGAATCTGAAAAAGCCGACATCGTTTGTTTGCAAGAAGTTAAGCTTACTGAAAATCAAATACCTTATTATCCAGAAGGGTATTTGTGCTATTTAAATGAAGCGGATAAAAAAGGGTATTCTGGAACTTTAGTTTATACAAAAATAAAACCTTTATCTGTTACATATGGAATTGGAATTGATGAACATGATCATGAGGGACGAGTTATAACAGTTGAATTTGATAAATTCTATTTAGTTAATGTTTATACGCCTAATGCTAAAAGAACATTAGAAAGATTAGATTATCGTGTCATATGGGAAAGAGATTTTCTTATTTATTTGAAACAATTAGAAAGAAAAAAACCATTAATTGTTTGTGGTGATTTTAATGTGGCTCATAAGGAAATAGATCTTCGTAATCCGAAACAAAATATAGGTAATGCAGGTTTTACCGAGGAAGAGCGTCGCTGCTTTACGAATCTCCTAGATGCTGGATTTATAGATACCTATCGTTATTTTTATCCTGATAAAGCAAGCGAATATACCTGGTGGAGTTATATGGCTTCAGCCAGAGAGCGTAATATAGGCTGGAGAATAGATTATTTTATAGTTTCGAAAGCATTTATTTCTCGGGTTAAAGATTCTAAAATTTATACTAATATTTTAGGTAGTGACCATTGCCCAATTGCTTTAATAGTAAAATGATTAATTTATTACATAAAAAGAATATATATCAAATAAAATATTAATAGGTGATATCATGAAAGTTTATATGAAACCTAGAGTGGAGAAGAAAAATTTAACATATGCGCAGATTTTACTTCAGGATTTTGCAGGAAGAAATAGTGAGATGACCGCCATTAATTTGTATATATATCAATATTTTAGTTTATTTAATCAGTATCCAACGGTTGCAAATGATTTAAAAGAAATTGCCGAGACAGAGATGCACCATTTAAGTTTACTTGGAGAAACGATTAAATTGTTAGGTGGTAATCCAGAATATGCGACTATAAATTGCATCACTGGAGCAAAAATTTATTGGACTGCGGAAAATGTTAATTATAATGATAATTTAAAAGAAATGATTTTATATAATATTAATGGTGAAATGCAAGCAATAACAGCTTATAAAGAGCATAGTAGACTAATTAACGATAAATATATAAGACAACTTTTAAAAGAAATTATTGCGGATGAGGAACAACACATAAAAATATTTAGAAAAATATATACAACGCTATGTGATAATTAAATTTTAAAAATAAAAATGAATAACTATTAAAATAGTCAGTGCTTAAAGCACTGGCTAATATTATATTTATAATATAATTATTTTAACAACCTTTGCATTTGTTTAGGATTTATATAAATATTATTTTCATGATAGTTTACTTTTAAAATCCACTTAAATATGTTAAAATATTAATAGTATAAAAAAGGAGGGAATTATGAAAATTGCATTGATTATAATTGTGATAATTGTTATTTTGATTATCATTTTATATAACTATTTAGTAAAACTAAACATAAGATGCAAAAACGCATGGTCGCAAATAGATAATCAATTGAAAAGAAGAGCCGATTTGATTCCAAATTTGGTTGAAGTTACTAAAGGCTATGCCGCACATGAAAGTCAGGTTTTAGTCGACGTGGTTAATGCTAGAAATAAGGCTGCTTCGATGAGTGATCTTGCAAGAAATAGTGAAGAGGTTAGTAATAACCTAAATAGTTTATTTGCGCTTGGTGAAAATTACCCAGATTTAAAAGCCAACGAAGTTTATAAAAATTTACAAATTGAATTAACTGGAACTGAGGATAAGATTGCTTTTGCAAGACAATTTTATAATGATGCGGTGCAACATTATAATACTGCAATTATGGTATTTCCAAATAACATAATGGCAAAATTGATGGGATATAAGGAAAAAGAGTATTTTCAAGTTAGTGATAGTGAGAAAGAACTAGTAAAGGTGGAATTATAAAATGATTTTAAGAGATGTTCGTAGAAACAAATTAAAAACTGGATTAATTGTAACATTGTTTTTTGTTTTTATTACATTGCTGATTTATTTTCTTTCTTTATGGCTTTTTGATAGTATTTATATTGCTGCGTTTGTTGGCTTATCTTTTTCTTTTATAACAGCTTTCGCATCTTATTATAATTCTGATAAAATGATATTAAAAATTAATAATGCTAGACCGGCAACCCGCGAAGAGTTTTTACAATTGAATGTTTCGCTAGAATCGTTATGTATTAGTGCGGGGTTGCCAATGCCTAAGCTTTATGTTATGGATACTCCAGCTTTAAATGCTTTTGCCACCGGTAGAAATCCCAAACATTCGGTGGTGTGTGTGACAACCGGTTTGCTTAATAAACTTGATAAATACGAAATGGAAGGCGTGTTGGCACATGAATTATCACATATTAGAAATTACGATATTTTAGTGTCAACAATAGCGATTGTAATGGTTGGTTTTGTTTCAATTTTAGCTGACATTTGCTCAAATAGTTTGATTTTTGGGAATCGTGATGATGATAGTAAAGCGGGTGCAGTTTTAATGATAGTTGGCCTTGTGTTTATTATTTTATCGCCAATTTTTGCAACATTACTTAAATTGGCAATATCTCGTAATCGTGAATATTTAGCAGATGCAAGTGCAGTAGAAATAGCACGCAATAAGGAAGGGCTTATTAGGGCTTTAGAAAAATTAGAGACTGAAAATGAACCAATGCAAGTGAATAAAGCTACTGAATCTTTGTTTATTGTGAATCCATTAAAAGGTAAAGAAAAAGATTCTTTATGGAGTACTCACCCAAGTACAGTAAACCGTATTAAAAAATTACAAAATATTCAATAAGCCGAAAGGCTTTTTTGTAAAGTGAAATTTATGTGATATGCTGGATAAAATTTGAAAAATATGTTATTATTAGATAGGAAATGAGGTAAAATTTATGAGTGAAACTAAAAGATTAATTATGGTGGGACTTGTTATTGTGGCTGTTGTTGCTGTTATTTTGCTAATTAGTTTTTGGCCAAAGGCCGATAAAAGCTTTGCTTGCAACGTAAAAGCCGATGGTGATTATGAAAAACTAGGTAAAGTTAATTATAAACAATATCAATGTTTAATGGAAGAAGATAGTAAAGTTGCTATTGCTGTGGCTGATAATATGACTGAGAAAAAGAAAACATCTCTAAATGATACGGCTAAGAAGATTGGTCATGTTATTTATTATTTGGACAATGATGATATTGATACAGCAGATATGAAAGTCATAAAAAAAGATTTGAAATATCAGGATAATTCATTTAAAAAAGATGTTGTTTTAGTTATTGAAAACGGGAAAGTTTCTAGTTTTAAGGAAAATGATTTAACTGATGCAGAAACTTTAAGAAGCTTTTTGGTTGAGGCTAAATTAGCTAAATTTGCGTGTGATGTAACCGCTGATCAAGAATACGAGAACTTAGGTGAATTAGATTACGAAGCATATAATTGTTTATATGAAAGTGGTGAGCCATTTGCTGTTATTTTAGCGCAGACCACGTGCAGTTATTGTGTTTCATATAAGCCGATTATCGATGAATATGTAGCTGAGAATAATTTGCCTATATACATTATGGAAATTGATCAATTATCTGATGATGAGAGAAGTTCATTGTTGTCTTCTTTGAGCTATTTTGAAAACAATGAAAATTGGGGTACACCTTTAACTTTAGGAATTAAAAATAAAGAAGTAGTTAGTGAAATAAGTGGATTTACTGAGGACGAAGAGATTATTAATAGTTTCTTTGATGAATTAGGATTAAAATAAGTATTGAGCGTTCAATACTTTTTTGTTATTTATTTTTATTTATTTAATATATTTAAGTAAGGAGAGTGATTATGGATTTTTTAAATTATATAATGGAAAGTAAATTAATATTGGTTCCGGCTTTATATATTTTAGGATATATTATAAAGAATACTTCTTTAATTAGTAATAAGTTTATTCCAGTAATTTTATTAGTTGTGGGTATTATTTTATCTGTATTAATGGGTGGCGATACAATTATGAATAACATTGTTCAAGGTATTTTGGTTGCAGGAGCCACGGTAATGACCGATCAGATGGTTAAGCAAAGCGCAAAAGAAGAGTAAAGCGCTTTTTTCATTTCAATACGATAAATAAAGATGGTTAGATGTGGCTGATTTAAACAATTTAAAGTATTTTTTATTCTTTAAATATTAAAAATATGGTAAATAATAGCATTGGTATAGTGATAGAAACAAAAACATTAATAATTTGTACCTAATTAATTTTTAGCATAAGAAAACCCTTGAAAACAAGGGTTAATTTCATAATGGTGGAGAATAGGAGACTCGAACTCCTGACCCCCTGCGTGCAAAGCAGGTGCTCTAGCCAACTGAGCTAATTCCCCAAAAAATATATTGCTTATAAATTATAACACGTAATTTATAAAAAATCAATATCTTTTTGAAAAAAATATATTACTATATTATATTCACTTTTCTTTTACATATTCTTTAAGTTCTATTTTTATAGTTGATCATACTTTTGAAAAAAAATTTGACCTCATAAATTATATTATAGATATAGGTTAGGAGGAATAAATTGACAGTAATTCAATTGATTATATCAATTGGTGGTGGCTTTTTGGGGCAATTTTTAGGTGGGTTTGATATGTTAATGATGACGCTTATAACTTTTGTTATAATGGATTATTTAACAGGAGTAATGCAAGCAATAGTGCACCACAAATTGTGTAGTAAGATTGGTTTTAAAGGGATATTTAAAAAAATATTGATATTTTTTATAGTTGGGATAGCTGTCAGCCTAGATAATACGTTTGAAACAACTAATTTAAGGTATATAGTGATTGTTTTCTATATAGTTAATGAAGGCATTTCGATAATAGAAAATGCGATTGACTTAGGATTGCCGATTCCAGATAAAATAAAAATGGTTTTAGATAAATTAAATGAAGAAGGTGATAGAAAGTAGTTAACTACCTTCTTTTTGGTATCAATATATATACTTTGTGTTATAATTTAAATAGGTGGTTTGATGATTAAAACAAAAGCTTTAACAAAAAATTATGGTGATATATTAGGTATTAAAGATATTTCATTAGAAGTCAAAAAAGGTGAGATTTTTGGCTTATTAGGACCTAATGGTGCAGGAAAAAGTACATTGATAAATTGTGTTATGCAAATGATAAATAAGACTTCTGGATCTGTTTTTATTAATGGAAAAGAAATTTTGCCAAATGATTATAAATATAAGCTTGAAATTGGGTATGTACCTAGTGAGATTAATTTATATGATGATTTAACGGTAAAAGATATGATCGAATATTCAGCTAGCTTTTATCAAAATGATTTAACCGATAGAGTTAAATACCTGGTTAAGAAATTAAAAGTACCGGTTGGTAAGAAAATTGAGGATTTATCTTATGGAAATTTAAAAAAAGTTGGCATTGTCTTAGCTATGATGCATAATCCAAAAATTTTGATTTTTGATGAACCAACAAGTGGATTAGATCCATTAGTAGTTGAGGATTTTTTCAAGTTGTTAGAAGAGGAAAAAAAGAAAGGTACAACTATACTTTTTTCCACCCATATTTTAAGTGAGGTAAAAAAGCTTTGCGATCGAATAGGGATTATTAAAGACGGTGAATTGGTAAAAATATCAGATGTTGTGTCTTTAGCAGATGATAGTTTTAGTATTGTGACGATAGTTGGTGCTGAATATAAAAAAATGAGGCTGCCAATGAAAGATATTATAATCAAAGAAGAAAATAAAAAAATGATAAAATTTATTTATAAAGGAAACATAAATGATTTGATACAGGTTTTATCAGATGTTAAAATAGAACACCTAACAGTTGAAGAACCAGATATTGAAGATATATTTATGAATTATTATAGATAGGGGGGATATTATGTTTAAAAGGGAAATAAAAGTTAATTTTAAAAGCTTTTTAGTTTGGGGGATAGCATTAAGTCTTTTATTAATTTTAGTTTTTTTGATCTATCCATCAATTTCAGATAAAATTGAATTTGACGATATAATAAGAAATTTTCCGCCACAGTTACTTAAAACTTTTAACTTTGACGTAGTTAGTATTTCTACCGTCTTTGGTTGGTATGCGAGTGAAGGATTTACAATTGTATCATTAATTGTCGCCATGTATGCGGCTGTATTAGGCTCATCTATTATTTTGAAAGAAGAAAGTGATAAAACTATTGAATTTTTATATTCTAAACCAGTTTCTAGAAGGCAAATTTTATTATCAAAGCTTTTAGCTGGTACCCTTTATATTATCGCATTTAATGTGCTTATCATGGTAATTACAGGGATTGGATTTATTTTGAGCGATGATATGCATATAGTTAAATGGTTACTATTAACATTGTCACCAATTTTAATTGGACTGGCATCATTTGTTATTTCGGCGTTTGTTTCATTGTTCTTTAAAAAAGCAAGAAAAGCTATGGGAGTTGCTCTTGGAATAATCATGGGAACTTATTTGATAAACATAATTGCTAAAATGTCTGATAACGTAAGTTTTTTAAAATATATAACACCATTTGGCTATATAGATTCTGTGGATATTGTTACCGAAGCCAGTTTACCACTTTATAGTGTTATAATTGTTATAATAATAATTGTTTTTACTGGATTGATATGGTTTAAATATCATCGTAAGGAATTTTTATAGGAGACCAACTATGAATAGTCAATAGTTTTTGATAAAAAAATAAAAAAAGAGTAAAAATAAAAATTATTGCACAGCAACGCACCGTAAGTGAGGTTACGGTTTGATAATCTGATTGTCAATGAAGACATAAAAATAAACTAGATCTTTGAAAAGAATTATTCATTCAATATTAAAAGATTCATTATCTTTAAGCATTTTGAATAAAATTCTAATTAATTTGGTAGCACAGTGCCCAAGAGCATTATAGTGAGATTTACCATTCGAACGTTTTAGTGTATAATAATCACTGAAAGTTTTAGTATTTAAACGCACATTATTAGCGGCAAGGATGAGAGCATAACGAAGAAAAGAAGAGACTTGTTTACTCATTCTAGTTGTTTGAACGTTAAAATCACCAGATTGTTTAACAGTAGAGTCTAATCCGGAATAAGCTATAACTTTCGAAGAATTACGAAAGCGATTAATGTTACCAATTTCACCGATAATGATAGCAGCAGTAGTGTTAGAAATACCAGGAATAGAAGTAATAACATTGTCGCTTTTATTCATATAAGAATTAATTTTAACTTCGATTTGTGATATTTGATTAGAATATAATTCAATTTGTTGGATAGTCAGTTTAATTTGAATAGATAATGCAGGATTATTGATTCCAACAGAAGATTTAGCAAGAAGTTTAAGCTCAATAGCCCTTTCTTTATTATATTTTCCGTGAGAAGCAGAAATAAGAATATTAGAAAGTTTGGTAAGATTAACTTTGGCAATTTCATTTGGATTAGAATACTGTTTTAAAAGTTGATAAGAAGTATTAATGTGAATGTTCTCTTTAAAAAAAGAGTTTAATTCTGGGAATAATTGATCAATATAAGAATCTAATTGAATTTTAAATTTGGTTCTCATAGTCATTAAATTGTGCCTATAACGACATAAAGATTTAAGTTCAATCATTTCAACATCATACTCAGTTAATATAGTATAACAATTCATCATTAAAGTTTTAACAATTAAAATACTATCAACCTTATCATTTTTAACTTTTCTAATGTTAGTTTTTCTAAGAGTAGAAGTTTGAATTGGATTAATAATTCCAATTTTAAAACCTTTGTTAAAAAAATAATAAATAAGATTGTTACCGTAATGAGCAGTAGATTCTAAACCAATTAAAATGTTGTCTTTATCATAATTTTTGATTTTTTGATAAAGAGAGTTAAAGCCTTTATCTGAATTATTAACAAGAAAAGGTTCATAAATAACTTCACCACTGGAATCAATAATAGAAGCATAATGATTTTTCTTGGCAATATCAACGCCAACATAAATCATAAAAAATTACCTCACAATAAAATATTTTGATACTGTGATATCCACAAGTTTTATTTTAGTACAGCCTTGCATGTTATAAGAAGTAACAAAAGTTCTTCAACCAACCAATAAGTAAATAAAAATAAAACTGTGGTCATAGTCTCCTACAAGTAGTCTAAGCGACAAGGAAAAAATAAACAATCCACAGTTATCGAAAGTATATTATATATTATTTAGAGAGAAAATCAAATGAAGGAGATATGATAATATACTAGTCAGTTTTAATATACAAATCTCTCTTGTAACTGACTAGATATATCATACAAGGTATTATGGGAACACCAAAAGAAGAAATTTTAAATTTTATGAAAAAAAGACCTGAGACCGTTGGAATAATTGGCTATGGTTCTGGGGTAAATCCTCAAGCTGGTCAAGAAGGGCGTAAACCACAAATTGATTTAATTGTAATCGTTGATGATTTAAAAAAATGGCACAAAGAAAATATTAAAAGAAATCCTCATGATTATTCTTTTTCAGGAAAATTATTTTTTGGACATGCGCCATTATCTTGGTTAAAAGCTGGCGGAAAAATATGTTATATGACGTATATTCCATTTAACGGTCGTAAATATAAGCTTGGAACAATTGAGAAAAGTGATTTTCTAAACGATTTGAAAAACTGGGAAACTTTTTATATGGCCGGGAGAATGCAAAAGCCAATACTAATTGTGAAAGGTAATGATGAAATCTTAGAAGCAATTGAATATAATCGGCATGCTGGAATAATGGCAGCAAAAATGATTGAAGGACCGGGCGAAGTAATGCTTAAAGATTTTTATATTACTTTGGCATCGCTTTCTTATATTGGTGATACGCGTATGGGAATTGCAGAAAATCCTGATAAAGTTAAAAATATTGTAAATGGAAGAATAGATTTCTATGATGAGCATTATGGCAATAATTTGCTTTTAAATGGTGATAAGACTATTATTGAGGATAGTATCAAAGTGAATACTTTGCCAGATGATCTTAATGATTATTTAAAGAAACACAAAGAACTAAATGAAGCAGAATGTGTTAAACAATTTTTAACCGAGAAAAATAAAAGCAAGAGTTTAGCGCAAACGATTAAGGGGCTGTTTACCACGGGCCTGGTTAAATCAATTAAATATGTGGGAGAAAAACTTAAACGGAAGAAGAAAAAATAGCGTTCTTCTTTGACATTGTTATTGAAATTTGTTATAATTTTTGACATAGTTAGGTGATAGAAGATGAAAATTAAATCAGTAGAGTTAGCCATATCAGCAGTAAGGCGTAGTCAATATCCAACCGATGGTTTGGCTGAATATTTACTTATTGGTAGATCAAATGTTGGTAAAAGTAGTTTTATAAATACTCTTGTTAATCGTAAAAATTATGCACGAACCTCGGGAAGACCTGGGAAAACGCAAACCATAAATTTTTATAAGGTGAATGATGAATTTTACTTGGTTGATGCCCCTGGCTATGGATATGCACAAGTAGGTAAAACTAAGAGAAAAAAATTTGGATTAATGATTGAAGACTATATTGTTAATCGCAAAAATTTAAAACAAGTATTTTTACTTATTGATTTCAGGCATCGCCCAACTAATGATGATGTTATGATGTATAATTATTTAAAATATTATAAGATACCAGTGACTATTGTCGCTACCAAATGTGATAAAATTGGCATCACATTGCAGCAAAAACAACGGAATTTAATTTTAGATGATTTGGATTTGGTAGTTGGGGATGATTTTGTCATGTTTTCTAACGTGACGAAAACAGGTAAAGAAGAAATTTTAAAAAAAATAGAAATAACTTCTTAACTTTGTTGCAATTTATAGTTATTTTCATACACTATTTTAGGTGATATAATGAAAGTAATTATGGATGATAATTTGGTAATATTGTTTTTGAATAAATCATATATTGAAAGCTTAGACTTTGGTGATAAAGAAAGTATACAAAAGTATTTAAAACAACTTTTATTAAAATTAAAAAACAATTACGATTTAGAGTTTAGTGGTTATTATGATATGACTTTGTATATCGATAAAAATTATGGGGTTATTATCGAGGCTAAAAGAGAAGAATTAGAATACTTAGATTACTTTAGTAATCAAATCGAAATGAATACAAAGGTAGTCAAAGATTCTTTTTTATATGAAATAACCGATATTGATGATTTTATATTTTCAAAGTTTATACTATATAAAGTGAAAGACAAACTATATGCAAAGGCTAAAGAGGATATTTCAGATATTGAAATGGGCTTAATAATGGAAAAGGTTGATCGGATTATTTACGGATCAAAAGCGTCGGAAGTAATTAGAAGATCGAAAGTAGTGAGGTGATATTATGCGTAAACCGGTGGTAGCTTTAGTCGGGAGACCTAACGTTGGTAAAAGTACTATTTTTAATCGAATGGTAGGTAGTAAAATAGCGATTATCGAAGATATCCCAGGGGTAACTCGCGATCGTATTTACGGTACAGTTAGTTATAGGGATTATAGTTTCCATCTTATTGATACTGGTGGTATTGATATTGCTGAAACAAAATTTAATGATGAGATAAAAGGACAAGCTGAACTAGCAATTGATGAGGCCGACATTGTTGTGTTTGTTGTAGATGGTAAAGAAGGATTAACTGCTAATGATTATGTAGTACGTGATATTTTAATGCGAAGTGGGAAATCAACTATTGTAGCTATTAATAAAGCTGATACTAAGGCTTTCAAGGAACATCGCTATGATTTTTATGAATTAGGATTTGATACTTATATTGAAGTAAGTGGTGAACAAAATTTTGGATTTTATGATTTATTAGATGCGATTACGGAAGATTTTAGGGAAATGCCTGAAGAGTACGATGAGAAGTTGATTAAGTTTTCTATTATTGGACGTCCAAATGTTGGAAAAAGTAGTTTAGTTAATGCTTTGCTTAATGAACAAAGAGTTATTGTTAGTGATGAAGCTGGAACAACTCGTGATGCAATTGATACTCCTTTTACTTATCATGGTGAAGAATTTGTGGTTATTGATACAGCTGGAATGCGTAAGAGGGGAAAAGTTTATGAAACTGTGGAGAAGTATAGTTTACTTCGCTCATTAAAAGCGATTGATCGCAGTGATGTATGTGTAGTTGTAATTAATGCTGAAGAAGGAATTATCGAACACGATAAGCATATTGCTGGATACGCAGTTGAAGCTGGCAAGGCGGTTATAATTGCAGTTAATAAATGGGATTTAATTGAGGATAAGGACAAGCAAATAAAAGAATTTACAAAACAAATTAGAAATAATTTTGCTTTTATGCCGTATGCTCCGATAGTATTTTTATCAGCGCTGACGAAGAAAAAAGTCCATACTTTAATGCCGTTAATTATTAAAGTTAATGAGAATGCTCATAAAGAAATTAAAACAAGTTTGCTTAATAATGTAATTATGGATGCCTATTCACTTAATTTGCCTCCAACTTATAAAAATAAAAGATTAAAAATTTATTTTGCTGCGCAAGCAGCTACATGTCCACCAACTTTTAATATTCAAGTTAATAGTAAAGGATTATTACATTTCTCATATGAGAGATATTTAGAAAATAAAATTCGTGAAAATTTTGATTTTGAAGGAACACCAATAATTTTGCGATTTAAAAATAAAGGTGAAGAATGATATTTTATTTGACTCTAGTTGCATTAGTCAAGAAAAAGTAGACAATTAAGAGAAAAAAAATTTAAACTGAATAGGAGTAAGATAATTTAAAGAAGATTGAGGGCGCTCATAATTGAAGAAATGGATGAAAGAATCAATCTATTTAAAAATGTCATTAGAAGAATTAATATTAAAATCAATAAACAATTCCTCTTTAATCCAACCATTAATAGATTCCATGGCACCATTTTCAGTAGGAGAACCTGGAATTGACATAGAATGTATGATATTATATAGAGGAAGAGATTCATTGAATTTTTTCGAAGAGTATACGGAACCTTGGTCGGTATGAAGAATAGTATCAAAGTCCATATATTCTTTTTTTTGCCTTAAAACATCATGTAAAGCATTGTGATAAGTATTAGGATCACCCTTTTTATTAGATAAAGAATAAGCAATAATTTCATTGTTAAAAAGATCCATAAATAAAGTAAGTTCATAATACCTTTTGTTGGCCCAAAAAGCAGTCATATCAGAAACAACAACCATATAAGGAGCAAAAGGAGTAAGTTCAGCAAGGATATAATTAGGGAAGTTTCTGATTTCTCTATTTGGCTTAGAGCCTTTTCTTTTAACATGTTTAGAAATAGATTTAATACCTAAAAATTTACAGATCTTGTGAGCATAATTGTCAGAATAGATAATCCCTAAATCCAACTTAATTTTAGCGTTTAACCAACGATACCCATGAGAAGGGATACTCAGAGAACAAGTTACAAGCAGTATTTCTGTTAATTTCACGAATAGAAGGGTTAGACCTTCTAGAAAGCTATTTGTAATAACCAGAACGATTAATATGCATTTCCAAGCATAAAGAAGAAATAGAGTATTTAGAAGAAAGAGATAAAATTACTTCATATTCTTTTTGGAGAAAATAACGAACTCCTTTTTTTCCATACCACCTTCTTTCACCATATAACCTTTTTTTAAGCGAGCAATCTCAATATCTTTCTTCATTAAAATAAGTTTTAATTGTTCATTAGATAAATCATCATAAGAGATATCATGAGTAGGAGGATTAAGCAATTTAAAGTCATTAGAAGAATCAAGAGAATCAAAGCAATGAGGATCTTTATAAAAAGAAGTAATCCAATTTTCTAAGGTTTTAAGAGGGATATTAAAATCAACAGAAGTTTTGGTAGTAGAGGCCCCATAAAAACAAATATTTTCACAAAGTTTCTTTTTTAAAGTTTTGTCATAAAGTGAAGTCATAAGAACACATCCTTTCTATTGTCTACATAATAGCAAAAATGAGTAGTTAAGGTAATGAAAGTATATATAAAATAAATAATTGACTACATAAACAAATACCCTGTCTACATTCCCCCCTTAACTGTCTACTTTAAGTTTACCACTGCATACCAAAGTTTTTAATTATCTCTTGACAAACATCACTTTTTGGCCGTTAAATTAAGAGAAAACATCCCGGTATAAACCCAAAAATAGTTATAGAGGTAAAATCCCGGAAAATAAGGGGAAAGTCTAGACAAAAACAAATAAAAATGGTAGAATAAAGCCGAATTAAGTTAAATTTACCCACCCAAAAAGCCGGGAAGTTCGAAAAAATTTTTTTGAATAGAGGTAACGTCCCGTTGTTTTATAAAAATATTAAGGTGTATTTTGGCTTAATTTAGTTATTATTTAAACTACTTTTTAAGTAGTCTTATAGAAAGATCGATATCGTCATTATCGATCTTTTTAATATT
>CALVRM010000003.1 GCA_944358695.1 uncultured Bacilli bacterium | reverse complement strand
TTATAAAACAACGGGACGTTACCTTTATTCAAAAAAATTTTTTCGAACTTCCCGTCCTTTTGGGTGGGAAATTTTAACTCAATTTTGCTTTATTCTACCATTTTTATTTGTTTTTGTCTAGACTTTCTTATTATTTTCCGGGATTTTACCTCTATAACTCTTTTTGGATTTATACCGGGATGTTTTCTCTTAATTTAACGATGCCAAAAAGTCACAAAAAAACTTTAGTTATTGGTTTAACTAAAGTTGAATATAAAATTCTTGATTACTTCAATAAGTATTGTAATGCCTCATCAAATGTTTCAATTGGAATTATATCGATATCATAGTCTTTTTCTTTTTTTAAATCCCTTGCTTCCACATAATTTTCACCTTGTGGAACTAGAAACACATCGGCATGTTCTTTAACTGCGCCCATTAATTTATATTTTATACCGCTGATCTCTCCGACATTCCCCTGGCGGTCAATTGTTCCGGTTCCAACGATTTTCTTTCCATTTGTTAAATCGATTTTATTTAAATAACTGTAAATAGTAAGAGCCATCATTAGTCCACCAGAAGATCCTGATTCACTATTTTTAAATTTTAAATCAACGTGGTAATCAGATTTTATATCCAAAGTTTCGGTTATAATAACTCCAACTTTAGCTTCGTGGTTTACATCAATCAATGTAGTATTACATTTTTTCTCTTTCCCATTTCTAATAACTGTAAAACTAATTTTGTCATTTGGTTTTTTATTTTTTATAAAATCATATAAGTCTTGTCTCTGAGTAACAGTTTTGCCATCTATTTTAATAATTTGATCCTTGACTTTTAGTTCAGTTTGCGCTAAATCGTCGACATAAGTTACATATACTTTATTATTTTCTGTTTTATAACTAATATCAGAATGGTCATAAGCAACTAAAACAGCAATATCATTCGCTTCTTCTAATAGCATTTTATTACGATATTCTTCATCTTCAATAGTTTCATTACCAACTATAACTTCTTCTTCCTTGGCAATATCCCAATTTGGATTTAATAAAGCATAAAGAAGCATAGGAATCGTTCCATCTACTTGTGAAACATAGGCCATATTTAAAGAACCAGATAATTTGAAATCTGTTGCTATATTTATTTTATCCTTAGTGTCAATTGTCCCACCGGGTGCTGAAATATAATATGGCAGTTTTACGGTTACCAGAACTATGCCTACAATAATAATTAATAGACTGATATAGTTTTCTTTAATGTAATTTTTTACTTTTTCATATACTTTACTAAACATAGATCAATCCTTTCTATTATTAAAATATACTTACGTAGGTGAATTTATGAAAAAAGTGATCAGTGTAGTCATAATAGTAATTTTAATATTTCTTTGCTTTGAAATACTAACAGAGTCAAAAAGTATTCTAGATTCTGTTTCTTTTTCGTTATCAATTTGGAAAAATAATATTTTTCCATCTCTATTTCCATTTTTTGTACTTTCAGAAATCATGATCAAGTATGGAATTCCTGAATTTATAGGCAATTTGTTTAAACCTTTTATGAATAAATTATTTAAAATTAAAAGCTCAGCTGCTTTTATCTTTGTCATGAGTATTATATCAGGAAACCCGGCAAATGCAAAATATACAAGAGAATTATATTTAAATGGTGACTTAAACGTTCACGAAGCAACAAAAATTTTATGTTTTTCTTGTTTTGCTAATCCTTTATTTATTTTAGGTACAGTGGCTTTGCTTTTTTTAAATAATAAAGAGGTTGGAATTTTAATTTTAATTTGTCATTATGTAGGAAATTTTATAATCGGTTTACTTATAAGAAATTATTACCCTAGTAAAGCTGAAAAACAAAAAATAAGTCTATCAAGCGCCATTAATAGTATGCACCAAAAAAGAATTAGTAATAAAAGTGGCTTTGGAACAATTTTCACCAATTCTTTAATTAATAGTATTAATACTTTACTACTTATTTTAGGGGTTATGACAATATGTTTAGTGTTTACAACAATCATAGATAACAACATTAATTTAAATAGTGTTTTTCAAAGTATATTAAATGGTTTTGTGGAAATGACTCAAGGTTTAAAATATATTAGTTTAGAAGCAATACCACTCAAAATAAAGTGTGTTTTGTCAGTTATGATTTTATCCTTTGGTGGTTTTAGTATTCACCTGCAAATAGTTAGTATTTTAAGCGATACAGACATTAAATATTGGCCTTTTTTATGTGCGAGAACGCTTCACGCTGTCATATCAGGAATATTAATGTTTATATTATTTGATCTTTGGATTAATTTATTCTAATGATATGTGTAAACATAGTTAAAACTAACATCTTCATTTAAATTACCACCGGTAACTATATAACTTATTTGGAGATAGGAATTGTCAACATTGGGGTCAGCTGCTACTAACGTTACAGTGGAAGCAGTTAAAATGGCGTTTTCTATTTCAGCACCTTCCGGCATCGCTATTTTTTGTTTGGTTCCAATAGTAACACCATCAGGTTCAACGGTTATTTGATCACTACTACCATCAAGATAAGTCACTGTACAACGATTACTTGCACAGCTAGCTGCACTAATATATTTTTTTGATAATTTGGTGTTAATGTTAGTAGCTATTAATGCGTTTTTATCGATTACCCTAGTTTTTAAAGAATTGTTAACATAGACATCTTTTAATTCTAAAACTATTTCAAAAAGAAAAACAACAATGATCATTGTTAAAGTAAAAGAAGCCAATAGTTCAATAACTGTAAAGCCTTTTTGATTTGATTTCACAATAAATCCTCCCTTATATTTCATTTAGTTATAAAATTAGAGATATAGTAGTTTTTTAAACCACTATTGCCACCCAGATTTTATTATAATATTTAAAAGATATATAAATTAACAATAAATTTTATTTTTTCCCATAGGTTATCGTAGCAAATGTTCCATTGTTATACTCAGCTATCAAACGATTTTTATTGCTCTCTTTTTCTATTTGATTGATAAAATTACGCATACCTTCAGAAATCTTAGTAGTTGTGGAAGCAGTTTTATTAACATATGTTTTCAAATTTGTTATATCTGAATCAGTATAAATAACTTGTTTAAAATTTCCCGCAGCCATTATAGCAGCACACAGATTTGTATTAGTAACGCCATACGTTTCAATATTACATGCATTTCCAGAACCGACTATAATATATGGAACACCAGTTGTTAGCTTTTGACTTAATGGTGTTGTAGAATTTTCATTTTGCAAGATATATTTTTTCATACTATTTAAATTGTATATTCCTTCAACCGTATTATAATTATAACTGTTATTGTAATTCACAATTAGGTTTTTGAACTGTGTATATAAAATAACTAAAACTGTTAGGCTGAAAGTAGCAATTACTAAGGTCTCAATTAATAAAAAGCCTTTATTGTTTAATTTTTTCATATTTTGCTCCTTTTTAGTTTGTATTTATCTTGAATATATTATATAATATATTTAGGATAAATACTAGTCCTTAAATAAAAGAAAATAAAAGGAGTGTATGACAAATATGTTAAAAACTTTTGACTTTCAAAGAATACCAGTTGTTGATGTAGTAAATGAAATTTTAGTAGATGCAGCTAAACGAGGAGCTAGTGATATTCACTTTGATCCATACGAAGAATATCTTTTAGTTCGTATAAGAATTGATGGAGACTTGTTAGATTACGCAGAAGTTCCTAATTCTGCTCGTGATTATTTAATTACTCGTATCAAAACTATTTCTAAAATGAATATCACTGAATCAAGACGCCCTCAAGACGGAGCAATCAAAGCAACTCTTAAAGGAATTGACTTAGACCTTCGTGTTTCATCTTTACCTGTCAGTAATGGTGAAAAAATAGTTATCCGTATTTTAGATTATTCAATGAGTATGGCCGGTATTGATGAATTAGGGTTTAGTGATGAAAATTATAAAAAAATGTTGGAAATGATTTCTGTTCCTAATGGAATAATACTAGTCACCGGAGCCACTGGTACTGGTAAATCTACAACGGTTTATTCTATATTGCAATTTTTAAATCGTTCAAATACTAATATTATTACAGTCGAAGATCCAATAGAAATGGACATTAAAGGGATTAATCAAGTTCAAGTAAATAGTCAAATTGGTTTAACTTTTGCTTCGGCTTTGCGTTCTATTTTGCGTCAAGATCCTAATATAATTATGATTGGTGAAATTCGTGATACCGAAACTGCTAAAATCGCTGTTCGTGCTTCTATCACCGGACATCTAGTATTATCAACTATCCATACTAATAATTCACTAAACA
Source organism: uncultured Bacilli bacterium (assembly GCA_944358695.1). Taxonomy (GTDB): domain Bacteria; phylum Bacillota_I; class Bacilli_A; order RF39; family UBA660; genus Coprosoma. The sequence continues at coordinate 8,790 of CALVRM010000003.1, read as the reverse complement.
CTATTGAACGTTTGATTGATATGGAAGTTCCTAAGTATTTGTTGGCCTCTGCGCTAGAAGGGATTGTTTCACAAAAGCTAGCTCGTAAACTATGTCCTCACTGCCGGGTTAAAAGAAAAACTACTGATTATGAAAAACAAATTTTTCGTGTAGTTACTGACCGCGATGTTGAAGAAGTATATGATGTTGAAGGCTGTGAGCAATGCCATAATGGATATAACGGTCGTATAGCTATTCAAGAAGTCCTTATTATCAATCAAGAAATTAGAGATGCATTAAGTAACAATGTTGCTAAAGAAGATTTAAGAGATATGGTATATAAATCAGATGTTACCACTTTACTCGAAGATGGTCTTGATAAAGTTATTGCCGGATTAACAACCTTTAGTGAAATTATTAATTTGATTGAATTAGATGATGATAATAAAATTAATGACAATTTTGATTTAAAACAAGCTATTTCTTTAACTAAAGCAGCTCATGCCGTTAAAGAAAAAGAACTTTTGCAAAGAGAGTTTTTAGGAACTCGTGAAACACATGAAAAGGAAAATGCAGAAATTGAAAATTTAAATATTGAAAATATAGAAAAAGAATCTTTAGACGAACTTTAAAGATTCTTTTTCTTATATTGTATTTTTATGATTATAACAAATTTTATTTTAAAGATAAGCTTTTAATTTAGCAATTTCTCTTTCACCAAAATCGTGCAGATCATTAGCTAGCTTAAGGACTTTTTTATCTACATGATCTTTATAGTTATTGATTAGTTTATTTAATTGGAGGTTTCCCATCGTAAACCCTTCAATTAACATTTCTGCAATCGCAGAATCACTATTATCAATAATCACCTCCCTTTTTATCCCCATTTTAGCCATAATGTCAGCCATAAAACCTTGAGCTTTCGGCTTAACATTATCTTTTTTTAATAAATCTTTACTTTCTTTAACAAAACTTTCATAAACTTTCAACTCTTCTCCTACAATATTTTTTATTTTGTTATCTTTTTCTTTTAATTCTGTTAATAAATCCGTAAGAGTTTTAGTTCCCATGTCAGCATTTTGGTAAATACATTCTAACAACTCTAAATTTTCATCCATATTATCACCCTTTCAATGTTATTATTAAAATTTATTATTTTTTTATACCTTTTACATACAAAAAAACTTCATGTAGAAGTTCATAATATACTATGGTAGCCCGTACGGAATTCGAATCCGTGAATGCTGCCTTGAGAGGGCAGTGTGTTAAGCCACTTCACCAACGGGCCATGTAAAATCGAATGATTAACATTTGACTATTACATTTTATCATATTCAAAATAAATGTTCAAGCTGCTTATAATTATTTTTTCTTCTTTATCGTTTTAGTCTCTATCAATAAAGAAACATCGTTTGGCTCATTTTTATTTAAATATTCACGAACAGAGCTAACTTTTTCTTCATGACTAGAACTTTTCCAAATGTCTATATAATCACGATATAAAGGTCTTTCGTTATCTTTTTCGTTTTTATTTTTTAATTGTGGTGTTAACGTTTTTTCTATTGACGGTTTAAGTTTTTTCTCACTTTTTATAATCTCTGGCTTTGAATTCCTGCTACAAATTTCTTCTTTTATATTTTTGCAAGATACAGCAATACCTAACATGGAAAAGCCACAAATAACAGATAAACCTTGATATAAGTATGGTAAAGCTTTAAGGTTCTGGAAAGCAATGAATAATGAAAATAAGCCAGAAATCATTGAAACAGTGGCAACACAAGCATTTTTTATAATACTACGTTTATCATCTTTACTCATGTTATCTCTCCCCCTCTTTAGTAAAAAATATGATAACAGTTTATAACGAAAAAGTCAATTTTTTAATTCCCAATGAAGCTATTTAAAAATTATTCTAAAATAAAACTAGACGAATTCGCCTAGTTATTTTTAAAATGGTAGCGAGATAAAGATTCGAACACCTGACCCTACCAGTATGAAAAAACTCTAATTAATAATATAGTATAAAACACCCAAAAAGCCTTTATTTTTTTAGGTTTTTTATTGTTTGTAAAGTTCGATTAAATTTGAATAGATATGATTAAATATAAGTAAATCTGAATGAATTTTTTTAAAATTACTAGAATATTACTAAAAATTTTTTATGAATGTTCGATAGATAGTTTAGCGAATAGTATGTGCTGTAATAATTGTATAACTATATGAGTTAATAGTTATTTTTATATTATCAATTTCACAATACCAATTCTTACCTTGCTTATAAATATTACAGTTATTAGCTAACACTTTCTTTTTGCAATATTCAACTACATTATTGGTATCTAATTTAAGATTTTTCTTAATTCTATCAACGCCCATTTTAGTGGTATGAATTTTATCTATATTAAGCAATAGTGCTTCTTTATTCATATACTATCACCTCCATAAATTGACCTGTAATTTGTCTTTAACTATCAAAACTTGTTTTACTTGCTTTATCTTTCCAGTTATCTACATCTTCTTTTAGTTTATTTTCTAAACTTTCTATTGTTTCTACGGCATCTTTTCCTACTGGTAAATGCAAAGGTGGAATTGCAGTATTTGATACTTCATATACTAACTCACTTAATTTTGTTGGATCCCCTGGTTGTTCGTGATTACTATTATTTTTCACAAAATTATCTTGCCAACGAAAACTATCATAATCTTCTATATGAATATCTAATTCTGTTCTCATGACACCTTTATTATAAAAACTTGTTCTAAATAATCCTGGAGCAACATTTGTAACTTTAATTCCAAAAGGTTCTACTTCAAATGCTAGACAAGCTGAAAAGCCTGTAACTGCAAATTTTGATGTATGATATGCAACTGGTCCTGCACAATAACCTGCTGCTGAAGCAATATTGAATATATGCCCACTTTTTTGTTTTCTCATAACTGGAAGTATTGCTTTTGTTACTCTCATAAGTCCAAAAACATTTAGCTCAAATATTTCTCTAATATTTTCCTCACTTGTTTCTTCAAAATTTGTTATTCTTCCATGTCCTGCATTATTTACCAATATATCAATTCTTCCAAATTGTTTTACTGCTTTTTTTACTACACTATTTACTTGTTCTTGTGTAAAATTAGCAACATCTAATTGCAAATTTAAAAATCTTTCTTTATACTCATTTGATAAATCTAATCCGTTTTCATTTCTAGTTGTAGCAATTACGCAATCACCATTTTTTAGTGCTGTCTTTGTTATCTCTAATCCCATTCCTCGACTAGCACCTGTTATAAACCATACTTTTGACATTAAATCCTCTCCTCTTCAAATTACTATTTGTCGTTTAGATAATTATAACATTGATTCTTAAAATAAAAAAGATGGGAACATCTTAATAGATATTCCCAGTAAAATAAACAAAATTGGTAGCGAGAGGGGGATTCGAACCCTCGACCCTACGGGTATGAACCGTATGCTCTAGCCAACTGAGCTATCTCGCCAAATAAATGACCGTATCCATTGTATCAAATTTATAAAAAATTTACAATACCTTTTAATCTTTTTTTATGGCAAAATCTTATTTAAATATAATCTAACTAAACTACATTTTTTCGTTGTTTTAAATATGTTCAAAATTATCCAGTAGTTTTTAAGTATAATTTATTGTTTTAAATCCATTATAATTATGAAAGGAATGATTAAATGAACACAGTACCTAAAATGATTTCAGGTAAAGATTTGGACTATTTTTCCGATATCTTTAATTGGAATTTTACCACTAGTAAGGTAGCTTATCATTTTAGTGAGGAAGCTACTGATGAAGAAATAAAAAATAAATTACACGAAGTAGCAATTATGCATGCTGATATATGCCATAAATTAGTTACTATATTGGGAGGTCTAAATGAACAATAAAATTGAAAATCCTAAAACCCAAATTACGGAAACCACTAAATTAAATGATTGCGATTATTTAAATGAAATTTTAAACTGCGAAAAAAATATGTCTGTTAATATGACTTACGCCCTAAATGAAGCAAGTAATGACGTGCTTTATAATGAATTATTACCTATTTTTGAAGAAATCAAAAACTGTCAAAGGGATATATTTAATTTAGCTTTTAAAAAGGGATGGTATAGTTTAGAAAAAGCGGACATATTAAAAGTTTCGCAAAAAATAAGTGAGTTTAATCAAAAATTAAAACAATTGATAAATTAAAAGTTTGTCAAAGTGACATAGTAAAAGGAGTAACTCATAAAAATAAACATTAGCTGAATGGTTAAACCGCATTTGGAAAACTACAAGATCAAACACATATGAAAACCAAGGGTTGAAATGAATAATTTAAACTCTTGGTTTTTATTATGTATTATAATATTTAAAAAAATAAAGTTTGTCTATATTTGTTGTCAATTTATTGATTAACTAAATATAAAATTCATGTTTTTAATTACTAAATTACATAAATTAAAATTTTTTATTTTAATATATTATAAATTTTAGCTACAATACTTTGAGTAATGGGACTACGATATATAAATTTTGGTTTTCTAACGGTTATTGCTTCAACAATTTTATTTTTAATTGAATTTAGTCTCCTTTTCTCAAAAAATATTAAAAATAAATTTTCAGTTTGTTTAATGGTAGCGATTTGTTCCTTGAAATAAGTATCGATGTCCATCCAATCATATTTTTTATCTAGCATTAATTTATTAAACCCTGTTTTATACAAACCCGGTTCAATCAAGCAAATATCTATTTTTGCATCCAATAATTTCAATTCTAAATTTAACGCTTCGGTTAATTTTATAATACTAGCTTTAGTCGCACAGTACGAACCTAAAAACGGAATTGGAATAATTCCCGCAAGCGATGACATCATTATAATTCGACCCTCACCTTTTCTTATCATATTTTTTAAAACGATCTGGACTATTTCAAAATTGGAAAAAACATTAGTCTCAAAATTTTCACGAACTTTATTCATTGAAATTTCTGCCACTGATCCACTTTCCCCAGTAGCTGCGTTACTAACTAAAATATCGATGTCTAAATTTTCCAGTTTCTTTCGATCCGCTTCACTAGTAATATCTAATTTTAAACATTTAACATTGCTTTTTTGTTTATATTTCTCTTTGATAATTTTCAATTCGCTTTTAGTATGAACAGTTATATAAACAAAATATTCATGATTAATAATTTCGTCAGCAACCTTATTGATAATACCACTTCTGGCCCCTGTAAAAAGAACTTTCTTCATCTTATCACCTATTTTTATTATAAGGTGCTGAATGTTTTTTATACTTTTTAAACATGTTTAAAATCAAATTATATTTTCATAAATTTAACCATTCTTTTATTTAAACTGGATTAAATGATTTAATGACTGCTAAGTACCATAAATCTAAAAGCATATTGACATTAAAATTTCTTTTTTATAATGCTAATTGATAAAAACAATTACCTTAATAATAAGATCTATGAAGTCTTTATTCCAGCAACTTTGTTACGTTTGTTTTTATAGACATAACATAATATCCTTGTGATCAAAAGATCTTTCATAGCATTTCCACTAATTCTTTAATATCTTTTACTATTCCCTTACTTACTTTTTTTAATTCAGCTGAAGAATTTTCTACTGCGAAGCCATTATATATTTGGCACATTGGAATATCATTTTGATTATCGCCAATAGCATAGGCGTCTTTGTAATCATATTTTAGAATATAACAGATATTTTTTAAAGCATTGCCTTTATTTACACTCTGATCACCAATATTAAGCCAGCGATCACTGATATAAGCGCTTATTGAAGGATACTTATCTAATAGTTTTTTTAATATTTCTTTGCTTTTTTTACGATCAATTATTCTAGCAATAATTGCATTAGTGTGTTCCTCTGGCTGATTTGAATATTTGACCGTAATATCAATTAATGGATTGCCAACATATGGACACTTTTTCAAATAATCATATATTGGATCTACTACTTCTTTAATAATATCCTTACGATGTATAATTTTAAAATTCTCATCATAAATAATGCCGCCGTCATTGCATATGATATATGAAAACTTTAAATTAGGATTCAGATCTATCATCAAACTATTTAAATTCCGGCCAGTGGCTAAAATGAATTTATTCCCTTTATCAATAAAATCATTAATGACTTTTATGTTTTCTTCATAATTTATTGTAAATAAAGTCTTATCAAAATCAGCTATTAATATCTTCATAATATCACCATTTTTATTATAGCAATTTTACTAAGAAATAATTAAAGTATAATCAACACTTTGTTTTTCTTTACAGTTGTTTAACAAAACTACGATTAATACTTTATGATATAGTTAATCACCGTATACGGATTTTCAACTGATACTGTCGTTGTAGCACCAGTACTACCAGTAGTACTGGCATTAGTTGTGACATTATGAGTATGATCTCCTGAACTAGCTACGGTTGTTACACGTCCTTTGCCCCATTCATAATACCAATAGTTGAGAATAGTAGTATCTTTCCATTCAAATCCTCTTTCAATAACATTATCCCAACTATTTGATACACTACTGTTGCCAAATGTTAATAAATATGCCGTAGTGCCAGCTGGATCTACATAATGTTGATGGGCCCCAGCACTAGCAGCAGTTCCTGATAATGCAGGAATACTATGGCTATGACTCGGGATATTACTTGCTGATAAAGTAACTGAAGTGCTTCCACCAGTATTTGCAAGCGCTTTACTCGAAGATTTTCCTACAACTGATCGTCCTCCCATATTTGGCAAATTAAATGTCGTGCTTCCATCACCGGCCCCATATGTAGTTCCTATGATTTTAAATAAATCTGCGTACGCTGTTCTTGATACTGTTCTACCGTCACATAGCAAATATCCGGTTGGGATTGTAGTAGAAGACCACATTTTTATTGTACCAGTTAAAGGTGCTGCTAAGACCTTATCTGCAAACATAAATATTACAATAATTATAAACATTCCTTTCTTCATAGTAAGCAACTCCTTCAATATTTTATTATATAATTTTCAGCAATATATGGATTTTGTACACTAAAAGAGGCACCACTTCCGGTGCTTCCGGTCGTGCTTGCTTTGGTTGTTACACTATGGGGATGAGCTCCTGCTGATGCAACTTTTTGGGTTCGCCCTTTTTTCCACCCAGCATACCAACAATCATTACAAAATATAAACCCATATCCATGTTCCCATTTTCTTTCTTCGTCGATGTTTGAAACATTATTATTTTTATTTCCAATCGTTATTGTTCTAGCATTTGAATTCGCTTTATCTATATAGTGCTGATGGGCACCTGCTGTGGCAGCAGATCCTGATAAAGCTGGGACAGAGTGAGTATGTGCAGGAAGATTCGCCGAGGTCAAAGAACTAGTTGCTTGCCCACCAGAAGAGCCTACGCTTGCACCACTACCAGAGCTAATAACAACTTTATTTTGCATATCTGGTAAATTATATGTCGTGCTTCCATCACCAGCTCCATATGTAGTCCCTATGATTTTAAATAAATCTGCGTATGTTGTTCTTGACACTGCCCTACCATCACATAATAAATAACCACTTGGAATTGTATTTGAACTCCAAACAATAATTTTACCCGTCATTGTACTAGTTGTTCCTAGACTATAAGTTTCTGCACAAACATTGGGCAGAAAAATAAAACTGATTATTATAAATATTAATATATGTTTTCTTTTCATTATATTTTCTCCTAGTATTTAATTATATAATTAACAGTTACATATGGATTTTGTACACTAAAAGACGTACCATTTCCGGTGCTTCCTGTTGTATTAGCTTGAGTGGTCACGCTATGTGTATGACTTCCTCCTGAAGCCAAAACATTTGTATCTCCTTTACCCCAGTCGTAAAACCACCCTTCGTTCTTTTCATATAAGAATCCTTGATACTCTGTATAAGAATGCCATAAATTAGTAACACTATTACTATTCTTAGCTAAAGTTAAAGTATAAGCTGTGTTTGACAATGGATCTACATTATGTGTATGTGCTCCGGCCTTAGCAGCAGTTCCCGACAAAGACGGAATGCTGTGATTATGACTAGGCAAAGTAGTAATTTTAGAAGTTTTGCTACCCCCACTATTACCTAATTTATATGTTCCGTTGCTACCAACAACTGTCTTTCCACTGATGTTAGGTAAATTAAATGTCGTGCTCCCGTCACCAGCACCATATGTGGTTCCTATGATATTAAATAAATCTGCGTATGTGGTTCTTGACACTGCTCTACCATCGCATAATAAATAACCATTTGGAATAGTAGCACTAGGCCATAAATCGATTTCTCCAATTAATGCATCATCAATTTTCGTAACCGTATAAGAAGCAACTATATTATTAACCTCATCACTTACCTTGGCCATTACTGTTCCTTCGGTTGTAAAAGTTATATATTGAATTTGAGTAGCTTCTTTCCAGTTAGATCCGTCATAACTAAAATAATATTTAAATGAACTTCCTGAATTATTATAATAAATAGTTAATTCTTTTTCCGAAGCAAAACCAGAGTCACTTATTGAAAACGTTGGCGTAGAAATTGCATTCGTTGTTGTCGCAACTGCTGCTGAAGTACTTTGTCTACTTACTCCACTTGTTACTCTTACCTTTATATTGTATGAAGTATTATGGGTAAGTCCAGTAAAAGTATACGTATTACTTGTTCCATTTGATACCCAGGTCGCTCCGTTATCTTTACTATACTCATACTTACTTATCCCTGATAACGCTGATGCTGTGGCTACCACCGTTATCGTACTTGTACTCTTACTCG
>CALVRM010000002.1 GCA_944358695.1 uncultured Bacilli bacterium | reverse complement strand
TCTCTCACCGTACCCAACAAACCATTAATAAACAATTTTTTTGTATTTTGTTGTTTTATTTTAAATGTACCCCCCCCCCCCCCCCCCTGAAATTTTTACACTATTTGACACATTTTGCGTAAAACAATGGTTCTCGTCCATTCTAAGGCTGGTTTTTAGCTTTTCTGCGCTGGCTTACGTCTACTACTACACTAGGGCCTGACAATAGTTCTCATAGGCTCTCATGACCAAAAGAGCCTATGAGAACATCATCAAAAACAAATCGTGGAAACCAAAAATCTAAGTGTTGTTCAACACCTAAAAAGTAACCCAAAAATGCGGGTCTACACACAACATCTTGTGTTTTAAAGGCTTAAAAAGGCTCACACGGGCCGTTTCGACGGCTTATGATCGAGCCGACGTGTAAATAATCATGCTTTGAACTGGTGAGACATTAGAAACGGCTACAAAGTTAGCCATGGTTACAGCTTTACGTAATTAGGGTTATCAATAAAAAGAGCGAGGGGCGCGCCGCAGCGCTACCCCTCGTAAGTTCGACCCGCCCGCAACAGGCTTCGGTCTGTTATAATGGTTCCCGTCGCGGAGAATTGGCGTTCCCCTCGACCGCTCCAACAGCTGGTGAGACAGCGTGAATGGAACACTTGGATACCTATTCGGAATTATACCATGAATATGAGGTAATTTCGAGGGACACAAGCAACATACACGTGTATTTTCAGCCACCGGAGCGTGGCTATTTTTGTGCCTAAAATCAAATATTGCACTTGTCGGAAAGCTGATGAAACGGTAGGGAATTGAAGCGGACAAGCAAGGTGGTTTGACGACGTAAGAACCCTATATAGGGCAGTTGGAACCGTTGAGCGCGCTACCTGTGACACTCACCCTATCGCCTAGAGAGGTGGCGACCAATCCAGGCCATGACGCAATGTCACGTTGCAACATCAAGCACGACAAACCGCCAGTGCCAAGCGTGCCCTATCAAGCTGGGTAAGAGGTCTTTGCGTCCTCGCGAGGGTCGGTGATTTTCAACCTGCAAGGTTTCCCTGACATCATGCAAGACGTATCCACTTGATTAACTTGTAAACTAAAATTGACACCAAATGCTGAAAGCATAATAACTACTCGTCACAATTTTGGTACGGCTTTGCCGTACCAAAATTGGGGCGTATCGGGGGTTTGGGGGTGAAACCCCCAAGCGTTACTGCCCTCCTTGGCTCACGGTGGCAAAGCCACGAACATGGGCGTACAACAACCTGCACGGTTGTAGGTTCGGCCCAAAGTCTGCCCTTTTTCGTTTGGGCCTTCCCCTACGTCGCCGAAACCAAACTGTCCCCGGCTCCACGCTTCGCGTGGCCAGGTCGCGGTCGCTCAACACAACTCGAAACTCAACGCATAAAAACAGCAGTGAACGGCTAACACTCGTACTGCGGGCCTGTTTCCGGGTCAAAAAATATTCGTCCGATCGTTCCCATAATTGCTCCTTTTCACAATAAGATAGCTTTTACTGCCGTCATGTATTATATGCCCGTGACACCATGTATCACGGGCAGGGACACACGATAACGGCTAGTAAAAGCCAGACTGCAATAATTCCTCTTTCAAACGCTATAATGCTTTGGAAGGAGGTTGGAAAAATTGACAACAACCACAACCATAAAACAACTTGCAACAAACTGCGGTGTTTCCCCCCAAGCTATTAGCAAACTACTAAAGAAGCTAGAACTACACGACAAGTGCGACATGGTTGGTAAACGGTTGGCAATTCCGGAAACCATCGCAAACCAAGTTTATGAGTATTACGGCATTAAACTTGCGGAAGTTGGCAACGGACAACAACAGGTTGATAACTCCAACAACCAATCTGAAACCATCAATGCCTTAAAAGCCCAAATAAAGACGCAAGATTTGGTAATTGCCAACCAAACGGAAACAATCGACAACTTAACCCGCCTTTTAGACCAGCAACAAAAACTATCGCTTGATTTACAACGCCAGCTTGGCGAGGCTCGCCAACCATTCTTGAAAAGGCTGTTCAGTCGTAGAAAAGAACTTCCCTGCGGTGACTTACAACCCTAGGAACAAATGCTCCGCAGTTGTTCCCAACCCTTCTATGATTTTCTCGATGTTGTTAATCGAGGGGTTACGCTTGCCCAGTTCGATACCAGCTAAATACGACTGGTTCATACCTATCATCATGCAGAATTCGCGTTGCGACATGCCTTGTTCTTCGCGCAAGCACTTAATCCTGAAACCCATTGTCTTTGCCAACTTTGCCATACCATCACGCTATGTGACTGGCATAATGCAATGAATGACTATAAGTAATCAGTTTATATGTGGGGAGGAAACCGTGATTATTGTTGAACTTGAAGCCTTAATGTCTGACCGGAAAATCTCGGTTAACGAGTTGGCTGAAAAAGTTGGAAGAACCAACGTCAACATATCACGCATTAAAACAGGTAAAACAAAAGCTATAAGGTTCAGCACCCTCGACGCTCTATGTAAGTCGCTTAAATGCCAGCCCGGCGACCTTCTAAAATACAAGTAGCCAGCAATTACGCTATCATTCGTTCAAGCCTGTTTATACGGTTGCGGGTGTTGGGGTGGCTTGACTTGATACGGTCAAGCATTGTTGTTTTACCTTCAAACTCGAATTGCGATATTGCATAAAGCACGTTAAGCAGGTCGGCACCATATCCTATTTCATAGGCGAACTGGTCGGCAAGGTATTCATTCTTACGCTGGTTCACCAGTATCAAAGCCTGAACCACAAATAACGCCAAAGTCATTAACAACGTCATCAGCAGGTTAACTATGCGTCCGAGGAACAAAGCTTGTGCATAGGCGGTCAAAAACACCACGAAAAGCTGGGCAATTTTAACAACAACCATAAGCGCCAAGAACATGGCGTTGCCAACCAAGAACACCAACGGCAAAACGGTATCACCATGTGCTAGGTGGCCGAATTCATGAGACAACATGCCTTTGATTTCATCGTCCGATAATGTCTCAATTGCTCCCCTTGTTATGGTTATCGTCCGGCACCCGACAGCAAAAGCATTTACTGACATGGTATTTTCAACGTACAGTTTTATTTCCTTGTTGGTATCAGGGTGTTCTTCCAGTACTCTTTGATATACCGCATTAAAAATGGGCATAACGCGCTCGGCCTCTCTTTTAGTCAGCGGTTTACTACCATAGATGAAACGCAAAATGGCCTCGCCAATCGGCGACACAGCAACGGCGATTAAGCCCAGTTGCAAAAGCAGAATGCCAAAAAAAGAACCAGCGTCGCTGGCGAAGATAAAGAAGTCAATGAGGACATAAGCAACAGTTGCTATCCCCATTACGATTAGGTTATTCGTGGCAATTCTCATGATACCCCCTGTCATCAAAATGGCTTGTTAACGTCAATGGCGCTCTTGTATCCAGTGTCCTTGTTGATGTAAACCCCCTTACCTTTCGGTAACGACTTGATATAGTCGGGGTGAAAATAAAACTCACGCGTCTTTCTCGCGCTCCCCATGCCTGTATCGGTGGTAATGCTGTCCTCCATCTTTAGCTGATAGGTAACGTCCATAGTCGGACGTGTGCCAATAATCTTCGCCCACCCTTCGGCGTTCTCCGTGGTATTCTGGCGTAATACCACATAGCTATTACAGTTCTCAATAATCTGGTTTCGGAAGTGAACTGAAAATGCGTCGAGATCAGATAAGGTTTGCGAAGCAAGAAAGCAAGTAACATCGGCACTTCTGGACTTGTTCACCAAGTCCAAGAACGCATTAGAGCAATAGACGTTTATTTCATCAAACAGGTAAAACACCCTCCCCTGTTTCTTCTTGTAAAGATGTGAAACAGCTTTTTTCGAGTCGATAACTGCAAGGCTCCCAATCTTCGGGCTTAATTCCGGATACAGCAATGGGTTAAGTACGAACAAAATGATTGCATTCTCTCTGATAGCGGTAATAATATCCACGCCATCAGGAGCAAAAAGCGCCCCCATCTCACCTTCAATAAGGGTGCTGAACCTTGCCATTGCGTCCTGGGCGATTTGCCCGCTGGTTTTGGCAACCTCCATATTTCGAACATGGTCGGTTTTAGAGATAACCCCCTCCTGATTAGCCCTTTTGCTCAAAACTAGGAAGTCATCAACCGACATAGAGCGCACAATACTTTCAAGCGAAAGAGGAATTGCTAACTTAAACATCAGTTCTATAAGACACTGCAAATAGCGCTCGGTGTTGGCCTTGTAATGCTCCTCGCTCCACTCGGTTAGGTTTATTAGCATGTCTTTAACGACTGTGGGAGAAGTGTTCTTAAACGGGTTGTATTTGTCGCTGATTTCCGGATTGTTCATATCAATGACATATAACTTCTTGTCACCCTTCATTCCCCTGATAATTTCAACCATAGAGCCAGGGCCGGTATCACCCTTGCCGTCAATGCCGACTAGCGGACAGCCATAGTCAATCGAGGCTTTGACGATGTTTGAAAGTAAAACCGTTTTTCCTGTTCCCGTCGTTCCACTGCAATACATGTGATGGGTATCAATGGGTACACTTATCTTTCTACCGTTCGGGTCAGTTCCTAGTAGTATCTCCTTCGGCTCTTCCCCAAATTGCTTAAGTCCTGACCCCTTAATGTTTTTTAGGTCCTTCCGAATATTGAACATATCAGCGTCTAGGCTCTTGCCACGACGCATTTTCTCAATGCCGAAGTAGAAAAAGACGCAGATAACCAGCGCCACTATCAAAAGAAAAATTGGATTGGCTTCTAGTAGCCCCATATAGATCCCTCCTGCAAACAGCCCCTAGCGATTAAGAATGTCCGTCAAGTAAAGTACTTCAACGCCAGGGTAATGCTCAATCTCATTCAAGATTGTTCGTTCTAGTTTGGTGTTGCGCTTCTCCAACACCCAAATCTGCCTTTCGTATTCTATGTAATTGACTTTGATATTGTCACGCAAACTGTCCAGCGACTTTAGCGAAAGTTCGATTTCGACGGCTACCGTGGCCCCATTCTCGTGATACAAAAAGTCTGGGCGGTGTCGCCTAGTGGCGAAGCCGTCCGCAACGTGCATTTCCTTTTCGGTAACGAAGTCGGCCATAGGAACGCCTAGCACCTCATGAAAGTAGATAGCAGTGTCCAGCGCGGCCACGTTATGCGGTATGAGGGCCAAATTAACCTTGTCAGCACGTTTGTTGGCTCCAATCAATACTCGGCCCTTATGCGCGACGGTATAGAGCGCTGGAAAACCGTAAAGTACACGCTTCCGTTCAAGATACTTCCCCTCAACAAGCGCGCGTAGCCGTCTGCTTGCGGTACTTTGCGACGGAAAATCGCACAAACCAACAACGTGGCGTCCTAGCAGAAACCGCCAGCGTGAAACCTCGTTCAAGATGCGAATATCGCGTTCCTGCAATTCCATTTACTCACAACCTTTCTATGCTCTTAGCTATCTCTCACAATTACAGGTTTTGACCTTTTCCCTTGGTCTTTCCCTTCTCCTTTTTCTCCTGATCTTTGTTCTTCGATCTTAACCTTCTCTCTCCCTACCTCTCTCAACTAACTCACACTCTCTCAATCCACATATCAAAATAATCACTACTACAACTTAATATAAATCACATTTAGATATGTCACGTTGCGCTGGGGAGGTCTCGGGTAATTTTTAGCCGAGACCTCCCCAGCGCATAAGTGGCAGAAACTATGCATTAACTGGGATTATTTTGATATGTGGATGGGTTTATGAGAGTGTATGCGATGACCAGTCTAAAAATGACAGTCATGAGACATGAAAAAAGCACTTTAAGTACTTTATGCAACAAGACTATTTTGCTCTGAAGGTGTGTATGTATCAAAGCAAATATCTTTGATTATTACTTCGTCATTTTCCTTCGCTACGGAAATATATTGTACGAACAGTTCCATGAACCTTTGTCGTTCCTTGTCCGTTAAGTGTTCCCAGTTGAGTTTCACGTCGCTTACCACACGTTGCAAGTCTGCGGCACTGAAACTCTCTTTTTTGGTAACGCTATCTAATCCCATGAGCTCTTTGTCTATGCTGGCCTTTTTTTCGTCCAATTCTTCAACGATTTTTTTATATTCGTCAGAAGGAAGTCCATCGATTATAAATAATTTTCTAGCTTCAATTTTTTTCGCCTCAATTTGTTTCAATGCCCTGTTAAGTTTTTTGCGCTGGCCCTGATTATCGTCATTCACTGGTGCTTCGATTGCAAAACTTTTAAGAGGGTTTAATTCGTCCAGCTTTTCAAGATAGCTTTCAAAAGCCGTGTTCATCTTAAAATGAGAAAATCCAACAGCGTCACATTCACCATTTCGGGCGTTGTTACACGAATAGCTAATGTAATGCCCTTTCCCTTGAACCTGCTGGCGAGCGTACATCGTACCCCCGCATTTAGAACATTTGAGCACCCTTGAATAATATGCTTTCTCGCTAGGGTATCGTCTTGTATTGAAATTCTGGCGCTTCTTCATACAGTGCTGAACTTCCTCGAATTTCTCCATCGTTAATATCGGTATGACTGCTTTACCATCTGTCTCAAAATACTTCCCCGATTTCTTGCTTTTAACGCTGTATCTAACTATTCCAACATAAAGCGGATTGGTCAGAATAGAACGTATTGTTGTCTGCGACCACTTCCCGCCTCTCTTTGTTGGAACTCCCATATCTTTAAGCAACTTGGCTATTTTCAACATCGAATAACCCGATATGTACCAGTCATAAATTTTGTTAACTATCGGCGCTTCTTGCGGGTTTACAACTAGCTTTCCATCTTCGGTTTTGGTTGCTCGTATATAGTCATACCCGAACACTCCATTTGTGTTGGTGTAGTTTCCTTCTCTAGTCTTCTGCTCATATCCAAATGCCACGCGCTCAGCGAGGTTTTCTCTTTCAAACTCTGCAAATGTCCCCAGTATTTTGACGAACATTCGGCCAACAGCGTTGGAAGTGTCCAGTTTCTCCGTGTGGCTATTAAGCGAGCAATCATACTTTTCAAAGAAATTTACCATTTCCATGAGGTCAAGCAATGACCTAGTTAACCTATCAAGTTTATAAACAAGGACGTTATCAATGCGCCCTTTTTCAACGTCCTTTAGCAACCTTTGCAATTCCGGTCTACCGGTAATATTCTTACCGCTTCGCCCGTCGTCCGTGTATACGTCGTAAATTTCCCAATCGTTTATATCAGCATACTTCGCTAGCTTTTCTATTTGAGCATTAATCGAATACCCTTCGAGCGCTTGGTCCTCGGTAGACACCCGGGTATATATTGCGGTCTTTCTAATTATCAGATTTCATCACCTGTTTTTTTGCACCCTCACCCTCCTGCAAAATTCTTGGGGCACTAGTTTCAAGAAAAAACTTCATCATTCTAATAGCCAAATTTTCATCGATCACGATTTTCTGTTTCCCCATTTCAAAACCCTCTTTCCACAAAAAACTATTCACGTTTGTAGAAAAATATGCATGAAAATTAAGGGAAAGTGGCCATAGCAGAATTAACATACGACTTTATTAGTATTAACGAGCCATATTTTCTTATCAGTATCCTCTCTTAAATAGTCTTCATATACAGATGTAAACTCTAATACCTTTTCATGTTTAACCAGTTCTTTAGCAATTGTACTCATATCTCTTGCACTCGAATAATGATTAGCTTCATCTAATCCATGAGGCGTTTTAAAGTTAGTATTTTTAAGTCCTAATTCCTTAGCCCTTTTATTCATCATATCAACAAAACCTTCTTCACTACCAGCGATTGCTTCTGCCAAAGCCACTACCGCATCATTACCGCTAGCAATAGCAACACCTTTAAATAAATCTTGAACCATCATTTTTTCACCAGTTTCAAGTAATATTTGACTGCCACCCATACTAGAAGCATTTTCACTAACCGTAACTTTTTGATCCCATTTCAAAACCCCATTTTCGATATTTTCCATAATTAAAAGCATACTCATCATTTTAGTCATACTAGCCGGGACTAGTTTTTCGTCAGCATTTTTTTCAAATAAAATTTTCCCCGTACTAGCTTCGATTAAAATAGCTGATTTAGCATTCTCCGCTAGTTTTAATTCTTCGGCTTTAACATTAGGACTAATAAATAATGTACTTAAAATTAAAGCTATTAATATTTTCTTCATAATCCACCTCTAATTAAAAATATGTCTGATATTGTCAAATATTACACACTAAAATAGAAACTCAATAGTTTCTATTTCAACATTATAAAAGAAAATACTAACGACATATTTAGCGATATTAATATGATTCATAATACTAACCTTTTCAAATTAATAATTAGAGCTTTACCGACTTTCTTGAATGCAATAAATTATAAAACCTATACCATTATGCTCTAAACCATATACAAGATTATTAAACAAAAACATTCATTTGACAAATTAAAATAATACATTAACTATTGCCAAGAAAACTCTAATTCCACTACAACTAAAATTAGTAATAATCTCTTATTTTTCTATATAAATCACCATAAACAACTGCCATAAGCAAATTTACATGTATTAACCATTATATAAGCTATAAAATTCAAGAACTATCCACCATAAATGCCAATCAAAGTTATTTCAGTAGGAAATACACTGCCACCATGATTACGCAAATAAAAATTATACCCTGGGCACATTTCTTCTACCATTCTTGGTATTTTCCATAAATCTTCATTATTATGATATACCGACAATAATAATTTAGGTTTATCGTTTATAATATGGTTTTTAGCCCCAATTAAAGCCTTTTGCTCCGCGCCCTCAATATCCATTTTAATAGTCGTTATTGGTTCAAATATATCCTCATCTAAAGTAGTGGTAACAACTTCAATACTTCCTTCTTCACTTATAGTATTAGCCGATGAATCAACAGAACTAGGATTTATATACATAACTCCACTTTTATCACTTACGGCTTTTCTCCTAAATTCAATATTAGAATAATCTAACAAATTATGCTTAAGTAAGGAGAAAGTTTCTTCTGTGATTTCATAACAATATATTTTTTTATAACTATCCTCTCCATAAATGTTAATATAATTTAAAATTGTATCGCCAGTATAAGCCCCTAAATCTACGAATACTTCTTCCTCACATTTTACTATATCTAAATCAAAATAATCACTAAAATTTATTTCTTTTGAACTACCTAAACTATCAAAATCATATTGATACCAATTATTTAAAATAGCAAATAATAATTTTTTAGAACGGTAATCAGCCAGTTTTTGATATAACCAAACATAATCATTTAAATGTTCCTTTAAAGATAAAGCTTTCTCATAGATTTCACTAAAATCATTGTTTTTATAATCTAATGTTCCCCAGTAATTAAATTTTTTTAAAAAATCTTCTAACGAATTTTTCAGCTCATCGCTAAGCGATAAATACTTATGGCGAATATTATAAAAAATATCAACCGTGCTAAGCCTTTCTAAATTTTGCACTAACTCATTAAACTTCTTATCTATCTCATTCATTTTTTCCCTCCTTTTTCATTATATGCAAAAAAAGAATAACATTATCGTTATTCTAAAATAGCTTTTATTCTTCTCACTCCTGCACTACTAGCTTCCTCTTTTTTGATCTTAAAATGTCCCAACTCTTTAGTATTTTGAACATGTGGCCCCCCACATAACTCTTTAGATATATCACCAATTGAGTAAACTGTTACTTCATCAGGATATTTTTCAACAAACATACATTCAGCGCCAGAATTCAAGGCCTTTTCTTTACTCATCTGCTCATGTGTAACATCGATTGCTTCTTGAATCCATTGATTAACTAAATTTTCGACTCTTTGTTTTTCATCATCTGTTAATTTATGATCGCAAGAAAAGTCAAAACGCATACGTTCTTTAGTAATATTACTACCTTTTTGATGAACATCTTTACCAATGACTACTTTTAATGCGGCATTCAATAAATGTGTCGCTGTATGATAACGAGTCTCTACGACACTATCACCAGAAAGTCCACCTTTAAATTTCTGAGTAGCTCCAGCGCGCGATCTTTCCTGATGCTCTTTAAACTTTTGCTTAAAACCACTAATATCGACAATTAAATTTTGTTCTTTAGCTAGCTCCTCCGTTAATTCAATTGGAAAACCATAAGTATCATATAACTTAAAAGCTAAATCCCTATTAATTGTATTACCATTTAAGTTATTAGTAATCTTTTCAAATTCTCTTAAGCCTTTCTCCAAAGTACGATTAAACTTAACTTTTTCAGTTTGCATAACGTCTAAAATAATATCTTTATTCTTCTCTAGTTCCGGATAATACTTCGCATAATCATTGATAATCATTAAAGCAATTTCTTGATCCCAGTTGCTGTTAATATCAATTTCTAATTTTTTGGCATATCTAATCATTCGCCTTATTAATCTTCGCAAAATATAACCTTGATCAGTATTTGACGGTTTACACCCAGAATCATCACCACTAATCATAACAATAGCTCTAATATGATCAGCAATAATACGCATCGCTTTTGTATATTCAAAATCGTCATACGATTTATTGGCAATTTGCTCTATTTTAGATATTACCGGACACCATATTGAGGTTTTATAATTATCATGTTCACCTTCTAAAACAGAAGTAATTCTTTCAACTCCCATTCCTGTATCGACATTCTTTTGCTTTAATTCGGTAACATTCCCTTCGTTATCTAAATAATATTGCATAAAAACATTATTCCAAATTTCAACCCATCTCTCATCATTTGGATCATGCTTCACCGGAACCGGCTCATCACTACGCCAATAAAAAATTTCACTATCTGGTCCACAAGGACCACTACCACCAACTGTCCAAAAATTATCTTCTTTCCCTAAATAACTTATACGGTCTTCGCTAATTCCTAGGTTTTTCCATATGGCAGCCGACTCATCATCCCTTGGAATATTACCTTCACCGGCAAATACAGTAATAGCTAATTTTTCCTTTGGAATATTTAAAACTTCCGTTAAAAACTCAAAGCTCCAACTAATTGACTCTCTTTTAAAATAATCACCTAAACTCCAATTGCCAAGCATCTCAAAAAACGTATGATGAGTAGTATCGCCAATTTCATCCAAATCATTAGTTCTAAAGCACTTTTGCACATCAACTAATCTAGTTCCTTCTGGATGGCTTTCCCCCATCAAATATGGCACTAGTGGTTGCATTCCAGCAGTTGTAAATAAACTAGTCGGATCATTCTCTGGAATAATTGGCGCGCTTGGAATATATTTATGACCTTTTCCCTTAAAAAATTCAATATATGCATCTTTAATATTCATGTTCCACCTCTTCTATAAGCTTAATAATTTTATTATTTAATTCAAAAATATCACTGTCATTTTTAATTATAAAATCATAGTTATTAAATTTATCAACATCTGTTTCAGTAACATCATTTCTTTCTTTTTCAGTTAATGTGTTATCTAATACAGATTTTTCCACTTTAATTAATATACTCTTAAATTTGTTTCTCAAAAAATTTAATTCTGGCACCAATCTAATTCCCGTAATAATCATGATATCGCAGTGATTAGACAAAAAATTAATATCTTCTTCCATCCTAGTTAAAAAGAAATCAGGATATTTATCTTTTATCTCCTTCCCTAAAGTTTGAAGTAATTCACGAGGCTTAGTCTTTTCATCTTCGTTCCAATTATAAATTTCTTTAATATATTTTTTTAAGTACACTGTACAAGAATATTTAATAACTTTTTCCCCTTGAGTACGATAATATTTTTCAATAACACCAGCAGCGGTATCCTTCCCGGTCTTAGCTTTGCCTGCAAAAACATACAATCTCCTCATATTACCTCCTAATTGTTATGAACAATTTCATTAATCTTATTTTCTAATTCTAATAAACTGCCATCATTTTGAATAATATAATCATAATTTTGAAAATTATCAAGTGCCGTTTCAATCGGATTATTTTTCTGTTCTTTCGTTAAAGGACTTTCAAAATTAGGCCTTTCAACTTTAATAGTAATCACATCTTTAAACTTCTCTTTAGGCATTTTTACTTCCTCAGGCATTCTAGCATCGGTAATTATAATTATATCAGCATATTTTTGTAGCACATTAATATCCTCAGTCATTCTTCTTACAATAAATCCCGGATTAGTCTTTCTTGATTCAATCGCAATACTCTGTAATTCCGTTCGTGGTTTAGTTTCTTCCGACAAATCCCAACCGAGAAGTAATGATCCATAATACTTTGGATAAAATCCGTAAGAAAGCTTTATAACCTTTTTCCCTTTACTAGTATATAATTGAGCAAGTAATTTAGCCGTAGTATCCTTTCCACTACGCGCTTTACCAGCTAGGACATATAATTTTTCCATAACTCCTCCTTATTCAAACCCAATCTCTCGGTAATTTTGTTGATTTAAATAATCTTCAATCATTTGCCGGCGATTGGCTGATATGTTTTCTGGAAGATTATTAATATCAAACCATTTTAAACCATCACATTTATCCGGTTCCATTATTTTAGGTATACCCTGCCATTTATCAGTATGAAAAACAGGCATTATATACTCAGTTCCATTAAAATTAGCATGAACAATATTTACTAAAGTTAAACAAGTAGAATCTAATGTTATATCAATTTCCTCTAAAGTCTCTCTAATCAAACAAGCTTTAAGTGTCTCACCTTTCTCTAAGTGACCACCAACACTAACTCCCCACTTATCATCTTCTATTCCTGTATTATAACGGTGCTGAAGCAAAACATACTTTTTACCATTTTCCTCTTTAGTGAGAATTAAAAAAACCGCACACCTTACTTTAAATCTTCCCATGAACCCTCCTTATAAAAGAAAAAGATACCAGGTTATCTAGGAACGAAAAACCGTGGTACCATCCTAATTATTCTTAATTTCGATAACGGCTACTAACCGGAAATGTTTACATTTCACTAAAAAGGAGCTTTGGGCTAATTAACTTGCCAGGTTCCACCAAACCCTAGCTCTCTATAAAGTTTAAATTAGCTTACTTTTCTTTTTTTACGTTTTTATGATTTTTAATCTTATTTATCCCTATCGTCACTTCAGAATCTAATATTTCCCCATCATCCCGATCAATTATTCCATATTTGCGATCAAAGAATTGGAAAATTGTTTTACAAACCGCTAAAACTGGTGTTGAAATTAGCATTCCTAACATACCAAAGAAATATCCAAAAACTAATAACCCTAAAATAATTGTTACAGGATGTAATTTTGTCGTCTTTGACATAATATATGGTTGTAAGAAATTGCCTTCTAAAAATTGGATAACTGCTATGACAATAATAGATAAAATACCAATAGTTGGACTTTGGGTAAATCCAACTATTACAGCCGGAGCACCACCAATATATGGCCCTAAATATGGAATAATATTAGTTAAACCACAGAAGAAACCAAATAGTGCGGGAGCTTTCAATCCTATTATCCATAGCCCAATTGAGGTTAGAATAAAGATAACAGAGCAATCAATTAGTGCCCCCTGAACATATTTTCGAAGAGAATTATTGACATCATTAATTAAATTCATGCTAGTATCTCTAATTTTCTTTGGAATAAAGTTAATTAAAGATGCCGTAGAATCAAAACTAACTAATAAAAAGAAACCAATAATAAAACCTAACGACAAAGTCCCCATACCAGAGAAAAAGCCGGTAATTATATTAAATAATTGACTAGGTAATTCTTTAGTAATTCCAGCCGCAATTTCATTAAATTTTTCAAAAAACTCTGCTTTTAATGAATTGGCATCGATATTTTGAATTTGCCCAACGTAATCAAAAATTCCTAGGCACCAACCTTTGATAGACTCAAAAACACCTGGAGCTATTTTAGCAAATTCACCTATTTGAGCAGCCAATAAAGGAATTAAAGCGGCAAGTACAATAAATACAATTAAAAATAAAATTAAATAAGTTATAATAGCACCAAAACTTCGTTTGATTTTTTTTGATTGCAGCCATTTAACAAATGGGTCAAATAACCAAGCTATTAAAATTCCTATAAACAGTGGAGCTACTATTTTTATAACAGTCCAAATAAAATTAAGAATGTTAGTCTCTTTAAATAGTAGTAGGATTAAATAAACGCCTAAAGCCAAAAGTAAAAAATAAGTTACTCTTAAAACTTTAGCGGCTAGATCAGTGACATTATTAATTCGTTCTGTATCGATTTCTTTATTATTCCTTCTTTTTAACATATGACACACGTCCTTTTAAACTGTAAGTAGTTCGTTTTCTTTTTCTTTTAAAAGATCATCTACAATTTTATTATATTTATTAATTGAAGCCTGCACATCTTCAGACATCCTTTTCTTATCATCTTCAGTCGCTTCTTCCATTTTCTGAACATCTTTATTCGCTTCTTGTCTAACATTACGTAAATGAATACGACAGTCTTCAGCTATTTGCTTGACCTGTTTAACATATTCTTTTCGTGTTTCTTCGGTTAAAGTTGGAATATTTAAAATTATCGTTTCACCATTATTATTTGGTGTTAACCCAATATTAGCTTCAAATATTCCTTTTTCAATGTCCGCTAAACACGATTTGTCAAAAGGTTTAATCATCAGTTGCCTAGCCTCTGGAATTGAAATTGTGGCAAGCTGTTTTAAAGGCGTAGAAGTTCCATAATATGTTACCATAACACCATCTAAAATTGCAGGATTAGCCCGTCCAGCTCTAACATTTGTAAATCTTTTTTTCATGTTTTCAATAGCTTCTTCCATTTTTGCTTCCGTCTCAAATAATATATCTTCCATCATTTCACCCTTTCAATATACATTATAATATATATACGTTTTCCCTGCAAGTTAAATGTTACATTTATTGAAACTTTCTCCTGCTAAAATATAGCAATCACCTATTTTTATAATTACGACAAGTCCTCAACAACCAAAATCGCTGTTATTATATCACAAAAGCATAAAAAAACAAAAAAGCTTTTATAGAATAATCAAATTAAAAGTCTTAAGTAATAAAACAAAAAAATACGCCCATTATTACAATATAATGAGCGCTTAAAAATATTAGTTACCAAAAATTCTTTCATTTAATAACATAAACTATTTATCTTGTTTAAAATCCCCTGGTGAAACATTGAATATTTCTAAACTCTCAGGCGAAGTTTCACCCTGAACTTCTAAACTAGAAGTAGTAGAAACGGATTTAGTCATAGGATTTTCTACATTTAAAGTTTCAATCTGACTATCAGGTATTATGGCTTCTGAGCTAGTACCCAAGTTCAAACTTGATTCATTAATTCCCCCATTATTAACTGGTGTAGCATTTAAATTATCTGGAGTAATTAAAGATCCCATTGTTGATTCATTTATATTTGAGCCTGATTCATTATTTGCTGATACCTCATTTTCCTTTAAAGTATTTAAACTTTGAGTAGTCATTGTTGGACTATTTTTCTTATGCTTTTTAGTAAAAATAATTAAAGTAATTACAACAACAAGTATTAATGCACCTATTCCACCAGCAATATAAATATTAGTCATATTATAAAGCTCAAATTCAAATTTAATATTTTCTTTTTCGAAATTTAACAAATCCCAGCTCAACTTTTTGCCGTCATTTTCTACGTCAGTTGCATTATTGCTTTTAGCCGCATACGGTAAATTAATTACAAATTTCATGTCCATACTACCCATCATAGAAGAATAATCAATATCCGCAGTGGCATCATCCGCTATGTTATCATAATTTTCATCATTAGCGTTTGAAGAAGAACCAACTTGATTTTTAACGCTATCAGTATCTGAAGATGTTAAATTAGCGATATATGTATTTTTTAAAAATCCCTTTTTTACCGTAAATATTTTGTCACTGAAATCTTTATCAGAATCTAATCCCACACTAATATCAGCTTTAATCTCTTCTTCACTACTAACATTATCAATGTTATCAATCGTTTTTGTAAAAGTAAAACCTTTCATTGAATTATCAGAATAATTACTGATTTTAAAACCATTATCTTCGATTTTCTCAAGTTCATCAGAGCTAAAAATTTCTTCTCCTGATTGCTCCAATAACGAGTTCGCAAATGCTTCCGTTATAACTAAATCCATACTTTTGTCTTTGTTGATATTCATGCCAAATTCCATTTTAACACAACCCGTAGTTAGTAAAATCACGAACATCACGCATAAAACTTTAAACCCTTTTTTCATAAACACTCCCTCTACTTTCCACCATAATAATACTAAACCTTATTTTTTTTGTCAATAGTTGTCGAATACTGTTATTTTTTATCAAAAATCATATGGGCAAAATTATAAAAAAACTTTAGTTATTTATTTTAACTAAAGTTGAATATAAAGCTAATAGGTCTATTTCAAATATTCATTAATACGTTTAAATTCTTTATCATCATCTAAATGAGTTTTAGCAAGTTGCTCAAATAATTTTTTTTGATCTCTAGATAACTTTTGTGGAGTTTTTACTTTTAAAATAATATACATATCACCCTTGCCGAATGAATTAATATTTTCAACACCCTTACCACGAACACGGTGTTTATCATTCGACTCACTGCCAGCAGGAATAGTTAATGTTATATTCCCATATAACGTTGGTACTTTTTTCTTACAACCTAAAGCCGCCTCAGATACAGTAATTGGAAGCTCAAGATATATATCATTGCCTTCTCTTTCGAAAATTTGATGTTTTTTTACATAAAACTCAAGATATATATCACCATTGGGCCCGCCATTACTGCCAGCATCACCCTTACCACGAATGCGAAGTTGATTTCCAGTATCTACTCCCGCAGGTATTTTAACTTCAATTTCTTTTTCTTGCTTAATACTACCATGCCCATGACAGTGTGAACATTCTTTAGCATATATCTCTCCCGATCCATGACATCGGTCACAAGTCGTTTTCGTCATAAAACTACCAAGAATTGTCTGTTGCTGAGTTGTAATTGTTCCTGAGCCATGACAACGATCACATGTTTTAACATCAAAGCCACCAACTCCATGGCATTTTTCACAAGTTCCATTTACAGTTAAAATAATATCTTTATCAATTCCAAAAACAGCCTCTTCAAAAGTTAAATCAACTCTAACAATCTTATCGGCTCCTTTAGTTGGCCTTGAAGAATTAGAATCGCCAAAACCACCAAAGCCAAAATTGCTAAAGCCACCAAAGCCTTGGCCAAATATTTCACTAAAAATATCGGAAAAATCAAAACCCGAAAAATCATAACCACCTGCTCCATTATTTTCAAAAGCCGAGTGACCAAATTGATCGTATTGTTTTCTTTTGTTTTCATCAGATAAAACAGCATAGGCTTCTTGAGCCTCCTTGAATCTTTCTTCAGCATCAGGTTCTTTAGAAACATCAGGGTGATATTTTTTAGCTAGTTTACGAAAAGCACTTTTAATTTCGGCTTGGCTAGCACTTTTATCAACTCCTAAGATCTCATAATAATCTTTTTTATTCATTTTCATCACCTAACTATCTAGTAATTTTTCAAATTGAGCTAAATATTGACTAAACATATCCATCGCACTTTGTATTACTTGCGGTTTGCTTAAATCAACGCCAGCAATTTTTAATTCATTTAATGGATAATCATTACCACCGGTTTTAAGGAAAGTCAAATATTCTTCTAAAGCCCCTTTTTCATTGCTTAAAATACGATTAACAATATGACAAGCCGCAGCTAACCCCGTAGAATATTTATAAACATAAAAATTATAATAAAAATGCGGAATTCTTTGCCATTCATACCTTATCTCTTCATCTATAACTACCTTAGGGCCAAAATATTTACTTACTAAATTATAATACGTCTCATTTAAAATATCTGCTGTTATAATTTCCTCTTGCTCATTTTTTTCATAAATAATTTTTTCAAATTCAGCAAACATAGTTTGTCGATAAATCGAGCTTTTAAATAAATCTAATATTTGATTTAAAATATTTAATTTTTCTTCTTTAGTTTGAACTTTATTTAACATATAATTACTAAACAATAATTCATTTACTTGGGAAGCTACTTCAGCCACGAAAATAGTATAATCACTATATTGATACTTATTATTCATGTGTGAATAATAAGTATGCATTGAATGGCCTAATTCGTGAGCCATAGTTGAAACATCATTATAGCTGCCATTAAAATTAAGAAAAACAAAAGGATTTGTCAAATAAGAACCACCAGAATAAGCTCCACCGCGTTTTGCTTTATTAGGGTAAATATCAATCCATCTCTCCTCAAAAGCTTTTTGCAAATTATTAACATAGTCATCGCCTAATATTTTAAGGCCCTCCAAAATTAATTTTTTGGCTTCTTCAAAACTATATTTCTTTTGATTTTCACCAACAATTTGCGCATATACGTCATACATATGAAATTCATCTAATTTTAAAAATTTACGTTTGATTTCATAATATTTATATAATGGTTCTAAATTATTATTAACAATATTAATTAAATTGCTATAAACATCAGTACTAACATTATCCGCAAACAATGCAGCTTCCAAGGCACTATTATAATGTCTGATTTTACTAATCGTCACCATTTTCTCAATAAAAGCCGATAAGGATAATGCATATGTGTTGTTAAACTGTTTATAAGACTTATATAAACTTTCAAATGCACTTTTTCGAACTTCCCGATTATGAGAAGAAATAAAAGAAAAATAATTAGTATCGGTTAATGTAATTTTATGATGACCCGCATCTTCTATTTCACCAAAATTAATATCAGAAGTAGTTAACATCGTAGCAATCTTACTAGTATCACCCATCGCCTTTAAAGCAGAAGATAATAATTTTTCTTCTGACAATGTTAAAGTATATGGCTTATTTCTAAAAATCAGCTCTAAAACAAACCCGTAATCTTCTTTTAATTCAGGTTTATCTTGGTAAAATTTATCAACAGTCTTATCAGACATTTCTAAAAGTTTTGGCGTAATAAAACTGCTTTGTTTATCTAATTCAGTAAATAAATTATTAATCTTTTCTGACCAAGCCTGGTTTTTATTGTTTGTAATATCAGTATCATATCTATGACTTGTATAAGTCCACATTTTATCAATTATCACACTAATATCATAATATTCTTTAAGCGTATTATATAAATGATCAGCAGAATTTAAAAAAGTATCTTCTTGTTTGGCAAAATTATCAAGTCGTTTTTTTATAACCACATAATCCGCTTGCAACTCCTCATCATCTTTATAAATAGTACTTAAATCCCATTTATATTTATCGTCAATTTGTGAACGTAGTTTTTCCATATATATTCACACAATCAATTTTATTCAATTGATACCTTTCTGTTTAAGTTTTCATACTCCTTATACAATGATAAGGTTCTAGCAAACTAGAACCTATCATCTTATTTTTCCTCGTATTCGGCATCCTTAACATTATCATCTTTTTTATCTTCTTTTTGTTCCTCGCTAGATGCTGCCTCACTTTGTTTAGCTGCTTCTTCATATAATTTCGCACCTAAAGCCATAGCAGTTTCACTTAACGCTTCAGTTTTCTTTTTAATATCTTCCACGTCTTCTTTCTCTAAAGCCTTTCTTAAATCTTTAATTTGATCTTCAGCTTTTGATTTTTCTTTTTTATCGGCTTTACTACCTAATTCTTTAATTGATTTTTCAGCTAAGAAAATAGTTTGTTCAGCCTCATTTCTAGCATCAGCGGCTTCTTTACGTTTTTCATCAGCAGCTTTATTTTCCTCAGCTTCTTTAACCATCTTATCAATATCTTCATCTGATAATGAACCACCTGAAGTAATAGTAATTGATTGAGCTTTACCAGTGCCTTTATCTTTAGCTGTTACATTTACAATTCCGTTAGCATCAATATCAAATGTAACTTCAATCTGTGGAACCCCCCTTGGGGCAGCAGGAATACCCGTTAATTGGAAATTTCCTAGTGTTTTATTATCAGCGGCCATTGGTCTTTCACCTTGTAAAACGTGAATATCAACTGCTGGTTGGTTATCAGCGGCTGTTGAGAATACTTGTGATTTGCTAGTTGGGATAGTTGTATTTCTTGGAATTAATACAGTACATACTCCACCTAAAGTTTCAATTCCAAGTGATAATGGAGTGACATCTAATAAAACAATATCATTAACATCGCCAACTAATACTCCACCTTGAATAGAAGCTCCCATAGCTACAACCTCATCTGGGTTAACATTCTTACTAGGTTCTTGGCCTAATTCTTTCTTAATTAGTTCAGCCACTTTAGGCATACGAGTCGAACCACCAACTAATAATACTTTATCAATATCATTTTTACTTAAGTCAGCATCTTTTAAAGCTTTTCTAATTGGCTCTAAAGTAGATTCTAATAAATCGTCGGTCAATTCTTCAAACTTAGCTCTAGTTAATGATAATTCCAAATGAAGTGGTCCGTCTGAACCTTGTGACAAGAACGGTAAAGAAATATTAGTCGTTGTAACTCCACTTAAATCTTTTTTAGCTTTTTCAGCGGCATCTTTTAATCTTTGCATTGCCATTTTATCTTTAGTTAAATCAATCGCATTTTGTTTTTTAAATTCTTGAGTTAAATAATCAATGATTCTTTGGTCAAAATCATCACCGCCCAAGCGATTATTACCACTGGTTGACTTAACTTCAAACACTCCATCGCCAATTTCAAGGATTGAAACATCAAAAGTTCCACCCCCTAAATCATAAACTAAAATTTGTTCTGTTTTATCTTGTTTATCAAGACCATATGCCAAAGCTGCTGCTGTTGGTTCATTTATTATTCTTTCAACTTCAAGGCCAGCAATTTTACCAGCGTTCTTAGTTGCTTGTCTTTCAGCATCATTAAAATATGCCGGAACAGTAATAACTGCTTTTGTTACCTTCTCGCCTAAATAACTTTCAGCTGTTTTCTTTAAATCAGACAAAATCATCGCACTAATTTCCTCAGGCGTATATTCTTTACCATTAGCCTTAACAGTTTCTTTAGTTCCCATCAATCTTTTTATTGAAGAAATAGTGTCAGGATTAGTAACCATTTGGTTTTTAGCCGCTGTCCCCACGATTATTTCATCATTTTTAAAAGCTACTACTGAAGGTGTTGTTCTTGAACCTTCCGCATTAGCAATGACTTTAGCTTCGCCACCTTCATATACACATACACAACTATTAGTTGTACCCAAATCAATACCTATAATTTTACTCATATTTTATCATTCCTTTCTCTTATTCGCTAACTTTAACCATAGCGTGTCTAATAACTTTATCTTTTAATAAATAACCTTTTTGTAAAACTTCAATCACCATCCCAGGTTCAAGATCTTTTACTTTTTCAGTTAAAACGCCTTGATGATAATTTGGATCAAATGGTTTATTAGCCCCATCAATTGCTTTTATTTCATACTTATTTAATATTTCTGTCAAATGGCAATAAATCATTTTAAAGCCTTCTAAGAATTTAGATAACTCATCATCTAAATTATCGTCATCCATATTAATTGCTCTTTCAAAATTATCGACGATTGGCAATAAATCCTTGGCCATGTCTTCTTTTGAATACTTAAGCATCCTTGCAACTTCTTCTTCTTTGCGTTTGCGATAGTTAATCATATCAGCATCTTTTCGAAGTAAAGCTTCTTCTAAATCTTTAATCTTTTGATTTTCTTCATTGTGTTTTTGACGTTCACACTTCTCTTTTTTGGCTTTTGACTTTTCCTCTTTGGGGTGTTTCTTTTTTTCTTCGTCTTTCATTTTTTCACCTCTTTTAATTTCTACCTATGTTTTCTTTGATGTAATTTAACAATGCACCAGCGCGATCATATTCCATTCTTTTAGGTCCAATTAAAGCAATCGTTCCCTCAACACCATCTTTAGTATAATATGTCTTAATAATCGAAATATCATCATCAATCATATTTTCACTGCCAATATAAATTCTAATACCATCGTCGTCAGATTTAATATTTTTTATTAACTCTTTATCCTCAAACTTATTTAACAATTCACGCATTTTGGCAACATCATTAAACTCTGGTTCACTAAGTAATTTAGTGGTTCCTCTCATTTTTATGTCCGGCTTCGGAGCAAAATCACTAAACGCATTATAAAAAGCATTATAAAGAGCCTCATGTTGTTTTACATATTTATCAATAACCGGCTTAACTTCAAACTCTAAAACCTTACTAACTTCAGAAAGTGGAATACCCACAATTAGTTTATTAATAATGTCAACAGTTTGCTTTATC
Organism: uncultured Bacilli bacterium; assembly: GCA_944358695.1. GTDB lineage: Bacteria > Bacillota_I > Bacilli_A > RF39 > UBA660 > Coprosoma. The sequence continues at coordinate 28,807 of CALVRM010000002.1, read as the reverse complement.
TCGTCAGTACTTACTTTTTCTTCTAAAATAACATTTCGATTTTCTACATGTCCTTTATCAGTAATAACTAAAGCAGTCAAACGATTTGCTGCCGTAGGTACTACTTCAACCTTAGCTACCTTATTGTCAGCTGACGATTCACCTAAAACAATAGCCGTATAATTTGTAAGCTCAGAAACTATTTCCATACTTTTGACAATTGCATCACTTAAAACTAACGAATTGTTTTTAAAAATAGTTTGTAACTTAAGCATATCTTCACCAGTTAATTCTTTTGGACTCATAATATTATCAACATAATAACGATAACCTCTATCACTCGGCACTCGTCCAGAAGACGTATGAGTTTTTTCCAATAGCCCATGATCTTCAAGAAAAGCCATTTCGTTTCTAATGGTTGCACTTGAACAATTCATTATGTCACATAAAGCTTTTGAGCCGACAGGCTTAGCTGTTTTAATATAACTTTCAACGATTAGTTTAAGCAAATCTTTTTGTCTTTGCGTAATCATTATTTCACCTCTTTGCCTAGCCATCTAGCACTCCAACTGTATGAATGCTACTTCATTATAACATTATATGTTAGCACTGTCAATAGTAGAATGCTAAAAAAACAATTTTATAAAAAAATATTTATAGTTGTCGCTATAAATATTCTTTGGCAAACAAATCGCCATATAAAATTAAACCTTTTACATATTTATTTGTTCATCTATGCAAATAAATTTTAATTTTATTTTTTAACTAAACTTCGCTCGTTATGAGCAGCCGATTGCACATAACTTTCGACAATATCAGCTTTATAACTTTCAACACTAACGGTCACATTTCCGTTAGTATAAGTGTTAAAAACTATACCGTTTTCAAATCTTTGAACTCCAGCCGGACGCCAAATCGATTCTTCCGTAAGTTGATCCATTAATTCCGATGAAATATTAGGCAATAAAGTTAACCCTGTTTTTATTAAATTTGATGAATCTTCCTGATTTTGGTTTTCAAGCGCAGCCGTTAAAAATAATTTTGGCGTACTTATAATAGAAGAATTTCCTGCTTTATTTCCTGTTTTACCGGTAAAACTATTTAAGGAAAAATATTTTAAACTTATTCCATCCTCCGCCATTCCAGTAATCACAAACTCCTCACGAAAGAAAACATCAGAAAAACCTAACGTCACCGGTTCATCGTTATTCGCAAAATATTCATAAAAATCCTCTAACGCAAATCTGTCGCTAGATATAAAACGATCTCCCGTTAAATCTTTAATTCCAAAAGACAATTTTTTATTTAAAAAACCTTTTTGTTTTGTTAAAATATATTTTATTTTGTCTACATCAAAAGTATTCTTACCCATTACATTGCCTCCTTAAAAAAGTATTCTTAATATATCACTTCTTGATAATCGTGTCAAACTGATACTAGAATCTTTATTTTTAGAATATTTTCTTTTTTTTTAGAAAAACTATTATTAGGTGAAAATTATGAACATAGCTATTTATGCAGGAATATTTATTTGTAAGATTATAGAAGATGCTCTATCAACACTTCGAATTATTGTAGTAGCCAATGGAAAAAAAACTGTGGGTGCTGTTTTACAATTTATCATTGCTCTAATCTGGGTTATTGTCACTGGTACAGTTATTATTAATGTTCAAGAAGATCCATGGAAAATTTTATTTTTTGCCTTAGGTTCTTTAGCCGGTTCATATATTGGTAGCTATATAGAAGAAAAAATAGCCTTAGGAACAAACGTATTCATGGTAGAAACAGATGAAGCAATAGCTAAAGAACTAATCAAAAAAATAAAAAGATCAAAATTAAAAGTCAATAGTGTTAAAGGATCTAAAGAAGGTAAAAGTTTACTAATGATAACTTCGCCACGAAAAAAAACTAATGAAGTCATTGAAATCATTAGATCACTCGATGAAAAAGCTATAATTATTTCAGAAAAAGTTAAGGTTGTTTCTCCGCATATTTAGACAAATCATAAATATATTTAGCTTTATCAGTAATAATGTTTTGCTTCTGTTTAGTCTTTTCAAATACCTCTTCTGTATCAACTGTCCAAATAAAGGTCTCTTTATTCGTAGCTTTATTTATATGATGATAATTAATAGCATTAAAGTCAAAGCTATTTTTTATTTTGTCTAAATTCATTTTTATCCCAACTAACAACCCCACTTTAATATCAGAATGTTTTTTTTGAAAATAAGTCATCAATTTATAATTAAAACTAAAAATATAATAATTAAGCTCATATTTCCTCAATATTCGATATAATTTGGCCGTTAAAATATGAAATTTATTGCTCTCTTCTTTAATCTCTATCAAAATTATCTTGTTACCATTAATTTTTTCTAACACTTCCTCTAAACTATTTAAACCCTTTTTTTGCAGCGTTTTTAATCTAGTCTTACTAATAAGATAACCTTCATAAAAAGGGTCATGATGAATAACGAACTGAAAATCTCTAGTCATTCTTATGTCAAACTCTACACCATCAACATAATCAAATGTTAAACTATTTAAAATACTCTCTAAAGTATTCTCTTTATGAATTCCATCATTTCCGCGATGCGCAATTATTTTCATATTTCACCTCTTTATACATTATATCTTAATTATAGGAAGAAAATGTAAAATAAATCTTTTCTACTTCACAGAAGCCCTCACCCCTCCATAGACCAATATCGGATAGTCGCTCCCCTTATTTTTATATTATTGGTCTTATAACTTTCGTGAACATATTTTGCTTTAAATTTATAGTATCCACTTCCTTTATAAAATCTTTTATAAGCATCTTCAAGGTTAAAGATACTTGTTCGAAGAGCCGAGCTATCTACCTCCTTTATCCACGGATATTCTTTAGATAGCTTAGCAATTAATTTTATTTGGTCATATGCATTTTTACTTTTACCTATATCTTTATATTCTTTTATTTTATCAGATAGAAAATGATTATAGATAAATCCAGAAGTACCTATTGTTTTATTTATAAGTTGCTTTTGATTTTATCTGGATACATTCTAAATATATAACCTTTTAATACTTTCATATGTTCACCTGTTTTCTTTATTTCATTCACTATATAGCAAGCAAATGTTCTCGTAAACGGTTTTTAAATTTTATTTTACGTTTTTTCGCAATGCAAATTCCTATTATATAAAAAATCACTAATAATTATAGTGATAATTGATTAATAACATAATTATAAATGTCTTCATTAATATCCTCAATTGGTCTTATTCCCTCTTTATTTACACACTCAATAGTATGAATATTATATCGTGTAGCAAGCTCAATATAAGCCCTTTCGGCCTGTTTCAAATGATTAGTATCTTGCTCATGTCTATCAGGAAATTCATTTTCACGATTGGCAAGTAAAATTTGTATTTTATCTACTGGCATGTGCAAAAAAATCGCGATATCTGGCCTTGGCAATTCAAGCAAATTAAATTCTAAATTATCAAGCCACTCATACATTTTTTCTCGCTCACCTGCTTCTTTTAGCTTTCCTCCTTGATGCGCCATATTTGAATAAATATATCTGTCTAAAATTATATTTGCCCCATTTTCCAAAAGGAACGTTATTTTATCAATATTATATTTACGATCAGCTGCATAATAAAGTGAGGCCACTTTGGGATCAACCTGAGTCGGCCCTTCCTCAAAATAAGTTGGCTGAATAGACATTTTACCTAAATAAGGACCGCCAATTATTTTACCAGTTGGAGAATTATAATTAGGAAAACTAAAATCATCGACTTTAATTCCTTTTTGTCTTAATTTACTAATTAATAATTTTGTTTGAGTTTCCTTACCAGAACAATCGGTTCCCTCAATAACAATTAATTTACCTTTTTCCATTATTCGACCTACCTAACTTTTATAATTGAAGTATTTCTCCGCAAATTTCATTAAAAAGATTCAATAAACTTTACTACTTTCAAATTTCTTTAATCTACGATTTCGTTATTTTCAAATTTGATGTCCAAAAACTTTTTACTAGCCAACAAGTCACACATATGAACAAACTTTTGATATTTATTTTGTGGTTTTGGCAAAATAACATCACTATATTTATTAGTATTAAAAGGCCCCATATGGCTAGAAACAACATTTACTAAAAAATCAATCTCCGAATCTTTAAACGATGTCATATTTTGATTTTCTTTAATAAAATTGGCAATCAACAAAGGATGATCAAATCGCACATATTGTTCTTTTGGAAGTCCGTGTTTTAGCCCATCGTGAAGAATTAACGCCAAAATCATCAAATCCTTTTCCTCTTGGTTAAACGAATCACCAATCATACTATTTAATAACTCATTAGCAATCCGAACAGCCGCCTTAGTGTGCCTTATCAATCCACCTTCGCCGCTAGCAAAACTAGGATGATATTTGCCAGTGGAACTAGCTGGAACCTCAAAAAAGTAGTCTGGCAAAAGTTCAATTAAAATTTCGGCATTTGCTTGATACTCAGGTTTTTTTATATAGCCAATTTCTGTTTGCAAAATTTCTTTTTTCATGTTACCACCTATTTTAATTATATCACAAACTAATGTTTGTGTAAATCTTCGCCGATAAAATTTATCAAAATTTCATTTGAAAAATATAGATATTCAGGATTAATATAAATATTATCTTCATTTTTTATTAAATCTTTAGCTATTAATTTATGCAGATTTTTTACCTCTAAAATGTTAAAACCATATTTTCTATAAAATTCTTTTTTATTTATTCCGCTTAATTTACGAAGCCCTAAAATAAACTCATTCTGCAAAGTTTCGTTTTCATTAAGTTTATTTATTTTACTGCAATAATTTCCCTTTAAATAACTATTTAAATTTCTAGTATTATCGTATCTAATATTATTTATGTATCCGCTTGCCCCTAATCCAAAACCATAATAACATTCATTATTCCAATAAGTTAAATTATGCTTCGACTCTTTATTTGGCTTTGCATAATTACTAATTTCATAATGATTATATCCTTTTTCTACTAACATTTTATTTAGTAATTGATCTTTTTTAATATCATCATCTAATTTATAATTATTGATAAAAAGTTTAGTATGTGGTTCTACTATAAGACTGTAAGCTGATATATGTGATACATCCAACTTTAAAACCATTTGAATATCTTTTTTTAAATCCTCTAATGTTTGTTCTTTAAAACCATACATTAAATCTAAATTAATATTATCAAAATATTTTTTAGCCAAAATTATATTCGATATTTTTACCGGCGCTCTACCTAAAAGACTTAAGATTTTTGGCTGGAACGACTGAAGTCCTATGCTTAAACGGTTAACTTTATCTTTTAAAAATTCTAGTTTTGGCTCAGTTAAATCTTCGACATTGCATTCAAAGGTTATTTCACAGTCGTCAGTTAAATCAAAAATTGAAGTTATAGTAAATAATTTATCAAGTTGCTCCATAGTTAAAGCACTAGGTGTCCCTCCACCAAAATAAAGAGTTTTTATCTTTTCATTTTGATAATTAGACTTTATTTCCTTTTCTAAAGCCTGCAAATAGGCCTCTATCCATTGATCATTTTTATATAATTTACAAAAATCACAATATGTACAAATATTCATACAAAAAGGAATGTGAATATATACTGAGCTTGTCATCTTAACTTTCCTTTAGATGATTCAGAACTAATCTCTACTTGGTTTTGCTTATTATTAGTATAAATTTCGTATAACTCGCCCATTGTATAATCTTCATAATTTGGAATGCTTTCAAAAACACTTCTAATTACTTTCCTAGCTCCACGTTTTAGTACCCGATCCATCTCACCTAAATTTTTAATGTCATACCCCATTAACTCTCTAGGCGTAAGTAAACCATCGTGATAAGCTTGAATGCGCTTAATACTTTCTTGTTGAAGTTGTTCTTTTTTTCTTCGTCTTTGAAACTCTTTTTCAACCAAGCGATTAACTCCTTGGTAAGAATCTACTTTACCTTTTAAGATCGGTTGCTTACTGCTTCTTTTCCGTTCATAATTATCCGTAATAATCGTTAAAGCTTCTAAATAGCCCTGAGCAAGCTCTTGCATAAGATCGTTTATTGGCACTTTGGTTTCCCACTTATTAGAAAGTGATTTTTCATATAAAGTTTGTAGTTTTAACATCTGCTCACAATATGCTTGACGTGCAGCTTCTTTTTTATTATTAAATCTTATTTTCTCTGGATCAGTCTCTGGCTGATACCTTCCCATATTAAATAATTCATAAAGTTCTTCATCAGAGGCCATCCCTGTTTGCGCAATTTCTTCTTTAATCAAATTTTTGATATAAGCTGGATAGTCAAAATCTTCAGCAATAACCTCATAAGGCGTTGGGGTATAAAGTTCAACATCCATGACTTTTGATCCAACTTTTACTTTTCTAATTGGATAAAGCACACTATCACCTCACTTCTTAATTGTCATCATCCGTACTTAAAACCGCTAAAAACGCTTCTTGGGGAACTTCAACATTCCCAACCATTTTCATTCGTTTTTTTCCTTCTTTTTGTTTTTCAAGTAGTTTACGCTTTCTTGAAACATCGCCACCATAACATTTAGCCAAAACATTTTTTCGCATTGCTTTAATATCAGCCCTTGCAATGGCTTTACTACCAATAACTGCTTGAATAGGAACCTCAAACATTTGTCTTGGTATTTGTTTTCTTAAAGCTTCGACAATGTTTTTCCCACGTTTATAGGCAAAATCTTTATGAACTATTAAGCTTAAAGCATCGACTATTTCACCATTTAATAAAATATCCATCTTAACCAAATTACTCTCTTTATAACCAATTAATTCGTAATCAAAAGAAGCATAACCTCTAGTAACCCCTTTTAATTTATCAAAAAAATCATATACAATTTCTGATAAAGGTATTTCATAATGAATATTAACCCTTGTTTGATCTAAGTATTCCATGCTTTCATAGTTGCCGCGTTTGTTTTGACATAGTTCCATAATAGGCCCAATATACGTACTTGGAACTAAAATATTAGTTTTAATATAAGGCTCTTCAATTTTCTTTATTTTTTGTCTATCAGGCATTTTAACTGGACTATCAATATTAATGATTTCCCCATCAGTTTTAGTAATCTTATAAATAACCGAAGGACTCGTAGCAATTAACTCAATACCAAACTCTCTTTCAATCCTCTCTAAAGTAATTTCCATGTGCAATAAGCCTAAGAACCCACACCTAAAACCAAAGCCTAAAGCTTTAGAAGTCTCAGGCTCAAATTCTAAAGCCGCATCATTTAACTTCAATTTATCTAAAGCTTCTCTTAAATCAGGATACCTACTAGATTCTAGAGGATATAATCCACAAAAAACCATAGGTTTCATCGGCTTATAACCTGGAAGACTTTGCAAAGCCGGATCTTCAAATTTCGTTATCGTATCACCAACCTTAACATCACGAATACTTTTAATACTCCCGCAAATATACCCAACTTCCCCAGTGACCAATTCTTTTTTGCTCTTTTCTTTAGGATTACTAATGCCAAGCTCAACAACTTCATGAACTGCACCAGTGGCCATCATTTTGATTTTATCTTTAACTTTTACTACACCATTAACAATTCGAACTAAAGCTACTACCCCTTTATAAGGATCAAAATAACTATCAAAAACCAAAGCTTGCAGTTTATCATTATTATTTCCTTTAGGCGCCGGAACTCTAGTCACAATAGCATTAACCAAATCCCTAATTCCCTCGCCTGTTTTCGCACTTGTCAAAATAATTTCTTCTTCTTTAAAACCAAGCGTACTGATAAGCTCTGCTTTTACTTTAGGTATATCCGCATTGGGCAAATCAATTTTATTAATAACTGGAATAATTTCCAAATCATTTTCCAAAGCTAAATAAACATTTGCTAAAGTTTGAGCTTCAATGCCTTGAGCCGCATCAACCACCAGCACCGCTCCCTCACATGCCGCTAAACTACGAGATACTTCATAGGAAAAATCGACATGGCCTGGTGTATCAATAAGATGCAAAAGATAATCTACATTTTGATATTTATAGTTCAATTGAACAGCATTTAACTTTATAGTAATTCCACGTTCTCTTTCAATATCCATGCTATCAAGCAATTGATCTTGCATTTCCCTTTCTGTAATCGCTCCCGTTAATTCCAATATTCTATCAGCAATCGTACTTTTCCCGTGGTCAATATGAGCAATTATTGAAAAGTTTCGGATGTTTTCTTGTTTCATGTTTCCTCACCTACTTAATTATATCATTTTTAGATAAATAAAAAAACTCTTATGAGTTCCTTTGACATTTTAACTCACCATTAGGTGGTTTACTACAAATAAATTTTTCATATTTTAATTTAACTACACTTATTGTCCCATCTGGATTAATCGTAATATGCCCACCAATTGGCAATCTCCCACTTTTAGTTATTTTCTCCTTAGCAGTTATTTTTTTAGTTCCCAGATAAAGATTATAACCCTTTTTATTATACTTTACAGTAAACGGTAACGTTATCTCTTGATTTAAGCTTTCATTAGTATATAAGACTTTAACACTATCAATACTACCATAAACACTAGATTCAATACCAGAAAGTTGGGCAGCATATATAGTCCTTTGGACAATTGGAAAAATTAAACAAGCAATAATGCCTATTAAAGCAATAATAAAAATATTTTCTACTGTTTTATTACCCATGCTATCCCTCTATTATAATAATACCATAAGGAAAATTATTTAGCAAGAAAAAAACTTAGGATGTACCTAAGATTATGATGCTGTACAAGTAGTGGCGTTTTTACAGCAAGTTACTGAGGTTCCCGTAGAATTAGTGGTACATGCATATTTACCATTACCAGTGAACAATAAATCTTTAGCTGTAATTTCACCTGTGGTTGTATTAATCGTAACAGAACCACCAGAAGGTTTTTCACCACTTATAGTCACAGCTCTTCCAATTGTAGTAACACTATCATCTGTTTTATTAGAACTAAAAGTAACTTTTGGATTATCTACAATATCTTTATTATCTAAAGTTTGAGATTGGGTATATGCTAATTTAACAGCATCAATAGTTCCCCAAGTTTTATCTTTAGCCCCTTCCAAACGTGAATTATTAATAACATTTAAAATCGCAGGTGTAGTAACTAAGGCAACAATAGCTAAAATAATGATAACGGCTAACAATTCGACTAATGTAAACCCCTTTATATTATCTTTCATCTATTTCACCTCCTCACCTTGCTACTGTTATAAATATATCATAATTTTTTTTAAAAATCAATTAGTTTTAATTATTCTTGTCGAGTTTTGTGTCTAATTAATTTTAACCAGAATAACTTCCAATTCCTTCTTTTCTTTTTCAAGCATTTCTTTTTCTACTTCTACTATTTTGGTTGGTGCCTTCTTTAAATAGTTTTCATTAGATAATAGTTTATTTCGTCTAGAAATCGAAGCTTCTAAACGTTCCTTTTCACGATATAAACTTTCTAATTCTGCTGTTTTATTGGCACTGCCATCATAATATAAATGAACCAAATCATCTTGGAAGCTAATCGTCACAAGCGCAAAATTCGTATAATCAATCGTTGTATTTACCTTTAATAACTTATTTAAAATAAGATAATTGTCTTTCAAAATTTGACTTTCGTATTTTAAATAAATTTCTTTAACGCCTTTTTCCAGTTTAATCTTTCTTATTCTTTTTATTAATTCAATAACTTCATCCATTTCTTTAGCCTCTTTAAATTCAAAGCTCTTATTGCATTTTGGATAATCCGAAATCATTATTGATTCTTCTACCTTTGGAAGTTTAGTGTAAATTTCTTCCGTAACAAAAGGCATAAACGGATGAAGCATTTTCAAAATTGATTTTAAAACATATGTTAAAACCGTTTTTGTCGTATTATTAATCTCAATTTTAGAAAGTTCAATGTACCAATCACAAAAATCATTCCAAATAAAACTATGAAGTTCAGATCCAACAATATTAAATTCATATTTATCCATATGTTTAGTAACTATTTTTATTGTTTCATTCAGCCTATTTAAAATCCACTTATCAGCTAATTTCAAATTTTCCAACGTATATTCATAATCTTCAATATTCATTAATACATATCTTGAAGCATTCCAAAATTTATTAATAAAATTCCAAGTTGATTTAATCTTATCCATATCAAAACTTAAATCAGTTCCATTAGCTGCACTAGTGGTTAAATAAAACCTTAATGAATCCGCACCATAGTCGTTAATAACATCCATCGGGTCAATAACATTGCCTAAAGACTTGCTCATCTTTGTGCCTTCTTTATCACGAATAAGTCCGTGAATTAAACAATCTTTAAACGGTCTTTTATTGGTAAACTCTAATCCTTGGAATACCATACGATTTACCCAAAAAGGAATAATATCATAACCAGTAACTAAAACATTATTAGGATAATATCTTTCAAGCAATTCTGTTTTCTCTGGCCACCCCAGAGCACTAAAAGGCCACAAAGCTGAAGAAAACCACGTATCTAACACATCTGAATCCTGAGTCCAGCCTTCACCATCTGGTGCTTCTAAGCCAACATATATTTCGTCATCTTTATACCATGCAGGAATCCGATGACCCCACCATAACTGTCTTGAAATACACCAATCGTAAGTTATTTCCATCCAATGCTTCATAGTTTTTTCATATCTCTCAGGGACAAAGTTTACTTTCGCATCTTTATCATCTTGATTTTTTAAAACTTGATCAGCTAATGGACGCATTTTTACAAACCATTGTTTAGAAAGCAATGGCTCTACCACCGCATTACTTCTTTCAGAATGTCCTACTGAATGAATAATCTCTTCAATTTCAATTAACAAATCTTTTTCTTTTAGTTCTTGAACTAGTTTCTCACGACACTCATAACGATTTAACCCATTGTATTTTAACGCTTTTTCATTCATAGTTGCATCTTTATTCATAATAACAATACGCTCTAAATTATGTCTTACCCCAACTTCAAAATCATTTGGATCATGAGCTGGAGTAATCTTAACAACCCCAGTACCCTTTTCCATATCAGCATGGATATCAGCAATAATTGGTATTAACTTATTAACAATTGGTAAAACCACCTTCTGACCAATCAAATGTTTATACCTATCATCATCTGGATTAACCGCCACTGCCGTATCACCAAAAAGAGTTTCTGGTCTTGTAGTCGCTACCTCCAAGTATTCATCACTATTCTCTAAAAAATATTTCAAGTGATAAAAAGCCCCTGGCTCTTCTTTATAAATTACTTCTTCATTTGATAAAGCTGTCATTTGAACTGGATCCCAATTAATAATGCGCTCACCACGATAAATTAAACCTTTCTTATAAAGTTCAACAAAAACATATCTAACTGCTTTTGATAAACCTTCATCTAAAGTAAATCGTTCTTTTGAATAATCTAAAGAATGACCCAATTTAGCCCATTGATCATGAATATTATTTGCATACTCTTCTTTCCACGACCAAGCCGCTTTTAACCACTCTTCGCGATCCATTTCTCTAGGATTAATTCCCTGCTCACGCAATCTTTTATCAACTTTGGCTTGCGTCGCAATTCCGGCATGGTCCATACCCGGAAGCCACAAAGCATCGTATCCTTGCATTCTCTTAAATCTTATAATAATATCTTGCAAAGTTGTATCCCAAGCATGTCCTATATGTAATTTTCCTGTAACATTAGGCGGTGGAATAACAATTGCATATGGTTTTAAATTAGTATCACCACTAGCAAAGTATCCTTTATTTTTCCAATTTTCATATTTCCCAGCTTCTACTTTTAAATGATTATATTTCTTATCTAACATATTCCTCTCCTTTTTTATTACTAACATATTTTTTGAATTATTCATTTATCACGTCTTAATAAAAAAACACATCCTTAAATAAGGACGTGATTCAACGTGGTACCACCTTAATTCATAAGCAAAGCTTACCTTAAACATTTAACGCATGTATACGAAGCACCCTACCTATTCAGGCCTCAACTCCCAAGCTACCTTCAATGGATCTTTTATCAGCTTGCACCTTCCGCTGACTCTCTTCAAAAAAGATGTCCACTTACTCTTCTTGTTCTTTGTTTTTTATAATTATAACACTTTCTTTAATTTTGTCAATTAGTATATTTGGTATTTAGCATTATCGATTTCTAAATTAGTATTTATATCTTCTTCAGGAATATCAGTAGTATAAATAATAAAATTATAAAGTTCCCCTTTAAAGAAGTTAATACCACTACGCCCAATAACAAAGTCATCATCCAAATAGTTTATATTTCCTGTGGCGTTTTTTTCACCTACTCGAATACCATTAACATAAACAAATATACCAACATTTCCTTTCATAATAACCGTAATTTGTGAAGTTCCACTTATATTAGCTTGCGGCACAGCAGCACAAATTTCTGCCCCATTAACCGTATAATAACAAACGTTAATACCACTTCCAGTAGTATAAGCTGTAAATCCTTGTTTATTTACTGTATCATAAGTGCCCCACAAGTTATATCCCGCCGTAAAATCTGTAATTTTAAACACCGTCGACAGCGTTACATTTTGTCCTAACTCCGTTTGACTAAAGTGAGTATTAACAAACGCATTTGCGCCATCAAATACTAAGTGATTCGTATTATAAGTAACTGCGGCCGTCGTTGCATCATGTTTATTTCCACTTTGATCTTTCCAAACATTATTATATGGCTGTTGCAAACCATCATAAATAGCAAAAATTTTATCAGCACGGGCATACCCAGTTTCAACATTAGTTAAAGCATTTTCTTTAAGTTTATCCATACTCAATTTGCGATTGCCTAAAATAGCTAAAGTACTCATCATAATAACCAGGAATAAAGCAAGCATTCCGTATAATAATGCGGATGAAATAAAACCTTTTTCTTTCATACCTGCCCTCCTTATCTTAATACAATTATATAATAATTTGTTTTCGTTAGCAAGATCGTTATTAATTTTTATCAAAAAATAGACCATTATCATTCCTTGGTCTATTAAATTTTCATACATTATATTAGGTGATAGGTATGAATAGAGGTTGGTGGTGTGGACGTGGTAAATGGTGTATATTAGGCCTAATAAGTGTCATTTTACTATTTTATCAAATAATTATAACACTATTTATCATCACCCGCTTTAATGTTTGCTTACTTTTCCTTTTCATTATTTTTGCTTTTCTTTCTTTTTTTAAACTGTTTTGGTAATATACTGTGATTTAAAAATAGTATCTATTTCACGGCTAATTTTTTGACAGGTGTTATACTCTGAATCATTGAATTCAATAATATCGGGAAGACTTATTAAGATGAAAAATAACTCTTTTTCATCTTCCATTAAAGGATAATGATTCTCATATTCGCGAAGTATATCGGAAAATTCAAAATCTAAAGCATGGTTTTTGTATAACTTATATAAATCAAAAACTGGGCTACCAATCTTAGCTTTATCCCAACTGATTAAATAAGGATTTTCATTTCTTATAAAATGATCTAATTTTAGATTATTGTGTAAAACAACATTGCGTTGTTTTCTTTTTTCTTTAACTAGCTTGTGCCAATTTTCTAGTCGGTCTTTACAACTATCAATCGTTTGATATATAGTACCAATATTGCGAGCTAACAAAAACTCACTTGGGCTCATGTAAACCTTGCTTTCAATAATAGTTATCAAATCTGTATAATATCCATATAAATAATTTATATTATTATCTAAATCATCATACATCTGTTCATAATCGTCAATATCTACTTCCTTATAATGTGTTGTTTTGCTATGTAAAAGAGCAACTAATAAAATCATATCTAATACTTTTTGCTCTTTTGGAATATCTAAATCTTCTAAATACTCAGTTATTTGATAATCATCATCAACCGGATCATTGATAATACTCGGCATATAATCAAAACTACGCGTTCTTAAATAATCAAATATATCAAGATTTAATTTCTTCTCTTTATAGACATATCTTCCCGAATTAGTATCAACAATTTTTACATTGCCCAATTTTTCATACCTATTTGGTACTAAAGAATACTTTTTTAACGCCTGATTAATTTTCATTGGCCGGAACAATTAGCTTATCACCGATTTTTATATCCGATAAACTATTATAAGCTTCTAATTGTTCTTTTGTTACGCCATAATCTTCTATTATTGATTCAATAGTATCATTTTCAGTCACAATATGAACTTTATAAACTACATAGACCTCATGTTCATCAAGACCATCAAACAAAGATTTAACATTAACACTCTCGCGATCCTCGTTATCCGTACTAGGCTCTGTACTTTCGGTAACTTCTTCCTCAATAACTTCATCTTTCACTTTTTCTACTTGTTCTAATCTTTCCTCAGCCTTCTGGGCCACCTCTTCATTTCGCTCCATAACTGGATCCTCCCTTACTTCTTCTACATTGTCGACAGTTAATTCGATATTAACCGACAATACCTTGTTATTAATGACTTCATAATAAAAATCACTAATATCTACTTCGGCTTCATCAATATAATACTTTTTATCAATGTTAATATTAAATGGTAGCTCATATTCAAAGTTATCAAGATTAACGCTTGTATCAGTCATTTTATAATCGCCACTAATAATAAATTTACCAGAAATTAAATTATCCTTTTTAACATTTACTTCATGTTCCAATGATATACTATTAATTTCAGCAATATTATTATCAAACATTATATCTTTTTTAAATGGAACTAGTTTTTTCATTATATCCCCTCCTAAGTAATTATATTAATTTTACTTTTTTATATACCTTCATTAAGTAGTTTTTCTAATGATTTAATAGTATAGCCCTTATTAACTATATAGTTGATGATATTTTCTAATTCATTTACCGTTTCATCGTTTACTTTTAAAGAAATAATGGATCCCGAATTTAAATTTTGTTTTACCGTTATGAATGGCCTTTTATCAATCACTTTCGTCGGAATTATAGTAAATGAATTTTGAAGATTACAAACTCTAAGAACATCTTTATCCGGCTTTTCTGTATAACAATAATTATATTTTTGAGTAGCAGTGCCAATAATAACTGTTTTCATCCAAATAAAATCACTATCATTGTAATCTTTGTTATTACTTAAATTACCAATAGTATGATCATTTTGTAATAATTTAATTATAAGGTTATGATTTTTTTCTAAAAAAGAGCTTGTAATATAAAAAGTTGCTTTTATTTTATGGTTATCTAAAATATTAATAATTTCATTTATAGTACTATTATTATCAACCATAAACAATAGGGCGACACTTTTAACACTACTATTAGCACCAATAATATATTTATCAGTATTTTGTATAAGACCGTTCTTAACTGGAATACTTTTATAAACTAATAATTTATCATTGAAATAACCAATTTGTTTCATTTTTTTATAACTTTCTTTCACATCGACTTCTTTACCATTAATCCCTGGAATAATAGTATCGTTATCAATCGTAGCTTCAATTGGCTCTATTCGATATTTAGAACTTTGTTCTTTTATTTCATTCAATAGTTCATCACTCAATTTAGCAGTCGTACCTACTTCTTCGGTATACATAAAACTGCCAACTAATAATACAAGTATCCCAATTACTTGAAAAGTTCGTTTCATAGCCTCACCTATAAAAGTATATGAAGCTAATTTCTTTTTATAAACGCTTTTCACGCTTTTTATTTTTATTCATAATATATTATTAGAAGGAGGGATGAGATGGAAACATATACAAATTATTATATTCCGGCACTACCAGGATTTAGAAATATAAATGAAAGACCTATGGGAGGGCCTGGAAGACCTAGACCACCAATGAATAATAACCGATTAATTGGCGGTGGATTTTTAGGACCATTTCTATTAGGGGGACTTACAGGCGGTATCGTCGCACCGTTTTTCTATGGTGGATATAATCGCCCAAATTATTATTATCCAGCACCATACTATCCTCCATATTATAGACCATATTAAAAAAGACCTATCCAATGATAGGTTTTTTAAATGCAAGAAGAAACTTTAATCAAGCTTTTAGCTTGATTAAAAGTTCTACTCTCTAAATTCAAATTCAAAATCTAAAATTTTAACAGTATCCCCATCTTGCGCACCAAGATTGCGAAGTTCATCATCTATCCCAAGTTTGCGTAGCTTATTAGAAAAACGCAAAACAGCTTCATTGGTATCAAAACGACTCATTACTACCAGTTTTTCAACGTCCTTTCCTTTAACTACCCAAGCATCTTTTTCTTTAGTAATTGTAAAAGGCTTTTCCTGTTTAAACTTATAAATCACATGACTTTCAAACTTCTCATCTTCATATAATCTAGTTTTTCTAATGCCATCTAACATATTTGCTAAATTAATGAGAACTTCTTCTAAGCCCTCCCCCGTAACCGCCGAAATTTCATAAACGGGAATCTTTACTTTCTCTTTAAACCTAATCAAATTATCTTTAGCCTCTGGCATATCCATTTTATTAGCAACCACAATTTGTGGTTTATCCATAATCTTTTGGTTGAATGATCTAAGCTCATTATTAATAATCATATAGTCCTCATAAGGATCACGTCCGGAATATCCTCCCATATCTACAATATGGGCAATTACCCTTGTTCGTTCTACATGTTTTAAAAATTGATCGCCAAGACCGTGACCTAAAGAGGCACCCTCGATTAAACCAGGTAAATCAGCTAAAACAAACGAACGCCCATCTTGAAGCCTAACAACCCCTAAATTAGGTTTTAAAGTCGTAAAAGGATAATCAGCAATCTTAGGCTTAGAAGCTGACACTTTAGAAATAATCGTCGATTTGCCAACACTAGGCATCCCAACTAGACCAACATCAGCCATTAATTTCAATTCTAATTTAACCTTTCTATATTCACCAGGCTCCCCATTTTCGGCAAAATCAGGAGCTGGATTTGTTCGCGTAACAAAGGCAATATTACCTCGGCCACCGCGGCCACCATCAGCTACAATCACTTCATCATCACTATTTGTCAAATCAGCAATTATAAGTCCTGTATTAACATCGGTAATCACAGTGCCGAGTGGTACTTTAACAACAACGTCTTCGGCATTTTTCCCATGCATCCCTTTACCTAAACCATTTTGTCCACGTTCACCTTTGATAATCTTCTTATATTTAAAATCAACCAAAGTATTTAACCCTTCATCAACCTTAAACACAATGTTAGCCCCATGGCCGCCATTGCCACCAAATGGCCCACCAAGCGGTTCACCTTTTTCTCTTCTAAATGCTTTACATCCATTTCCACCATAACCAGCGAATAACTCTACTACGGCCTCATCAACAAACATATAAAATCACCATTCCTTAAATATAATTATACCTTATTAATAAATCAAACACAATAAAAACTGACAATCAGTCAGTTAAATGATGACCACACAAGAAACAGGTCGTTGCTTCCGGTGATAATTTAGCTCCGCAATTGGGACACATTTTTGGTCTACCGTCACTTACCGGAGTAATTATTGGTTTTTGAATTGGCTGCTTAGAATCTTCTGTTGGCACCTGGACATATGTTAGTTGTTTTTCATCTAAAGAATTATCAGGCTTAGTAAACACTGATTCACCGCTATAAGAAGTGTCCATATATGGATTTTCTTCGTTAGTAAAACCATTCGTCGCTGGACCTTCCGGTACTTGATTGAAATTTGTAGGAGCAATTATCGTTCCACCAACACTGTTTTCTTCAATTGGCTGATTAAGATTGATTAAATTTATTTCCTCCGGCAACTCATCTTGTGGTTTTGCAAAAAGTGCATTTTGGGTTTCCAAAAATTCCTTAGTTAAATCATATTCATTTAGACGAAATTTTGGCCGTTTAAAAGCTAATTCAGGAAATTTATACATTGGAAATATAATATACCATATTGCTTTCTTAGAATCCATAGCAAAGGCTTCAAGCAATTTAGAAATAATTATATAATAATAATACAAGTTAACGATAGGAATCAAAGAAAAATAAAATACACTTCTTTTTAATTCGAGCAAATCAACTAATACTAATGTAGTATAAAATGGAACATATGCTTTCCACGCCTGCTCTTTAGCCCTTGTAAGTAAGAAGCCTAAAGATATTTTCACTGTTACATACACTATAAAAAATATTAAAAAAAGCAAACCAAAATATAGTCCAGTCCCCTCTAATAACATCTTTTCAGCCTCCTTATATTAAACATTATAACATTATATCTTTGAAAAATAAATATTGTTTTGTCTCTCCTTATCTAAACTAGTACTTTTACCATGGCCTGGATAAATAAGCACATTCGGGAATTTACTAATTTTTTTCAGACTACTACGCATGACGGTTTTACTCCCAGTAGGAAAATCCGTTCTTCCGATCGTTCCTTTAAATAAAAAATCACCAGTAAACATAATACCATCGTTTACAAAATAAAAAGTCAAACTATCATCGGTATGCCCAGGAGTATAAATAACCTCAAATTCAAAAGCACCAATTTGATATGAACTAGCCTTTAACCTACGAAAATCATAAATTATATTTTTATCAAAATTGCCAAGCGCCCCTATATGGTCACTATGACTATGAGTTATTAAAACTCCAGCAATTTTCTTCCCCTCTAAATAAGGCTTTATTTTATTAAATTCATCACCAGGATCAATAACTAAAACTTCGTCATTTAAAGTCAAAATATAACAATTAGTTTCATATACACCAACTACTACACGGTCTACTATCATTTATCAAGATGATTCATTTTAATCATAGTTGCACGTTGCTTACTAGGATCATAAGCTTTTTTTTGAAAGTTAGGTGTTGGTGTAGTTTCAGCTTGTCCAGATTGTTTTTTCTTTTTATTCCAAGGATCATAAGCATTGCTCATTTGATTACGAATATTTTCTGGCGTATTGTTAAATCCCCTCAACATACTAGTTTTATTAAACGGATTCATATTAGGCTTTGAATTATTATTTCCCATTATCATTTTTCCATCTCCTTTATTCTTTTCACTGGGCCGTAAGTCTCACGATACCCCTCTATTAACCCATATTTATCAAGCGCTAATAAATGTTGCTTAGTAGGATAACCTTTATGCTTAGCAAATCCATATTCAGGATTTTTTAAATCTGCTTCATACATCATCCTATCACGTGTCACTTTGGCAATAACACTAGCCGCTGCTATTGATATACTTTTAGCATCACCTTTAACAATTGGTCGTACTGGAATTTCTATATCAATAGGCATTGCATCAGATAATACATACTCCAAAGGAACTTTTTCTTGAACTTTTCTAATAGCTGTAATCATTGCCTTTCGGCTAGCCTCATAAATATTTATTTTATCAATTTCCTCTGCTGATACAATTCCTACTGCCCAAGTACTATGATTTATTATATAATCATAAAACAAATTACGCTTCTTTTCTGACGATTTTTTAGAATCATTAAGTCCCTCCAATTCAAAGTCAGAGGGTAATACCACGCAAGCCGCTACCACAGGACCAAATAAAGGCCCACGTCCTGCTTCATCGGTACCACCAATAAAATGAATACCATTTTTAAACAATTCTTTTTCATACTTCCACAAATCTATCATGATATCCCTACCTATAATTATTATATCACAAAACCAATAAAAAACATCACATTATGATGTTCTTTACAAATAATTAAAAGTTATGACCACACATAAAGCAAGAGTTTGCATCGTTTACAATTTGTGTGCCACAATTTGGACATTTTTTAACATCAGTTGCCGCGCTCGTACTTGATCCTGTTATTGGCTCTGACATTGGTTGACTAGTTACTGATGATTGTGTTGGCATAACCGGACTTTGCGCCATTGATGGCTCTGACATTGGTTGACTAGCCACTGATGATTGTGTTGGCATAACCGGACTTTGCGCCATTGATGGCTCTGACATTGGTTGACTAGCCACTGATGATTGTGTTGGCATAACTGAACTTTGTGCCATTGATGGCTCTGACATTGGTTGACTAGCCACTGATGATTGTGTTGGCATAACCGGACTTTGCGCCATTGATGGCTCTGACATTGGCTGACTAGCCACTGATGGTTGTGTTGGCATAACCGGACTTTGCGCCATTGATGGCTCTGACATTGGTTGACTAGCCACTGATGGTTGTGTTGGCATAACCGGACTTTGAGCTGATTGCGTATAATTAGCATTACTACTATTCCCCTCATAAGTAGCATCACCAAAAGCCAATATTGGTAGGCAAATAATTGCAAAGAAAACCATTGCCACTCCAAATCCTGTTGATTTGCCAAACTTATGAGCTAATTCAATATACGTCTTAAATACAGCATATATATTAGCAAATGGAATGAAATATAAAACAATATACCATAATGGCAAATTAACAATTTGCAAGAGAACTACAATATTATAAATTGGAATAATTGCTTCCCAACCATTTCTACCGGCTTTTCTAAAAATCTTCCATAAACAAACTATCATAAACACTGACACAATTGCCAAAATCAACATAAGAATCCCTGCTATTGCTAAATAGCCTGAAAAAATAGAAACTGCATCTTGAGCACTTGTATACCCACTATAACCCCCATAATTATAATAATCATTATAATCGTACATACACTTCCTCCTTCATATTATTTAAATCTATGTTTATTATACATTACCATTTAATTATCTTCAATAATTTATAACATCACTTTACATAAATTAACTATTCATTATGTCATTAATTGACTCGTCCCCTTTTTAACGAAACTTTCATTAAAACCACAGTTAATCGTTTGTAAATTTATTTTTAAAATGTAAAAAAAAAGCTGTTAATAGCTTTTTACTTGACCACAACATTAACAAGTTTACCTGGAATAACCACAACATTAATAATCTTTTTACCAGAAATGAATTTTTGCACGTGTTCATTTTTAAGAGCCACTTCCTGCATTTCTTCTTTCGTTGACTTAATATTCATATTTTCTTTAGCTCTAACTTTACCATTTACTTGTATAACCATTTCATAAGACGTAATTACCAGCTTACTCTCATCGAATTCTGGATAAGGCATATTATGAACACTAGGTTCATGTCCCAACATCTTCCACATTTCCTCAGTTATATGTGGCACAAAAGGCGCCAATAAAATAGTTAATTGTTCTAAATAATATTTAGGAATCTCTCTCCCCGTACTATTATACTTAGTCAAGATATTAACATACTCCATAATTCTAGCTATTGAAGTATTCATCTGAAATTTTTCAATATCTATGCGGACATTTTTAATCGTGTTGTTTAAAGTGTAATCAATATCTTGATAGCGATCCTCTGATTCATTGCCATTATATTCTTCTACCAAGCGATAAGCCCGAGCTAAAAATCTATCAATCGCCTTAACACCTTCCTCATTCCAAGGCCCACCTTCAATATAATTAAAAGCAAACATCAAATAAGCACGTAAAACATCGCTACCATATTTTTCAATATAATCATCTGGTGAAATAGTATTTCCCTTACTCTTGCTCATTTTCTCGCCATCAGGCCCTAAGATCATACCTTGATGTACTAACTTTTTAAACGGTTCATCAAAACTTAGATATCCCATATCTCTCAAGGCTTTAGTAAAAAATCTCGCATATAATAAATGCATACAAGCATGCTCAACTCCACCAATATAAATATCGACCGGCAACATCTTGTCAACAATTTCTTTACTAAAAGGTTTTTCTGCATTAAAAGCATCAGGATACCTTAAATAATACCAGGATGAACAAACAAATGTATCCAAAGTATCACATTCTCTAACCGCTTTGCCGCCACATTTTGGACAGTTACAGTGAACAAATTCTTCTGATTTAGCAAGCGGACTCGAACCATCTGGTGTAAACTCAACATCATATGGCAGCTCCACTGGTAAATCTTTCTCCGGAACCGGCACAACCCCACATTTATCACAATAAATAATCGGAATCGGTGCCCCCCAATAACGTTGGCGTGAAACTAGCCAATCTCTTAATTTATAAGTGGTTGTTTTATCACCTTTGCCTTTTTCCTTTAATAATTCAACCACTTTATCTTTGGCTTCTTCCCTATTAGCTAATCCATTTAACACTTCAGAGTTAATATACTTTCCATCACCAATATAAGGTAAATCTTCACTTTCAATTACTGGAATAATATCCAAACCAAATTTGGTCGCAAATTCAAAATCCCTTTCATCATGAGCGGGAACCGCCATAACACAACCAGTACCATAACTAGCTAAAACATAATCACTAATCCAAATAGGAACTTCCTTACCGTTAATCGGATTAACTGCATAAGCCCCGGTAAAAACTCCAGTTTTCTCTTTAACCGTACTAGTACGATCTATTTCGCTTATTTTAGCCGTTTCAGTTTTATATTTATCAACAGCCTCTTTACAATCAGCACTTACAATCTCATCAACCAAAGGATGCTCAGGCGCTAAAACACAGTAAGTACATCCGTATAAAGTATCTACTCTGGTGGTAAAAACATCAAACGTTTTATCTGTATCTTTAATATCAAATGTTACCGTTGCGCCAACACTTTTTCCAATCCAATTGCGCTGTAAATTTTTAGTTTTCTCCGGCCAATCAATTGTCTCTAACCCATTTAATAGTTCTTCAGCATAATCAGTTATCTTAAAAAACCATTGACTTAAATTTTTTCGCAAAACGGTTGTTCCGCAGCGTTCGCATTCACCAGCTACAACTTGTTCGTTGGCAAGCACGGTATTACAAGACGGACAAAAATTAACAGGAGCTTCTTTTTTATAAGCTAAACCATGTTTATAAAGCTGTAAAAACATCCACTGAGTCCACTTATAATATTCCGGACGACAAGTAATTACATCATTATTCCAATCAAAAGTTCCACCAATCGCATTAATTTGCCCAACCATCGTTTCAATGTTTTTCTCAGTACTATCCTTTGGATGAATTCCAGTTTTAATCGCATAGTTTTCAGCTGGAAGTCCAAAAGCATCAAATCCCATTGGGTGAAAAACATTATGCCCAGTCATTCTCTTATAACGAGCCCAAGCATCTGGTACCGAATAGTTATACCAATGACCTATATGTAACTTCGCCCCAGATGGATAAGAAAACATTTCTAACTGATATATTTTATCCGCTTTTTCGTTATCAAATTTATAAGTGTCATTTTCTTTCCAATAATCACGCCATTTTTTCTCGATAACTTTAAAATCATACATATTATTTACCTTCTTTCTTTTTATAAATTCTTCCTAAAATATAATAACAAATTAAAATAAGTGGTATTAAAATAACAAATCCAACTAACAATTTAAAAACCAGTCCATCAATAAACTCAATTGCTATTACCGTAAGAGCAATAATAAACGCATTAACTAATGATAAACTATTCGCAAATTTTTTATAATCTAATTTAGATAAATCCAATTTATAGGCATTTTTAAAAAACATAACTTGTTTACCACACTTAAATGCTTCTATACCCTTTTTTCTAACTACAACAATTAAAAAGTACACTAAATAAACAATTAAAAAACTAATAACAAACAAAAGTAAGTAATTCATATTTCCTCCCTTTACACAAAAAAGCATTATTTATAAGGGCGTCATATCCGCGGTACCACCTTATTTCATAATACTTTTATTATCTCTTATGCTTAACGCGCCTAAACGTCATATACTTATCATATATGCAGCTCCTAAGTAAGTTCATAAAGTTTTCTTTGAAAACTTGCACCACCCGTTTTCTCTCTAAAAAAGAATCCTTTACTAATACTCTTATTCTTCGCTTTTCTTATAACATTATATTATATTTTATCGATAAGTTCAAGTTAAATAATGAATTTTAAAAAAAACCAAGATAATTCTTGGCTTTCCAGATTATCAAATTATATCTCACTAATATATTCAAGTAATTTGATAAACATCTTAATAAATTTCTTATCTAACCCTTGTTTCCCGAGTTTTCTAATTTCAATACGTTTCTTTTGAATAGATAAATTACTAAACAAAACAGCATCTATTTTCTCTTTCATTTCGGTGGAAATTTGTAGATCACTAATAATTCCTTCAATATCCCGGTTAATTAAATGCACAGCATCTATTTCAATATCTTGACCTTTACAATTTATAGTAAGTTGACCAACGGTTTTAACCCCTTCAACTTCAACTACAAAATCTGGACCATCAACATAAGTTTTAAATGAAACTTTATCGCGATTACTATAAACTGTAACATCATCAGTTCTCTTAGTATTTCTAAACACAATTTTGTAGTTACGTTTATCGGGAATAATTCCGCTCTTTCCTTCAATAGATCTAATAATTACACTATAATTACTCGGTAAATAATTATACTCAATTTCCGTCAATAGATAAAAATCTTTACGATACAAATCACTCTGTCCATCATCTTCAAATAACGTATACGTATTATTCATCCCCGGAAAGATTTGAATCTCCATATTACTAGGTGGGGTTGTATCATTAATACTCTCATTAGTTCCCATCGGAATAATAGCCCCAGATTTTGCAAACACAGGATATTCTTCATCTCTAAAAAATGATACATAATTACGGCCACCAGGGAATTTTTTACCAGTGACAAAATCATACCACATTCCATCAGGAATGTAAAAATTGTGAACTACACGATTCATGACGTAATCTTTTTGTGAAACAATTGGAGCCACAAATAGCTCACCACCAAAATAATATTCATTGCGATATAAAACATCATCATAAAATTCCGGCTTTGTATAATAAATCGGTTTAATTAAAGGTTTGCCAAACTTATGATACTTATAAGCTTCACTATAAATATATGGTATTAGTTTATGGCGAAGTCGCAGATAATCTTTAACAATCGTATAAGTTTTAATATCCCATCTCCACGGTTCACGTTTATAATATTTACCTTTATCAGCACCAAATTTCAAAATAGGTGAAAACGTTCCGAGTTGCACAAATCTTGCATACAGCTCGCCATCTTCAACGCCTTTAAAATACCCCCCAATATCATGGGCCCAAAAACTTACTCCATTATTCCAAGCAGATGCATTATAAAAAGGTAATTTTCTAAGTGTACTCCAATTAACCACCGTTTTCCCTGAATATAATACTGGATAACGATGCGGAGCCAACATCATATCATTAGCTAAAACCATAGAACGACGTTTATAGTCTCTTTGCATATCATAAAATTGATAATGCTTCAATAAAGCGAGTTCGGCCATTTTACTTTCGTCAAAAGTGTCAAGCCAGAAAAAGTCAACGCCAATAGCATCAAGCGGATGGATGAATAATTTCAAATAAACATCAACAAATTTAGGATCAAAAGCGTTGAAAGGAATCGTTCCATTTTTATCAGGCGATAAAAATTTTAAAGCTTCAGGATAATAAACGTCAACATCAGTAAGACCGTCTAATGGATTAACATTAAGTCCCAAACGAATACCTTTTGAATGTAAATAACTAATCATCGCGCTTGGATTTTTAAAATATTCACCATTAAAAGTAAATCCAGTTTTCAAATGATTTTTTCCATCATATTTGCGTTTGTGCCAATCTTTATCAAGTAAAACTACTGATAAAGGAATTTCCTTTTTTTCAAAAGTGTCAACTAAATTCTTTAGCTCTACATCATCATAATCATTATTACGACTCCACCAATTACCTAAAGCAAATCTAGGAATCAAAGCTGGATAACCAGTTAAATTATAATAATCCTTTAAAGCATCTTCATAATCTTTATTATACATAAATAAATAAATATCAAGGCCCCCATCTTCACGAGCCACTACCGTTCCATCTGAATTAAAAATAAAATGTTTAGAATCATTCAGACTAGCAAATCCATCAGCCGAAAATAATCCATGCCCTTTAAGGACCCCTTCTTGAACATTGCCACTAGGTACTCCATAATTGCGAACTTCGGGATGACCATAATACCATGCTCGATCAGTGCCTAATAACTCCACTTTTAAATTTACGCTTGGATTAACTTTAGTTCCTTCAAATGGTTTATTTTTTGTATAAACTAATTTAAAATATTTCGTGCTCAGCTCTAAAAAATGAGAATCTTCATTTAAATCAAATTCACAAGGTGGAAAATCACGATATAAAACTAATTCCGTAGGATTATCTAGAAATATACCATTTGGATTATACTCCATTCTAATTAATCTTGGTGATAAAACTGTAAAACGATAGTAATCACCTTGAACAACATTTCGACCATTAGCTTTTACCCTATTATAATCAATTTTAAATTGTTCACCTAAATTATACATAAACTCACGCCCCTCATATTTCTTCAATTTTCATAAAGTTGGTATGTTTGACCTTTTTAAACGGATATCCACCAGTAATAATTATTTTATCACCCTGTTTTAATTCAAGTAACTTTTCAGCCAATAACACCGCTTTAGCCGAAAAAGTATCAAAATCATAACCATCAACTATTACCGAAACTACGCCAAAATGTAAATTAAGACTTTTAGCCACCTTTTCATTAGGCGCCACCGCAATAATTATACACGGTGGTCTTAAACGGCTTATCTGTTTAGCAGTATATCCTGTACTAGTAGCTACGATAATAGCTTTTGACTCTAGTTCTAATGCTCCAAGCACAACACTAGAAGAAATTGTTCTAGCAATGCTCTTAACTTCCTTATTTAAAGAAGCTTGAAAATAATAATTATAATCTATATTATTTTCTGAAACATTAACAATTTTTTCAATTTGTTTAACCGCAGCCACAGGATGTGCGCCATTAGTAGTTTCCCCAGCTAGTAAAATTGCATCAACACATTCTGATACCGTATTAGCTAAATCCGACACCTCAGAACGACTTGGAATAATCTCTTTATTCAAAAAACTATCTAATTCAGCTGAAATAATACATATTTTCCCGTTCTCACGGCATTGACGAATTACTCGCCTTTTAATATTGGGTACCTCTTCCATGCTAATTCCTATGGCTAAATCTTTACGAGATAAAATGATTCCATCAGATACATCAATAATTTTATCAATTTCTTCGACTGCCCTATCGTTTTGGATTTTAGCTAAAACCGCCATATGATCATTTTTTAGTTCAATCAATAAGCCATTAATTTCCAAAACATCTTCAGCTGTTGTTACATTTGAAATACATAAAAAATCAGCGCCTATTTTGCTGGCAAATAAAATATCCTCATGATCCTGTTTTGTCAAAAACTTTCGATTCAATTTAACTCCAGGCAAATAAACCTTGGACAAACTGTCCACTAGTCCGCCACGAATAACCTCACAAACTACATAATCTAACCCGATTTCCTCTACTTCTAAAATTACTTTGCCTTCATTTAGTTTAATAATTGAATGAAATCTAAGATCTTTAATTAATTTAGCATAGTTAACAGAAAATTGTATACCAGTTCCCACTACTGGATTCATATATAGTCTTATACGATCTCCCGTGCGAAACTCAGCTTGACCATCTTTAAACTCACCAGTACGAATACAAGGTCCTTCTAAATCTAGCATTACTGCTACTGAAGATCCCAGTTTCTTATTAATCTCATCAATATCTTCAATAACTCGTTTACAAAAGGCATAATCAGAATAACTCATATTAAGACGAATAACATCCGCTCCACTAATTATCATTTCCTCTAAAATACCTTTTCGATAAGTTAAAGGGCCAATGGATGCCACTACTTTTGTTTTATTCATTAGTATCACCCTATTATCATTATATCAAGTTTTTACATAAAAAAAAAGAAGTTATTTGACAATATCTGAAATCTCGTGAAAATATTAGTAATAATTAAACTTCTTTAAGTATTAAACAATATAATCAAATTATTTATTAAAAAATTATAGCAAATTCCTAACTTAAAGCACTATATATTGATTATAAATTGTGTAATTATTAATAAACGTAAAATAATATGTTTGGTAATAAGAATCTAGCAATTACTAGGTTCTTATTTTTATTGTTTTAAAGTAAAGTATCCAGGTGCTGATGAAGTATCTATTCTGGCATACTCTTTGTCTATATATGCCGAAGTATACGCGGTTCCATTACCCCCAACAAGTTTAACATCATCCAAAAACATTTTTTCTGACGAACTTACATTAGTTGTTACAAATTTATTTGATACATAAATAGTAGATAAATTAACTGCGTAAGAAAACATATCATACATTGTTTGTACATTAGAAGTATCAAAACTACTTAAATCCAATTCTACTAAACTTGTACAATCATGAAATGTTCCATACATATTAGTAACATTTGACGTATCGAAATTAGTTAAATTCAATTCCGTTAAGCTAGAACAACGATTAAACATACTTCCCATATGTTTTAAACTAGTTGTATTAAAATTGCTTACATCAATTTCTTTTAGTTTATCATTGCCATAAAACATTGAATACATCGTTTGTACATTACTAGTAACAAATTTATCAAGTCCTTGAATTTCTGTCAAACTACTTTCGACTCTTTGATCTATATTATAATCCCATGCAGAAAACATATTTGACATAGAAATAACGTTACTAGTATCAAAATTATCATTAAAGTTTATTATTGCTAATGAAATAAACCTATTAAATAAATAACTAGAGTCCTCATTAGCAATAACCCCATCTTTAGCCCCAATATATAAATCATATTTTGTATTATTTTCATTATTAGGTACTACCCATGCCATAACTCCACCTTTGTTATCTTCTGATATATCCCAGCTTTCAGTCGCATTACTAGGCACTTCATTA
>CALVRM010000001.1 GCA_944358695.1 uncultured Bacilli bacterium | reverse complement strand
TTCTCTAGCATCTTCTAAAGTTACTATTTGTCTGTCATTAATTACTTTTGAAAATCCATTATTTCTTGCCCAATTCTCAAACAAATCTTGATTTTGCTCTAAATTAGCAAACTTTCTTGCATCCTCTTCTGACATCCCAGCTAATTTTAATGAGTTAATATACGCTTCTCTAGCATCTTCTAAAGTTACTATTTGTCTGTCATTAATTACTTTTGAAAATCCATTATTTCTTGCCCAATTCTCAAACAAATCTTGATTTTGCTCTAAATTAGTAAACTTTCTTGCATCCTCTTCTGACATCCCAGCTGATTTTAATGAATCAATATAAGCGCTCCTTGCATCATATAACTGTTGTTTCCTGTTTTTTAGTCTTTCAAAATTATCAAAAGCTTCAGCAAATCCATGATTTCGCGCCCAAGTTTCTACTGCAACTCTATCACTAGCAATAGCTCTAGCTTGCGTCTCACTAACAGCTGGAACTCCTTCACTTTCTGACATTAAATTGCTGACAAAGGCCTCTGTTGCTGGAACAAAAGGATCTTCAATTTGATTAGAAAGTTCAAAAATAGAAGCAAAGCCGTGATTTCTTGCCCAGTTTTCAAATAAATCATTATTGTTGGCAACCATTGCTCGTGCTTGTTCTTCTGATAAACCGGGAACCCCTTCACCTCCAGCCATCAAATTTCTGATATAAGCTTCTTGTGCAGCAACACGCGGATCAACTGCCTGTTCAACATTACCTTCAGGCATAAATACCCCTCCTGTCTTGAGTATATTATAACACATTTGCTTTGTTTGTCAATTTAACAAAAATCTCTCTCTGTTAATAAAATGTAAAAAATCATCGATTATCGACGATGATTTTATCAATCTTAAATAAATACAAATAAATAACGATCCACACCTGGCAAATCTTTCTCCACTTTAATCTTTGCTTCCTTAAAGTACTTTTTAGCAATTCTAGTAATATCCTCACCTTGACTCTTTCCAATTTCAAAAGCAATTAAAGCTTTATCATTCAAATACATAGATGCATCTTTTAAAATTTTCTCATAAAACTCTAAGCCGTTATCCTCAGCGAATAAAGCAATTGCTGGCTCATTATTTTTAACAATATCTTCAACGTCCTCATTATAACCGATATATGGTGGATTACTTATAATCACATCATATTTTTTAGTTACCTTTTCAAACACATCGCTTTCAAAAAAGTTTATTGTCGCGCCATTATCCATAGCATTAATCTGCGCTAGTTCCAAAGCTTCTTTTGAAATATCTACCGCATCAACTTCAGCATTTAATTTTTTTTTCAAAGTAATTGCAATTGCTCCGCTTCCAGTTCCAATATCTAATATTTTTATTTTCCCAGAAAAATATTTTTTAGCATAATTGATAGTTTTATCCACTAACAGCTCAGTTTCAAACCTTGGTATTAAGACACTAGGATTAACTTTTAATGTACTTCCATAAAAATTTACCGTACCGACTATATATTGAACAGGTAAGCCTTCTTCAAGCATTTTAACACCGTCCTCGATTTTACCAGGGAAATATTTTTTTAAATATTCAATGTCCGTCATTATTCGCCGCGTAACTTTCTATTCTGATCTTCAGTAATCAAAGCATTAATAATCTCTTCTAAATTACCTTCCATAACTCTATCTAAATTTTTTGTCGTAAAACCGATACGATGATCAGTCACTCTATTTTGTGGGTAATTGTATGTTCTAATTTTTTCAGAGCGGTCACCAGTGCCAATTTTACTACGCCTTTCATTTCCGAATTCTTCTTCTTTTTTACGAAGTTCTTCTTCATATAGCCTAGTTCTAAGCATCTGCATACATTTTTCCTTATTTTGAATCTGGCTACGTTCATTTTGGCAAGTCACTACAAGCCCCGTTGGTATATGAGTAATTCGCACTGCACTATCAGTCGTATTAACACATTGACCACCGGCACCAGTACTCCGATAAACATCTATTCTTAAATCACTTTGTTTAATCTCAACATCTACTTCTTCGGCTTCCGGCATTACTACTACTGTCGCTGTTGAAGTATGTACTCGGCCTTGCGTTTCTGTAACTGGAACTCTTTGAACGCGGTGTGCCCCACTTTCATACTTAAGTTTAGAATAAACGCCAGTACCCTTAACCATAAACTCAATTAGTGGAAATCCGCCAGCATCAGAATGTTCTTCCGATAAAACTTCTAACTTCCAGCCTTCTTTTTCAGCATATTTACTATACATACGATATAAATCACCAGCAAAAATATTAGCCTCATCACCACCAGCAGCCCCCCTAATTTCTACAATAACATTTTTATCATCATTAGGATCCTTAGGCAATAATATAACCTCTATTTTCTTCTCTAAATCATCAATTTCACCTTTTAATCTTTGAATTTCCTCCTTAGCAAATTCACTTAATTCGCTATCCTTAACTAATTCTTCCGCATCTTTTAAATCACTATTTAACAACTTATAAGTTTGATAAGCCTCATATGCTTCTTTAAGCGAAGCTTGCTCTTTAGATAATTCCGTTGTTTTTTTTATATCACTCAAAACTTCAGGCTTACTTAATTCTAAAGTAAGCTCATTATATCTTTCTTCAATTACTTGTAGTCTTTCTTTCATTTTATCACCTTTTAACCGTTTCCAATTATACTATATTTTGCATTCTGATGCAAATAAAAAACCAAATATTCACCCCAATAAAATTAACCTTATTCAAAAGTTTTTACTAAAAAGTTTAATAAATAATATCATCATGCAAATACCACTAATCATTATTATATAAATTTCTAGTATTTATCCTATCATATAAAACTTATGTCTAAAAAAGTATAATTATAATAAAAAGAATTAGTCTTCTAATTCTTCTTCCGAAATAATTGTTAAATCTTCGTCATCATCGCTATCTAAATCTTCAATATCTTCTTCATCTATATCATCAAGATCGGTTTCAATATCTTCTTCGATTTCTTCTTCCTCTAAAGGTTCTTCCAACTCGTCTTCAATCTCCTCGTCATCTAAAATAACCGTTACTGGATGATGATCACGTAAATCCCAGTTTCCATCATCCAATAGTACAAAATCTTTGTCAGTTGTTAAAGCAGTATAATAATCACCAATCTTATCAGCATACTCATTATCTGACATTTCTAATAATGAGCAAATTTTTTTAAAAATAGTCGGAGTATTTAAAGGCGTACCTTCCTCTTCCAAAATCATCTTAGTTAAATCAACATAGGAGTATAATTCTAACTCCTCTTTAGGCATTTTATCAAGTTTCATAAACTCCTCCTTCCAGTTAAGTAATCAATTCTTAAAACATTTTATATGTATTTTTACTAGCTGTCAATAGAATAATTCAAATTTAATTCAAAATCATCGATAAACGCATTATTTATCATTAATTTATATTTTATTTTTATACTATTTTCTAATAATTTTAAATCTTTTGTCTCTGTCACTAAATCAAATTTCCCTTCTGGAATAATATATGTACCTTTTATTTTAGCATTAGATAAAAAGCCCATTTTTATTTCATAATCCTTTTTTCGTGAAAGCCAAATAGTATCACCCAATAATATTGATGTCATTATTCCTTCATCATTATAAATAATTTTGTTGTTTTTTTTAATTGCAAAGCCTTCATATAAATATGAAGCATTATCTGATGTCAATTCCAGCTTTATATATATTTTACTCATAAACTCACATCCAATGACAAAATTATATCATATTTAGTATTTTTTTTACTCATAATTTTGAAATTTTTCCCAATAATAAATTTAGAAATGGAGTGATTTCATGAAAAAGCATAAAAAGCTTATAATTTTTTTAGGCATAATTGTCTTTTTTATCGCTCTTTACTTCGGTATTTATTTATACGCAAGAATCACTCCGAAGCTTGCTATCGATGGCGCTAACGGTTATTATCTATACGATTCCAATGGTGATTTATATACCGGAACAGCTAGTGAAGATTGGATCAAATTAGAAGACATTTCTAATAATCTTGTCAACGCTACAATTTCCGTTGAAGATAAAAATTTTTACAACCACCATGGATTTGACTATCCTAGGATTCTTAAAGCGCTATTTATCGTCGCTACCTCTGGTAATAAATCACAAGGTGCTTCTACTATCACTCAACAATATTCTAAAAATCTTTTTCTCGACTTCGATAAGACCTGGGAAAGAAAAATTAAAGAAGCCTGGTTAACAATTAGGTTAGAAGCCCATTATAGCAAAGATGAAATACTCGAAGGCTATTTAAATACAATCAACTATGGTGGTATTTTTGGTATCGAAAATGCGGCTCAATATTACTTTGGAAAAAGCGCTAAAAACTTAAATTTAGCCGAAGCCACAATTCTAGCTGGTATTCCTAAAAACCCTAGTGTTTACTCGCCACTCGTTAATGAAGAAAAAGCAAAGAGTAGACAAAAAATCATTTTAAATTCTATGGTAAAAAATAAATATATTAGCCAAAAAGAAGCAGACGAGGCCTACAATACCAAACTTACTTATCAAAGTAATGAAGAACAAGACTCACTTAAAATGATGCGTTATTACCAAGATGCTGTTATGGATGAACTAGAAAAAATCGATTCCATTCCAGCCTCATTTCTCGATACCGGTGGTTTAAAAATATATACCAATTTAGATATTAAAGCTCAAAAACAGCTAGAAGAAAGTGCTAACAAAAATATTACTAATGATAAAATCGAGCTAGCTGGTGTAGTAATGGATCCTGAAAACGGTAAAGTTCTTGCGCTTACCGGTGGTAAAGATTATAATAAAAGTCAATATAATCGGGCTACAAAAGCCTCTAGACAAGTTGGATCTACTATTAAGCCATTCTTATATTATTCAGCTTTAGAAAATGGTTTTACCGCTTCGACAACTTTCACCAGTGAAAAAACAACATTCACCTTTGGTAACAATAAAACTTACTCACCTAAAAACTACGATGACAAATATCCAAACAAACCAATAAGCATGGCAGCTGCTATTGCTTATTCAGACAATATATATGCAGTTAAAACACACTTATTCCTCGGTGAAAATAATTTAGCCAATATTTTAAAACGTGTAGGTATTAATAAAAAAGTAAGTGAACTTCCATCGTTAGCTTTAGGTGCCGAAGAAATAAATATGATGCAAATGATGCAAGGATACGCGGCTTTAGCTAATGAAGGATATAAAGTAAAACCTTATTTCATAAGTAAAGTAACGGATATGGAAGGAAATGTCCTTTACGAATATAAGCCTGACCCTGAAAATGTTTTAAATAAAAATACTGTTTACGTTTTAAATGAATTGTTGACCACGACGTCCGCTAAAGAGTTTGTCGATTATAGTGTTCCAACTTGTTACAATATTTCACCTAAAATGACCAGGAAATATGCTATTAAAAGTGGAACCACAGACACTGATAACTTGATTTTTGGTTATAATCAAGATCTCTTAGTTGGTCTTTGGACTGGCTATGATGATAATAGCCCGGTCGACAGTCAAGATAGTACTAATATTAAAAATGCTTGGATTGATATCATGGAAGGTTATTTAAAAGATAAAAAAGACAATTGGTATAAAACGCCAAATAACGTCGTTGGGGTTGCTATCGACCCTATAAGTGGAAAAATAGCCACAAATAGTAGTGATGCTAAAGTTTTATATTATATAAAAGGCACTGAACCGGCTAATAGCAAATATGACTTAGACGATGTTATACCAACGGTTAAAACTGAAGAATAAAAAAACTCTAGCACCAAAGCTAAGAGTTTTTCTATATTAAATTCTATACACCCATTGTCATCGTCTCTGGTAACGTAGAACCTCCATCAATCACAATTCCTTGTCCAGTAATATAACTAGACCTTTCACTAGCTAAAAATACCGCTAAACTTCCTAGTTCTTCAATTGTTCCAAGCCTCTTCATTGGGATGCCAGCAGCAATTCCTTTAACTACGCTTTCTGGATCAGCACTGTCACTTTCTTTAGCCATGCCTTCAACCATTGGTGTCATAATATAGCCAGGCATAATCGCATTAACTCTAATATTTTTATTGACTAACTCAGCCGCTAAGCCTTTGGTAAAACCGATTAAAGCCGCCTTAGTTGTTGCATAAGCTACTTCACCACTATCCGCCACCATCGGACCAGTTACACTAGAAAGATTAATAATCGATCCACCACGCATATATGGAAGTGCAGCTTTTGTCACATTCCATGCCCCTTTAATATTAATATCGAAATGAAAATCACGTAGTTCATCCGAAGTATCTAAAAAAGAACTCAAGCGGCATACACCAGCATTATTAACAACAATATCGATCTTTCCAAATTTATTAACAATATTTTGCATCACATCTTGAACCATTTTGGAATCTCGCACATCAATTTTAAAACCTAAAGCATTTTCTGTATTAAGATTCTTTAATGTTTCTTCCAAGGCATCAGCAATATCTAAAATTGCTACTTTAGCCCCTTCTTTTAAAAATTCTGTTACAATTCCAAGACCATTTCCCATAGCGCCACCAGTTATCACTGCTACTTTATCTTTTAATTCCATTTTTTTCACCTCTTATTTTTAAAAGTTCTACTTCATCGCCATTTTTTAAATTAAATGCATTGGCATCATCAGTATCTAAATGTAAACGCAAAGCAGCTGTATCTTGAATTTTCAAATAAACATTTTCTAAAATTCCAGACTTCTCACCAGTTACTTTTATAGCTACTTCTGAAAGCCCTTGCAATCCGTATTTTTGAACATCTTCATAATTTATATGTACATGGCGATTAGCTAATATAAGTCCTTTTTCCAAATCAACCGCTCCGTTAGGCCCAATTAAGGTAATTGGTAAACTATCTTCTAAATCGCCAGAAGATCTAACTGGTGGATTAACCTTTAACTGATAACAATCCGTTCTTGAAATTTCTACTTGATTATAATCACGTAAAGGCCCAACAATCCGCACATTTTCTATTTTCCTATCACCATTTTTAATTGTAACCACACTAGTACTAGAAAACTGTCCAGGTTGATCAATATCAACCATTTTTTTTAACTCTTCATGACCAAATAATTGTCTGTATACCTCTTTTGTTAAATGTACATGACGAGCAGATACCCCAACTAATATTTTCATTTATTTCACCCCAAAATTTTCTATTCTTTAAAAGACCACAATATTCTTTTTCTGGCTCTTAAATGCCTCTTTAAATTATATCCTTTCAATATAAATTATATCATATTCCTACTATCCATGAAATATATTTTTATAGAAAGGATGATTATATGAATAATAATTTTGTAAACCAAGGAACTTTCCCTGGCACTCCAATATATTCTGGTGGCACTGCAGTTCCCAATCAAGAGACTGCCCAAAATTTAGCTGGAAACATGGAATTTGAACAGTCTTATATTGAAAATATTTTAAGATTAAATAGAGGTAAACAAGTAGAAATCTATGCTTCTTACCCAGATTCAACTGAATGGCGTGATCGTATATTCAGCGGAATTATCGAAAGATCCGGACGTGATCATATTATTTTAAGCGACCCTAAAACTGGTGAATGGTATTTAATCTTAATGATCTATATTAACTATATAAAATTCAATGAACGTATAATTTCTAGTGCGGAATTTTATCCAAATAATTGAAATAAATAAAAATGTTTGCTATAATTAACCATAGGTGGTAAACATGGAAATACTTATTATCGGAATAGCAATTATCATAATAATTTTCATAGTTGGAATAGCGATTGCAACAGCTTATAATAACTTTCAAGCATACATTATTAGAATTAATGAAGCCGAAGCTAATATTGATTCTATTTTACGAAAAAGGTTCGATCTTCTAAATAAATCAATCGATATTATAAAAGCCAATATCAAAACTGAAGAAGATGTTTTATCAATAATCATAAAATTACGCTCACGTAAACTTTCGAACTTTGATTTAGACAGACAATTATATGATGGAATTAAAGAATTTAATAAATACAAAGAAGAATATCCACAATTAAAACAAAGTGAAGTCTTTACTAAAATAGACATTTCCCTAAATGAATCTGAAGCTGAAATTGTCGCTTTTAGAAAATATTATAATGATATAATTACTGATTATAATAAAATGGTAAAATCATTTCCTAGCAATATCATTGCCCTAATTTTTAAATTTAAACCCAAACTTTATTTTGATGGCAAAGATATGAGCGATGATGATACCAAAGACTTTAAACTATAAAAGGAAAGCAATTACTTTCCCTTTTTTGTACTATTTTTTTGGCGTTTAATCTTTTTATTCTTTTCTTTTTTCTTTTTTAAATGTTTTATAACTATATACAAAACAATTAAAAAAGATAAACACACACAACCATAAAAAATATATTCTTCTTTAATTTTAAATTTAGCTTCCTGTTTTTCTTCTTCGTCATCCCCAACCTTGATAACATATTCACCATCTTTAGTATATAAGTAATTTTCCCTAGCATACCTAGCCACATAATCTTTATCTTGTAATTTTGTGATTTCCGTTTTAAGTTCTTTAGAATCTCCTTTTAACTCAGTAAGTTCTTGTTTTAATTCAGCTTCTTCATTATGCAGTTTATATAACTGAATAACCGTGGTGACTAAAGTAAATGCCAAATAACCTACTGCCAAAATAACAATAGGGGTAAGTACTGTTAAACGTCTTTTAGCTGTTTTTGTAATTTTCTTTTTTGCCATGATATCACCACTATTCTAAAGTAAGTATATCATTTTTTAAAATGTTTTACAATGAAATGCTCCAAGCAAAATCCGATAATTAACATAAATAAACAGTATGGATGAAAAGATCCATAATTTATTTTTCTTAAAATTATAAAATATAAAAGTACGCCTATTAGAACTATTAAAAACGAACCTATTAATTTTATATACTTTTTATCATGATAAATAATCTTATAGTTTACCCCTATAAAGAATGCAAAAAAAATACCATAGAAAAACGAAGCAATCAAAGTTACTATTTGTGTTTGTAAATCCATTATTTAAATAACTTGTTAAATACTCCGCTTTCTTTATTTTTTTTGCCATCTTCCGTATAAGTTAAACTATCAACTTTCCCTTTGATCGAAACATTACCTTGATAAGTATCTAACTTAATTATTTCTAGTTCTTCACCCTTGATTATTAAATCTCCCATCGTTGTTTCCAAATAAAATTCTTCTTCGTCAAAACTATCAATTTTTTTTACTCCAGTTATAATAATGTTTTTTCTCTCATTGAGTGTAATTGCATGAGTCAATGAGGAAATAGTATCCATCTTGTCCATAATGTCCCTCCTACACTTCAATTATATGCGAAAAAAAAAGACTTATTCGTCTTCTTTTGTATTATTATATTCTTCGATAATTGCATCTTCGAACATCTTACGACATTCTTGAGTTATAGGGTGCGCAACATCGTGGTACTCATCATTATTGGTTTTGCGACTTGGCATAGCAATAAATAAGCCACCATCACCTTCTATAATTCTAATACCGTGAACTGCAAAGCAATCTTCTAATACGACAGATGCAATTCCACGAATACGAGAATTCTCCTTTTCAATTTTTCGCACATTAACTGAAGTAATTTTCAAGCTAACCTCTCCCTTCTGGCACATCATGTTTACAATCTCAGTATACAATAATTTCCATTAAAAGGCAATAAAAAACCTTTAATTATCATAAATTTTAATCGTTTTTGTAATAATATCTGCATAAGAGAATGATTTTATAACGTGTTTTTCGTTATCTAGTTCCACTAAGAATACACAATTATACAAATTTTTAATTGTTGCTTTATAGGTCTCGTATTTGTTACGACCTAAATTATACTTAATCGTTACCGACTTGCCAAGATATCCGCTGAGGGCTTTACGAATTGAATTATTATCAAGAACACCTTTATCTAGGATATCCAACATACATTGTTCCTTTCGTAATAATTCCCCCAATGCCATCCTTGCCATACTTTGTCTTATCTAAAATTGTTTTTAAATCTATATCTTTGTTTATATCAGATAAACTCATCTTAGAAGCCACAATAGCTGGATCTAATGCGTGTATATTTACCCGCTTAGGACTTGATGCAAAATTAGCCCCAGCTTTAATTAATTCTTCATAATATGAGCCACAAGCACCAGCAATAATAATTAACTTCTCATGACTTCCCTCATACTCGCGGGCTTTTCTAACCGCATCAACAAAATACCCACTGCTTTTATAAGAACCCAAATCATCAACGTCACCTTTTCGTTTATTGTAAGCATCATGACCGGTAATAACTACAATATTTGGCTTATATTCATCTAGCCATCCTTTAATATGTGAAGCTACCTTATCTTCTTGCTCATTAATACCCATAGCCCAAATATTTATTTTTTTATAATAATCTAAACACCTAGACAAATATTCAGCATCACTATCAATGTGCAAAATTTTCCCAGGCAAATAAAAATAATCACTTCTATCTAAGTCAAGTTTAGTATCTAGCCGGTCAAGAAAACTTTTTTCTCCTTCAATATCCTCCTCATTGTTATATATACTTAAATCACTCAAGTCTGAATCAGCAAGTAATCTAATATTAACACCTTTTAATTTAACACTATCCTCATCGATAGATACTATTTTAAAAACCACATCATTACCATAAGAGTTACGTGTTACTAAATCACCTACATTTAATTCCATAATATCACCCATGTAAGTATATGAATTTTATTAGTTTAATATCACTAAAACCATTAATATGGGTGAAACAATTTCTTTAATTTAGCAGCATTTAAAAATCTATCTATTTGACAAAATAGATAGATTTACTTATATTTTCAAATGTTTTCTAACTGCTCTCCAAGATCCAAACATTCCCACAATTATACCAATACCTAAAAGTAATAATGAAGTAGTATACACAAAAGGTGTTGGAGGAATCAGTTTAATAAATGGTGAAAATAATTGACCATTGAATTTTTGATAAATAGAAATATATCCATATATCGTCATAATAATTGGTATAATCGAACCTAAAGCCCCTAATAATAATCCTTCAATAATGAAAGGTATTCTAATATTTAAATTAGATGCACCTATCAGACGCATAATACTTATTTCTCTTTGTCTAGAAGAAATCGTAATTTTAATTGTATTGGAAATTAAGAAAGCCGTCACTAAAATCAAAGCTACTACTGAAATTAAACAGATCTTATGAACAACATCAAAAGCCGATACCAATTGTTCAACCATTCCTTCACCATATTTTACTAAGGTAACACCTTCAATTTTCTTTATATCTTTCGCCGCTTTATCAATATCGTTAATATCTTCTACTTTAACTTGAAAAGTATTTTGAATTGGATTTTCCTCATCACTCCAATTTTTCATTATACTTTCAAAGATATCTGAAGATTCCATCATATCCTTAGTAATATCAGATTTTGAAATAAACTCATATTTCTCGACATTATCTACAACACTAATTTTATCCTTTATACCATCAATCTGTTCATCATCAAGTTCATTATCCAAAAAAGCAACAATCGTTACATCCTTTTCAACCAAATTAGTAAAATTATCCACATTATAAGATAAAACAATAGAAACTGCTACGACAATTAATGTAATTGTTATACAAGATATAGAAGCTAAAGACAAAGAAAAGTTTCTAAATACCCCTTTAAAGGCATCTCTAATATTTCGACCAATAATTCTAAATGTCTTCATTATCTATACGTCCCTTCCTCATAGTCTTTTAACAATCTACCTGAATCTAGCACAATAACACGCCTGTTCATTTCCTTAACAATATCAATACTATGGGTAACCATAATAATTGTCGTTCCTAATTTGTTTATCTCTTCTAAAACCTTCATAATTTCCATACTAGTTGATGGATCCAGATTACCTGTCGGCTCATCACAGATCAATAATTTAGGACCATTGACAATTGCTCTAGCAATTGCTACACGTTGTTGTTCCCCGCCTGAAAGCTGAGCGGGATAGCTCTTAATTTTATGTTTTAAACCAACAAGTTCTAATACTTTAATAACCTTAGAATGAATTTCTTCCTTAGGAATCCCAAAAATTTCTAAAGCAAAAGCTACATTTTCATAAACTGTCGATTTCGGCAACAACTTATAATCCTGAAACACTACGCCAATCTTTCTTCTAATTTTATAAACTTTACCATTTCTAAGCCTTCCAACATTAACACCACCAACAATAATTTGCCCACTTGTCGGTTTTTCTTCCCGATAAAGCATTTTAATTAGAGTACTCTTTCCACAACCTGTGGAACCAATAATAAAAACAAATTCGCCTTTTTTTATTGACAAGTTTAAGTCCTGAATCGCTGTTACACCAGTTTTATACGTCTTTTTTACATTTACCAATCTAATTAAATCCATAATTCATCCTACTTTCTAATACTCGCCTTTTACTTCATAAGTATCGGTTACAATAAAAAATGCATCCTTATCTATTCGCAAAATTCCTTCCTTCAATAAAAAGTACTCCTTTGTAGGCACAGTACAAAGTAATAAATACTTATGAGTATTAGCAAACCCACCTTTACTATCAATAATTGTCACACCATGATGTAATTGATTTAAAATATATTGTTTAATCTCTTTTTCTTTAGTCGTTATAATTTGAAAACTCTTATATTCATTAATTCCAAGCATAACTTTATCTGTGATTGTACTAATAATAGCCAAAGAAATAACAGAATAAATAAAGGACTGCCAACCAAAAATAAAAATTCCAAGTGTTACTATTATTCCTTCGACATAAAGTGTTGCTTGTCCAACGGATTTTTTAGCATGCTTAGATACTATTTGTTTTAAAACATCAGTACCGCCGGTCGTATATCCGCCTTTAAATACCATTCCGGTTCCAAACCCATATAAAACAGCCCCTGTTAAAGCAATTATTACTGGCTCTGTTTGACCTAAATCAATATATGCAGGAATAAACGAAGTTATTTCAACTAATACCGGATATAAAATAGCCCCCACAATCGTATAGCTAGTTACCTCTTTGCCTAAATAAACTAAACTAGCTACAATAAGTAGTAAATTAGCAATCAAAATTATATACGCTGGATTAATACAAAAAATAGCATTTAAAATGACTGAAATTCCACTAACACCAAAAACCATATCACTAGGCAAAATGAATATATTAAAAGCCAGCGACTGTAATAAAACTCCTAATATAAAAACCGTATACCGTTTTAAACGATCACTATTGTAAATTTCCTGAACTATTTTATTATCATCAAACACACTTTTAAAAAACATATCATTTCCCCTTTAAATAAGCATTTATAAATCTATCAATATCACCATCTAGTACTTTACCGACATTCACCTCTTCAGTATTAGTAATGTGATCCTTAACTAGAGTATAAGGGCACATAATGTAACTGCGGATCTGAGAACCAAAGTTAATTTCTTTTTGTTCACCTTTGATTTTTTTAAGTTCCGCTTCCTGATTTTTTTTCTGAAGCTCATATAATTTGCTTTTAAGTATTTGCATACATCTTTCTTTATTTTGCAATTGGCTTCGCTCATTTTGGCAAGTTACAACAATTTTTGTTGGTAAATGTGTAATTCTAACAGCACTATCAGTCGTATTAACCCCTTGACCACCGGCACCAGTACTTCGATAAACATCAATTCGCAAATCCTTATCATCTATTTCAATTTCCCCATGGTCATCGATAACCGGAGTAACTTCAACTGAAGCAAATGAAGTGTGTCTTCGTGAATTACTATCAAATGGAGAAATTCTAACTAACCGATGTATTCCTTTTTCACCTTGAAGATAACCATAAGCATTATGACCTTTAACAATCATTGAAATATTTTTTATTCCTACTTCAGTTCCCGGAAGTTCATCTACAACTTCAATTTTATAGCCTTTCTTGTCACACCATCTAGCATACATTCTATAAAGCATATTAGCCCAGTCACACGCTTCAGTCCCGCCAGCACCAGAATGAATTTCTAAAATAGCATCATTAGAATCATATTCACCATTCAAAAGTATCTGTAATTCTAAATCATCCAAATTACTACCAATTATATCTTTTTCCTCTAAAGCAAAAAGCATTGCTTCATCATCTTGTGATGCTTCCTTTAAAGTTTCTAAATGAAATTCAATTTCTGACTTTAATTTACTTGTTTTTTCTAATAATGTTTTTAGTTCATTGAACTGCGCAATCACCATTTCACTATACTTTTTATTATTCCAAAAGTCAGGCTTATCCATTATCTCACGTAGTTCCTCTATGCGTTTTCTTTTTCCATCAGGGTCAAAGTGACCTCCATAAATCATTGATGCGAGTTAGATAAATTCCATAAATATTAATCAGTTCCTTTACTTCCATTACCCTACCTCCTTATCATGTATTACCATTATAACATTTTATCCGTTATTTGACCACCATCAAAATTAGATTTCATAAATTTTCCATAATTAAAACATATGTTCAAAACATATGTCAGATTGTTGACAAAGTAGTATACTCAAATTGGATATACTACTTTTTTCATGATAAAATTTAGAAATTGGAATATTTTTCTGAAAATAGGCTTAATTAAGTCAATATTAGGTGATGATTTCCATCTTCAATTGGCCATTTTCTTTAAATTATGACATGCAAAAATCATCGTGGCATTTTGCTCATTTTTTAGTAAACCACGAACTCTAGTAAATCTTAAGCCATGTTGTTCTTTACAATCTCCAAATGTTCTTTCAACGGTTTCTTTTCGAAGTGGATAATTATCTTTCCAATTTTGGGTATATCTATTTCCATTTGCTTGTTCTTTATATTTTTCCCATATATGTCTAGTA
The DNA here is from genome assembly GCA_944358695.1 of uncultured Bacilli bacterium. Lineage (GTDB taxonomy): Bacteria > Bacillota_I > Bacilli_A > RF39 > UBA660 > Coprosoma. The sequence continues at coordinate 29,470 of CALVRM010000001.1, read as the reverse complement.
ACTACTTTTTGATGATTCTTACTTTTTGTACATTGTTCTCTTAAAGGACACGTTATACACTTATCTGGATTTGATTTGTACTGTTTATATCCATTCTTATTTGTGGTTGAATATGATAATATTTCATTGTTTGGGCATATATAACAATCATAATATTCATCATATACATATTCATATTTTTTGAATAGCCCTTTACCAGTCATCGGTCTTTTATATGGCATTAGTGGTATATGGCCTTTTATTATGATTTCTCTACATATTGCGGGTGTTACATATCCTGCATCTAAACATACATTTTTTATTTTATCTTTAAACTTCTCATTTAAAACTTTATATGCTTAAAAGAATGCTACACTATCATGAATATTCCCTGGATTTGTAGTTTTGGCTATTACAAATCCGTTTTTATCACAAAATACTTGATGGGTATATGCGAAACATTTTTCTTTTTCTCCTTTATGAAAACAACCGCTTTCTGGGTCTGTCAAACTCTCTTTAATATGCTTGGTATCAACATTTTCTATTACTTCACCAGTTTCTTTCTCAACGTAAACATTTAAATTTTCATCATATATATATTTATATTTTTCTTTTCTCGATTCTTTGCTTCCATATCTTCTATGACCAATTACTCCAAATATATTTTTATCTAATAAATGTTTTTTAATATCTAATGAATCATAACCTGAATCTAAAGCAACTTCTTTTATTTTAAATTTATATGTTTTTCTATATAATCTATTCTTTCATTATAAGGCTTTGAATTATGAACATTTCCTTCTGTAACATAAGCATCTACTATAATATTACATTTATCATCTACTGTTCTTTACTCTAACCACTTATATTATACCATTTTTAGCACAAAAAAACGAGATTGTAAGTAACTTTTATTTGGTTAGAATAAAGTTTTATCTCGCATATTCATTATACTACATATTTTTATAAATGAAAAGACCTTTGACCTTTGTCAACAGTCTGACATATATTTCTTTTTCTATTTTTCTTTTTTTAGGGTTTTAGGTTTATCTAAAGTTAATTGTGGTTGATTATAAATGATTAATTGATGTTGTGCTCTTGTACATACTACATAATACAAATTTTTTTCCATTTCAGAATAGCAATTATCTGGTTTTGTATATAGAATTACGCCATCAAATTCTAATCCTTTCGCAATATAGGATGGAACTATTATCACATTATCATTAGACATATTTTCGGTAGCTAAAGATACACCATCAACAATATTTTCTAATTGTTCCATAATCTCTAAAGCCTCTGTATTATTTTTAGTTACTATTGCAATTCTTTTTAATCCATTATTTCTCATACTATCTATACTTTGACTTAACTGTAATGCAACATTATTGTCTTCAGTTATATTTTGAATAGGTAAATTTGATTCATGTCTAACTGATGGCTTATCTGTTAATCCTAAAATTGCATTTGCATAATCAATTACTTCAGGACTAGATCTATAAGATTTTGACAACTCATAATATTCGCTTTCATCACCAAAAATATCCCAAAGTGTAGATAAATCATCATATTTATAATATGGATTAACAGTTTGATTTATATCACCTAATATTGTAAAAGTAGCCTTTGGAAACATCTTTTTTATAATATAAAATTGTAATTCAGAATAATCTTGGGCTTCATCGATTACAATGTGTTTTACTTTTGAATTATATGGATATCCATTTAATTCAAAACCTAAATATAATATTCCAATCAAATCTTGGTACTTTATGTTAGAGCTTTTAACATTAAATGGTTCCGTGTCAAAATCAAAATTATTTGTAAAAATTTCACTATTTAAAAATTCAAAATATAATTTTTTTTCATCTAAAGTAATATCCATTTCATTTATAATAGCATTTCTAATGCTTGCTCCACATTTAGAATAACTTATTTGTTCTAAATCGCAAATTCTTTCACTGATTAAATTTAATCTTTCTTTTATTGGTAATCTTTTATAACGATTATTAAAGAAATCATTTACATCATCTTTATCAATTACAATCGTTTTTGAACGATTAACGACCATTTCAATATCATTATTTAAATTATGCATCATAACATATTTTTCTAAAAATTGGTCTATAGCATTTTTAAAAGAATCTGATAATTTGAACTTATTAATTTCAAAACTAAATTCGTCAAAATCATTATTATAATATTCTTCTATAAATTCAGTAAAAGTTTGAATCTTATTATTTTTTCTTGTATATTCTTTGGCTAATTCAGAAAATGTTGTATTTAATACATTGTCCTCACCTAGCGTTGGTAATACTTCAGAAATGTATTCTGCAAAGACTTCATTAGGGGAAAAGATTAAAATATTATTTGAATTTAAATCTTCATTTTGATATAACAAATAGGCAATTCTGTGTAATGCAACTGATGTTTTTCCACTTCCTGCTACTCCTTGTACTATTAAATGTTCATCCAAATTATTTCTGATAATTTCGTTTTGCTCTTGTTGAATTGTTGTTACAATATTTTTCATCTTATCTGAAGAACTATTTGCCAATACTTCTTGTAAGACTTCATCATCAATATTAATATCACTTTCAATCATTCTTTTAAGTACACCGTCTTCAATCTTGTACTGGCGTCTAGTAAGTATCTCTCCTTTAATAGTTCCTTTTGGCGCTTCATATTCTGCATCACCAACAGTGTAATTATAAAATAAACTTGAAATTGGTGCTCGCCAGTCAAATATATAATTTTGTCTATCTTTTTTTAAAGATGTAATACCAACATACACTGGTAATACTCGGCTGCCAAATTGGAAATCTACTCTACCAAAATAAGGCGAGTTAATTGCTCTCTTGAAGTTTAAAAGTTTTTTTATCTTATCATTAATAATATCCGTATCACCATCAACTTCATTGAAATGCATATTATATTCATAATCAGAAAGTTCGCCTCTTGATTCCCATATAAATTTTTTAAATTCTTCTGTTCTTTTTTGCTTTTCTTCAATATTTAATTCTGATGTTTCTATTTCTTTACAAAGTAACTCTTCTACTTCATGTAAATACTGTTTTTCCTCTTCTAATGTTTGATTAAGTTTTGTCATATCAATTCCCCCTTGAAAATAGTAATATAATAACACAAAAGATAAAAAAATACAAACTATTAATCGCTATATAATAAAAGATACATTGCCTAATGCAACGTATCTTATTAGTCTATTAAAGAATTAATGATTTCTTTTAATTTTTCTAAATATTCAATATTATTTTGTTTCTTGTTCATTAAGTAAAAATGCATGGATCCATTTACTAAACACCACTTCAATTTATCTTCATCATAATTATTAATACTTTTATATCCTGCTAGAAATGATTCCAAATTTTCAAAATTATCCATAAATTTTTGCCCTGGTCTTAATATTAATGCCCAAGCAATGTCTTGCTCCTTGAAACCTTTACCAGCATATTCCCAATCTAAAATACCTGTTATTTTATAATTATCCCAAAGTATATTTCCATAATGGAAATCTCCATGAATAAAAGTATTATAATCAATTGCCGGTTTTGTATTTTTTAAATAGCTGACAATTTTATTTTCCCAGTTATCTAACTCCTTATAATAATCAGTATTTGGATAATCATTTATATCACGTAGTTTGGCACGTTTCCAATCTATATCTAATTGATGAATTTTAGCTAATTCCTGACCATATAAATATAAATATTTATCCTTATCTGCCTCTATATCTTCTTTAAAAATATCTGAAAGTTTTTCACCCTCTATTTTTGAAAGAACAATATAAGTATATTCATTAATTTTCCCGCTTTCTATAACAGCAGGAACAGGAAACTTTTTGTGTATTGCCTTTAAAACTTCAATTTCATTAGAAAAGTCCGCAAACTTTCCTCTTTCACTTTTAAAGATAAAATTAATGTTTTTGTCTTTATATTTACCAATACACTCAAAAACATCATTTCCGGCATGCGGATAACTAATTATTTTCTCAAACTCAATGTTTTTAAATTGAACATCATTTATATCGGTTAAACTATCTCGCCATTTCTCTTGAATTTTAGTCATTTTTTATTCTCCTATTCTTTTTATATACAATTGATGCATTATCTTTTCCTGCAGATATTTTATCATAATAATCATCACAATCTAAATTATATGAAAATGAATCAATACTTAAAACCTCATCAATAATTTTGTGACAAAGTTCATCATCAGAACTTTGGCTAATTAATTCATGCAATCTTTTTTGCGAAACACAGTCAGTTACTCCATCGGAAAATAACAATAATTTTTCCATATCTGCAGTAGGCATCTCATAAAAATCTAATTCCAACAATTTCTTTTCACAACCAAGCCTTGATAAAATTAAATTATTTTTCTTATGGAATCTTATATGTTCTTCTTTCTCTATAATTCCATCAACATAAAGATTTTGTGTAATGGAATGGTCAGTTGTTATCTGTGTTAGACTTCCATCTTTATAAATATATGCACGTGAATCACCGATATTTGCAACTAAGGTAAAATCACCTACAACGAAAGCACAAACTACTGTTGTACCACCTTGTCCACACTTTTCTCTAATAATTCCATCTAATTTATTAACAAAAGATGAGAATTGCGGTTTTAAATTACTAATTGTTTTTAAATCATCAAATTCCAATTGTTGAAACCATTTCATTAAATGTTGGGCAGATAATCGACTAGCACGAGCGCCATTTTCTAATCCTCCCATACCATCAGTGACTAATAACATTTCTATATCTTGGAAACTTTTATGAGTAGTAATTAATATTGAATCTTCTTGGAATTTTCTAAAGTTTCCTACATCCATTATAGCCTTTGTAAAACCAATTTTATAAAATTTTCTTTTTCCTTGTTGCTGTAAATTATTTAACAATTCATGTTCACAGATATTTAATTTCATACCACTACCCCCTATACAGAAAATTATTATCTAAAAATATGAAGCATACTAGTCATTTCAAACGGACGACATTGTTTTGTACAAGTTTTGCATTTTTTCAATATACATCCACCATAGCAATCAGGAAGTAACTTACAATTTTTACACTCTTCATCATTAAATGTAAACATCGCGTGTTTAGACCATTTAACATTTTTACTAGGATTAATTTTTACACTACCATCTTTTTCAATATTACCTATACAAGCATCATCATAATTTAAATCATTAATACATTTCCACATAGTCAAATCAGGCATTAGATAGAAAAATTTATCATCAGCACAGGCTTCACAACTTTGATATTGGAAACTTTCTTGAAATATTGAAAACCCTAAAGCTCTCCCCATTTCAAAATAATCATCAATTTGTGAATTGTCATTTTTATTATTATCTTTATAGGCATGAGTATTATAAACTGAACGTATTAATAAATTAACTTTGGAACGATATTCAGGCTTAATATACTCTAATGAATCTTTTACTTTTTCTACTGTAGTATTTGATAAGTTAATCCTTAATACAAAATTAAAATCATCATAATTTTTTGTTTTATTGATAATCATTGAAATTTTATCAATTAAAAGTTCAAATGATGGTTGTCCTGTTTTAAATCGTCTAGTTAAATCATGTGTTTCTTTATCTGAATCGATAGTTATTTGTAGCATTTTTAAATCATGTTGTAAAAGTTCATCTAAAATATTTTCGGTTAAAAGTGATCCATTAGTAACTATAGAACTAAAATAATCGTATTTTTGTTCTTTGGAATCTTCACTTACCCATTTTAAAAACTCTATACAATCTTTCGCAAATAATAATGGCTCACCACCAAATAAACTTATTTGTATACATTGATAATTTTTAAAATTATTTTTAGCAAATTTTTTTAATGCTGAAAAATATTCTTTTATATTTTGTTTGCCACACTCCAAATCTTTTTCAAAGCAATATGGACAAGCAAAATTACAAGCCAATGATGGCACTAAAACTACATTTAAAAATGTTTTATCATAATACTTTTTCTCGTACATATATTTTATTTCTGCAAACTCATCCCTGTCACTATCAATAATAAAACCATTATCAATTAATACTTTTTGTGTTTCTTTATCTAACCTATTAAATTCTTCAATATCCTCAAAAGCTTTTGTTGAAGAATCTTTGTCTAAAAACAAACTTGCTTTAGTATATGAATTATATACTATTATTTTATCATCATATTTTTTTATTATATTATAATTACTTACTTTATACATCTTTACCACCTTTTTAATTTAGAAAAAGAGTGAAGTCACTACTTCACTCTTTTAACTAGCACTGACCGTTACCAGTACAACCACAAGCATCAAGTAGTGCATTAGCAAGAGTCATTTTTTTAGCATCCGCTAAATCGTTGATGCTATTTTTAGCAGTATTTACTTTAAGAATCTTCATAGATATGTGCCTCCTTTAAGTGCTACAATAACACATAACCCCTGAAATGTCAACATTTATTGCTGTTTCTGGTTATATTATTTTGATTAATTATTATAAATAATTAATTGATGCTGTGCTCTCGTACATACCACATAAAACAATTTCTTTTCCTGGCTTGTGTATTTATTTTCCAAATCATTACATACAATCACACCATCAAACTCTAGCCCTTTTGCAATATAAGATGGTAAAATAGCCACACAATCTTTTGATATTGTATTTAAAGTAAATTCAATATCAGCATCATTTTCTTTAATTTTTTTATACAGACTTTTAGCATCTTTTTCATTTTTTGTAATTATAGCAATAGTTTTCATATTATCTTTTTGCATTTTAATAATATCATTTATTATACTTTTAAACGTTATTTTTTCGTTTTTTGAAACTACTGGATATCCACTTTCGCCTCTAACTGAACTAACATGATTTATGTCTAAAATTTTATTAGAAAAATCAATAATTTCAGCACTAGAACGATAAGTTTTGCTTAATTCAATATAGCGGGCTTTATCATCAAAAATAGAATTAATCTCTTCAAGCGAATTATATTCGCAATAAGGATTTATAGCTTGATTAATATCCCCAAGTATTGTGAAATATGCATATGGAAAAATCTTCTTTAATATTAAAAATTGAAGTTTTGAATAATCTTGAGCTTCATCAACAATTATATGTTTAACATTAGTGTTATATGGATATCCGTTTAATTCAAAATAAATATATATAATATTAACTAAATCCTCATAATAAATCTTTTTACTTATATCTTTATTATTATTTTTAGATTCTAAAAATTGTTTATAAATATTAATTGGATTAAGTTCCATATCTATTTCTTTTAATAATCTATTTTTAATTTTTGTTTTATTCTTTTTTACTGGAATATTAACACTGTTACAAATATATTCTGCAATGTTATCAACACGATCTAAAAATGGTAGTTTTTTATATTTATTAGTTAATAACTCATTTAATTCAAATTGATTAAAATAAAGACCGTTTATTGTTATTCCATATTTTAATATAGATTTACTTAAAAATTGTTTTATAAATTCATCTAGTGTGGTTTTTGTATAAATATAATCTTCATTACCATTATTATTTATACTTTCATATTTGCGTTCAAGAAAATCCGAAAATGTTTCAATGTTTTTTTGTTTTTTAATATAAGATTTTACTAAATCATTAAATGTAGTATTCAAAACATTTTCTTCCCCTAGTTCTGGTAATACGTCCGAAATATATTCACTAAAAACATTATTAGGAGAAAAGATAAGGACATTATTGTAATTTAAGTTTTCTTCTTTATATAATAAATATGCAATTCTGTGTAATGCAACTGATGTTTTTCCACTCCCTGCTACTCCTTGTACTATTAAATATTTATCTTGGGTATTTCTTATTACTGCGTTTTGTTCCCTTTGAATTGTTGTTACAATATTTTTCATCTTATCTGAAGAATTAGAAGATAAAACTTCTTGAAGTATTTCATCATCAATATTAATATCGATTTCAATTATTCTTTTAATATTTCCTGACTCAATTTTGTATTGCCTTCGGAGTTCAATATTACCTTTTATTTTTCCTAAAGGAGCTTCATATTCTGCACTACCAACAGTATAATCATAAAATAAACTGGAAATGGGTGCTCGCCAGTCAAAAATATAATTCTTACTATCGCTAAGTAATCCATGTAATCCTATATATACATTAATAAGGTCATCATCAGTTTTGAAATCTACTCTACCAAAATAGGCATTATCAATTATTTTTTTATATCTGAATGCTTGCATAATTTGATCGTTAGTTCTTTTAACTTTTGCATCAGTGTCATTTAACAAATTCCCATACTCTAACTCACTCATTGCTTTGCATTCGTCCCAAATATATTTTTTTATTTCAAAAATATCCTGCTTTTCTTTTTCTACTTTAATATCGATTTCGTCAATATAATCACTAGCAATCTTTTTTACTGTTGCTAAATAGGTATTTTCTTTTTCCATGTCTTTATTACTAATGTTCATAGTATCACCCACTTAATATATATTTTAACATATTTATTTATATTATAGAATGTATTTAATCAACAAAATATAATATGTTTTTATTTTTGAAGTACATAACTAGGGTCAATAGGTGTAAATTTTTTTGATTTTTCATTATAAGTACGCACTTCAAAATGTAGATGTACTCCTGTGACTTGTGAGCCACTCATCCCAACTATGCCAATTTTTTGTCCTACATTAACTTTTTGACCTTCAGCTACTACAACTGAATTTTCAAGCATATGATAATAATGTGTCCTATATACTTTATTATCAATATTATGTTCTAAAATAACTGTTTCGCCTGTAAGATTAGAAAATTTATATGACACTACATACCCAGAGCCACTAGCCAATACTTCAGTACCTTTTGGAATGGCGATGTCTATCCCATTATGAAATTCCCCACCTGTACCTAGTGGACTATTTCTACCACCGAATTCAGATGTAATAATATATTTAATTTTTGAATTAAAAGGTTTATTCAATTCTTTAGTTGATATTACTTCGTCAGTTTCGCTTGATTGCATATTTGTTGTCATAACAAAAAACATTATTATAAGAATTGAAATAAAAGAAAGAGCAAGGAATTTGAAAATTAATTTCTCGTCCTTACTCATTATCTTCCGCCTGCTTTACCAAATAATAATTTTTCTTCTCTTAATAAAATTTCAATAGGCATTCTTGTGCTTTGTCCTATAACAAAAAGTCCTCTACCACGGGATGCAGTAGTTAAAAATTGAATTTCAGAATCGCTTAAATTAATCATTTTAGCAACGGCTTCAATTTCCTTTAAGCCTTGTCCTATTACCATTATATAGGAGCTGTTATCAATTATAACTTGTCCATAACGTTCGATTCCATCAGCGATAAAGTCTAGTAAATTTTTGCTTGAAATCCAAAGAGAGCCATTATATTTTCTAATTCGTTTTACTGCTCTTTTTAAAAATTCTATGCCATCTTTATTGTTTGGGTCAATAAGTAAATGTGCCTCATCCACAACTAAAATAACTTGTTCATCTCTATTGCGAGAAATTTCGTTCCAACACCACGATAATATATTAAAAAATTGTGTTTTTAATATTCCATCATCTGAATCAACTAAACTATGAATATCTAATACAATAAGGTCTGATGATTCACTAACGTTAATAGTGGAATGTCCATTAAATAATTTAGCGTCGGCACCAATGATAGCTCTTTTTAGCATTGATGCTATTTTCTCTAGTGATTCAATAACGTTTCTAGAATTTTTTTCTTTTTTAGCATTTTCTAAATTTTCTTTTACTTTTCTATATAAATCTTCCATTATAGGATAATCATTACTTTTTAATTTAGATAAATCAGTGTCAAAATCTATTCCTTTTTCTTGATATACTTCAATTAATATTTCTTCTAATTTAGTTAATTCATAAACACTTAAATCTTGAAAGTAGTATTTAATAAATGTCCTAAAGGTTTGGAAATGTCTTGATAAACTATTTGAGGAATTGGATTCTGATTCTTCGTCAGATCCTTGTCTAACTTCTAGTGGATTAATTATTCCTGAAATACCAGTTCCACAGTCAATCCAACTACCACCTAAATTTTCGCATAAATCTTTATACTCTCTTTCAGGATCGATTACGATTACTTTTGTGTGTTTATGTTTTCCATCGTTAGAAAGGTCAGTGCCTCGGCACCAATTTGCTCGTATCATTTTCTTTAACAATGTGGATTTCCCACTACCTGATTTTCCGATAATAACTGCGTTTGAATTATTTCTTTTATCTGTTCTTTTCCATAAGTCAAAAAACACCAAACTACTTAAAGAATTTGTTCCTAGCACCATAGAATCACCATCATCTTGTAAATTTTGAAATATAAATGGAAATGAAGATGCTACTGTTAGCATTGGTACTGGTAATCCAAAATGTTTTTCTAATTCTTTATATAAAGTTGGAAAACACATCTTTAATGATTTTTCCTGTTCAAACATTAAATCAGCACCACCAAGCCCATATGAACTTAATGTGTTTTTTAATTCCTTTTTAGCATTTTCCATTTCCTCTTTTGTTTTACCATAACACAAAAAATTAACTGTTAATAAAGAAAATTTTTCGTGTTCCCTATCAATTCAGTTAACTAATTCTATGTAATCGTCGAGTTGATTATTTAAAATAATTTGGTCATTATAATCGCCTATATTAATCATTTTTGATTTAGTAGCTGAAATGCTCTTTTTTAAAGTATTGCTAATATCTAAAGTATTCATCGGACTAATAGTCATTATCATCCTTGTATTGTTAACATTGGCAACACTTCCTAGCCATCCAACGTTAACCAAAGATGGATAGCTTACTAATATAACAACACTAATATATGCATCACCAAACATGACATCTTTTTCATTGGTTTTAAGCCCATGTGGGGCGATTTTATCTTTAAATGACCTAGTAATACCTGTAGCATCTTTTTTAAAGGTGTCGAGCGAAGAACACGGGTTTAAAGAAACGAATAACAAGTCTCTCCACTCTTCACTTGTAACTATGGAACTCATAAGTCCCATTGAATTAAATTCTTGAATAAGATCATTAAGTTTTTGTTTAAGCAAAGCCTCATTTTCGCTACTTTCCTCTATTATTAGATAAAACTCCCTATTTACTGCATATTTATTCGCATTTAGATATTCAATATATTTATATTCTTCTTCTAATAATTGTTCTTTATGTTTATTTTTCTCAACTTTTATTTTAGCACCTAATATATTTAAATTATTATCTAAAATAATTGGCTTATCATAACTAATTATTTTAATAGGATAATCAATAGAATTTAAAACCTGTTTTAACCTTTCTACTTTGATTTTTTGTTCTTCAAAAAAAAGTAGTTCCAAATTAATAGAGCCTACTTTGATTCCTCCCACAATATTTCCATTATCTAAAAATGCATAATTATCCCACACATCTTTAAATGGAATAAAATCTAACATTGTTTTTGGTGGTTTTAGTTTTTTGGAATTTAAATTAATTTTTTTATTTATTCATAATTCCTCCTAACGATTTTAAAATTTCTCTGTTAGTATTTTCTAAATTTTTAAATTGAATTTTATTTTTATAAATAGCATTACCTATTTTTCCTAAAATAAAAAGACTATTAACATTTTTTTGTCAACAGTCTGACATATGTTCAAAACATATGTCACTTACCAAGATAATTATTCTTTAGATTTTTTTAAAATAAAATGTCTACACTCATGAGCACAATTATCTTGAATATATTGCCCAACCAAATCAATATCATTTAGCGGTTTAAATAATTTATTTCCTTTTTCACAGAAACCTTTCAATCGCAATTTCCCATACGACCAATCACCTAAAATATAATCATAAGGCTCAAAATATTCAGTTATCTTATTAATAACTTCGCTAGAATCAAAACCATTTCTATAATCTTTAATCAGTTCATATTCAACATCATTAAAAATATATTTTTTCATATCATCACCAAATATATTATAACATTTATCAGTCAAAATTAAAATATTATTCACTTTCTTCCGTAGGTACCACAACCGATGGCGTATTTTGATTAAGCCCATTTGCATAATATTTTGGAACTGTACCTGTAACAATTTTTAAGGCCACTGGTACTTTGGTTTCAATATCAATTGATTTATTATAAAAAGGTAAAATAACTTTTTCACTTATTTTTAAATTAACATAAACTTGGATTAAAGCATTATTTATCCCATAGTTTTTAACTTCTGTTGAAATATTACTCGTTGCATCACCCACTAAACTAATTTTGACCGGGATTTTAGGGCCAATATTAGCTAGTACAGGATTGCCGATTAAAACTCCACTGCTAACTTCATAAATAATGCCTTTTTCTAACTTTTTTTTATCATAATCTACTAAAACACTATCAGAAAATTCTAAAGCATCGATATTACCTTTTTCAATATTTCTAAGGTTTATTTGAACGCTATTAGTTGTCTCTGTTAAAAATTTATTAACCAGCGCCGTATTAAAATCAATAGCCTTAATTTCACCTGAATCGTCTTTTGTAATTTCAAACAATTCATCTCCACTTACTTTTTCAGTAATATGCTTAGAAATCGCTTTATTAATTATAATACTTGATAACTTTTTAGCCTCTAACGAAGCATATTCCATAATAATTGGTGATGCTTTCACATTAATATATTTAAAACCTAAGACGATAAATACCGCTATTAAAATTAAGCTTATAATTAATAAGTTTAATCGTTTAATCTTCTTTAATTTAAAAGTTTTCCTCAATTTAATTCTTTTCATCTTAATTAATTGTATGCATATATTTCATACTAAAGTCCATAATAAAAACGGTGATATCATGAAAGTAAAAGATGTAATGTCGCGAAATTTAATAACATGTGAAGTTGATGATAATGTTCTTTTCGTCAGCAATTTAATGAAAACAAAAGACGTTGGTTTTATTTTAATTATGAATAAAAATAAATTATATGGTGTCGTCACTGATCGCGATTTAATTTGCGATTTAGCTGACGGTAAAGCACCAATTAAACCATTTGGCAATACTCATGTGATTAAAATCGATGAAAACAGCAGCATAAAAGAAGCTTTAGACTTAATGAAAACGAATAAAATCAAACGCTTAGTAGTAACTCAAAAAAATAAAGTAACTGGAGTTATTTCTTTATCAGATATATATAATAGCGACGAAAATCAAGAAACCATTTTTGAAACAATCAAAGCCATCTTTGCTATTAATCGTAACGAAAAACATAATGAGGCTAATATCAGAGATTTTATCTTATAAAAAGGTGACTCACAGTCACCTTTTTCGATACTTAAATTTATATGTCACTTCCATCTTATAATCTTCTAATGTTGAAAACTCCGGCACTGTCATCCCAACTTCAGAAACGAATTTATCTTTAGTCACTGGATTATCTAAAACTTTGGCCGATAAAATTTCATAAACATAACGAAAACGAGTCATTATTTTTTTCTCTTCCTCGCGATAAACCGCATTAGCTGATGTCAATTCGCTCTCAGGATCCCAAGAACTGTATTGAGACTCACTTACCAATCCATCATCACGATACGTATACATTGATAATTGTGTTGAGCTATATCTACTATAACGCCTTTTCGTTCCATTATACCAGCGCCATTCTTTATCACGATATGTATACATATCAGCAGACTTAGATTCGCGTTTATTATACTTCACCTGATCAACGTCTTCAGGCGCAGTATAATTTTGGTTATTAGCATATATTTTTTTACCATCTTTTTCATAGTAATATTGATATCCAACGGTTTTTTTAATTTCACGATATGGTTTATCCTCTGGATATGTTAATGAATAAGTAGACCAATCAGTATAACGCTCTGTATCTTCATCCTTGTTAGCAAATCCAGCCGGTTGCTCAGATGAAAAATCCGAATAATTACCAACTATATCATACCATTTCCAGCTTTTATCCTTATAACGATAATAATATATTTCCTCTTTCTGGGCCTCAACAATGTTCCCTTCTTCAGGAACAACTGGCATTCCATCATCCTCTTCATCTTCTGGCAAATAAACTCCATACTTAGACTTAGATTTACTTAATTCCTCTTTATCATAATACTTAGACCAATCGGTAAAAACTACTTGTCTTTCATAATAATTATAATAAGGAATAACATCAACAATCGGTTTATCTTTAGGATAATAGTTTAATTCCCCGCTCCACTTCCCATAGCGAGTATTAGTAGTACAAACATTACAATTTGTTAAATTCAAAGTATAAATATATTCACTTTTATATTTTGTTGTTTTAACGTTCCCTGAACATATCATATTATTAGTTCGAAGATCACTAAGGTATTTACCACTATATAATTTATCAATTGAAATTGTAACGTCTTCACCTTCAACATCAGGAATTTTATCTTCGTCTTTTAAATATTCTAAAGTGGCTGCTTTTACTTCTTTATACAACTTATTACAATTATTATTTTGAACAGCTGTATAAATTATAAAGCCTATTAACACTAATGGTAAAATCGTTCCAATCACAAAGAAAATATTTAAAATTGCTTTTTTACTCTCAAAATTATGATCAATTGGATTCCCCTGGTTATCAACATAACTAGCTCTTTTCATATGAACGCTCCTTTATATTAACATTTTAACATACTTTAATAAAAAAGAACAGACAAATTCAAGGCAAAAAATCAACATATTTATTTTTAGTAATTATAAAAATAAATTGTAATTAAAGCTTTCCATGTTTTCCGGTAAAATCGTCATTTAGTATCATTAAAATACACAAACTATTTTATTTGAATAACACAAAAATTCACTAAAAAACTTTAGTTAACAAATAACTAAAGTAAAAACACAACAATATGTTTTATATATATACATGCCTAGGTTTTACAGATCTAACATTAACTGTCCTTTCACCAACATATTTAGAAATTAATACGACCTGACCACTTTCTATACTCGATGGCACATCAATAATTCTCTGATTTCTAGAACCCCGAAAATCTAAATTCATACTTTTCTCTTCCCACAAGAATTTACCATCAACTAAAACATCGACGTAACGTAAAAATTCTAGGTTTTTTGTTGTTCTAATTAAATCTTCATATTTAAAACCTGTATAACACCAAACATCCAAACCACTATCTTTAGCATGTTTAGCAATTTCAATACAAGCTTCAACTTGAAACAATGGATCGCCACCAGAAAATGTTATTCCCTGCTGTCCTTCTAACTTATCTAACTCATTAATTATATCTTCAGTATCTACTTCAAATCCACCTTTAAAATCATGTGTTCCTGGATTATGACACCCAAGGCAGTTATGACTGCACCCTTGAGTCCAAATAACCGTCCTTATGCCCTCACCATCAACAATACTATCAGATTGAAGATCACTAGCTAAACGAATTTTCATAATTAATTAGCCGTTAACTTACTAGCATCATGTTTAACCCTATCATGTTCTTCAGCTTTTTTACCATTATTAAATCTATCAGTAGTTCCTACAAGATAACCTGTAATTCTTCTAATTCTTTCAAAATTAACCCCTTCTCCAACTTTTTTTTCATCTGTTTTCATAAATATTTCCTCCTTCTATCTTCCACCGCAAGTATTTAAACTCGCGTTTTTAATTCTTTCAATTGGTACTCCTTCACCATCTTTTCGGCCACATCCTGGACACACATCACCAATAACCCCGGTATAGCCACAAACCGGATCTCTATCAACCGGATGATTAATCGCACCATAACCAATTCCATTATCATGCATTAATCTAACGATTTTTTCAAAAGCTGCAACATTCATTGCCGTATCACCATCTAATTCAACATAGCTTATATGTCCTCCATTAGTAAAAGCATGATAAGGACCTTCTAATTTTAGTTTTCGCGCTACTGATATATTATAATATACCGGAATGTGAAATGAATTAGTATAATACTCCCTATCAGTAACTCCTTTAATTTTGCCATAAATTGCTTTATCTATATTCGTAAATCTACCAGATAAACCTTCAGCAGGCGTAGCTGTTAAAGAAAAATTTAAATTATATTTCTCAGCATACTCATCAGTTCGTCTACGCATAAAACCAATAATTTCAAGGCCGAGCTTTTGAGCTTCCTCACTTTCCCCATGATGCTTTCCGATAAGTGCTTTTAAACACTCAGCTAATCCAATAAAGCCAATGGTTAAAGTCCCATGCTTTAAAACCTTTCTTAATCTATCCCCTGGCTTAAGTTTTTCACTGTCGATCCATACACCTTGTCCAAGTAAAAATGGAAAATTATACAACTTTCTAGAGCACTGAATATCAAATCTTTCAAGTAATTGATCTTTCACTAGATCCATCATTTCCCCAAGTTCTTCATAAAAGCCATCTAAGTCAGTCTCACCGTTTACAATTCCATGTTTAATCCCTAAACGTGGCAGATTAATTGAAGTAAAAGATAAATTTCCTCTTCCTGGAGTAATTGCATTTCCATCAGTTACGTCTGTAAGAACCCTCGTGCGACACCCCATATACCCAACTTCTGTACGATAATCTTCTGGATTATAAGTTGCTAAATTAAATGGCGCATCAATAAATGAAAAATTAGGAAATAACCTTTTAGCCGAAACTTCACAAGATAATTTAAACAAATCATAATTCGGATCCCCAGGATTATAATTAATACCCTCTTTTACTTTAAAAATTGAAATCGGAAAAATTGGTATTTCATGATGTCCCAACCCCGAATCTGTTGCTAATAAATAGTTTTTCATTACCATTCTTCCCTCAGGTGATGTATCCGTTCCGAAATTAATTGAAGAAAATGGTACTTGAGCTCCAGCACGTGAATGCATCGTATTCAAATTGTGAATAAAAGCTTCCATAGCTTGATAAGTAGCTCTATCCGTTTTGGCTAAAGCCTTTTCATAACTCATTTTAAATAAGCGTTTAACTTCAGCCGAGTCTTTCGCATAATGATCAAACTCTTCTAAATCAAACTCTATTGACTTCAATTTATCGATATCTTTAGCAATCCTATCCATATTTATGAAATTACCAAACTCTGTAAAATCTAAATAATCACAAATTGCCTGTTTAAACTGTTTTTTAAAAGTACATAATACTCCAGGCGCTAAATAATAATCAAAAGCTGGAATACTTTGTCCTCCGTGTTGATCGTTTTGATTCGATTGAATCGCAATTGCTGCTAAAGCTGAATAACTCATAATATCCTTCGGCTCTCTTAAATGCCCATGGCCTGTCGAAAAACCGCCTGTAAACAATTTTTTCAAATCAATTTGACAACATGTTGTAGTCCCCATCGGCATAAAATCCATATCATGAATATGAATGTCACCATTATCATGAGCTTCAGCAAATTTAGGTTTCATCAAATAAGCTTTCGCAAACTCTTTTGAAACTGTACTTCCATATTGAAGCATTGTTCCCATTGCTGTATTTCCATCAACATTAGCATTCTCACGCTTAGAATCTTCTTCTAGCGACGACTTTAAACCTAAATTTTCAATAGCTTTTAAAAATTTATGTTGTTTTTTCTCACCAAAGAATAATTGTCTAGAAGCATTTCTGTGTTCACGGTAAAGTGAAAATGATTGATATACATCTTCGTAGCCTTTTTTCTTAAGCTCTTCTTCTATTAAATCTTGAATTTGCTCAATTTTGATTTTATCGATATTTTTAGAAGCAAAATCTTTTCTTATCCTGTTCTCCACAGCATTATAAACTTTGTTAATATCTTTTTCAGTGTACTTAACTTCCTCGTCTTCCCCTTTAACACTGTCAAAACCTTTTTTTATTGCCACGGCAATTTTCGTGCCATTCCACTCAACTTTTCTCCCATTTCTTTTTACAACAGTTAAAGTTAATAAACTATCTTCCATTTCTACCATTTCAAGACCTCCTATATTGTAATTTCATTATCACACTATTTTCGTAAAACGTCAATACAAAATGTTCGCTTTTTTTTGTTTTTTTTCGTCTTGAACTTCAAACCCTTTGTTTTTAAAGGAAAAACAAAAATACATTTTTTACAAACTTTACATTTTAAGAATTTTTAAATTTTTCTAAAAAAAATCATTGAGAAAAAATCGATAATTTTCTGTTTTTGTCTTATTTTTCAAAGGCGAAATGCAAATTATGGCATTTTTTTAAAAAACAAAAAAAACATCAAAAAAATTGTTTTCTTAAAATTTAAAAATTTTCAAAAATCAATTTTTTAGGTATTTCAGATAAATGTTACCTTATGTACTTTTATTATCAAAACAAATATAAATGTTCGCCTTTTGATAGTCGAATAAATAATATGAACAAGCATATACTTAGCTAGGTGAAGAGTTGAAAAACATAATTAAAACACATTTGTGCCTTGCAAAAAACTGCAAAGGTGATAGAAAGGAATGTTAGTTAACTATGGCTAAAAAAATAATAATATTTTTACTTTGTTTTATTGCAGTAGGATGTACCGAAAAAGAAATTAAAACAACCATAGAAAATGACGACAAGCTAGTTTCTATTAACTACCCGGTAACCAATATAAGCGTTTTAGACGATGCCGTTAGCAGTTATGTTAATAAAACCTATAACACCTTTAAAAATAGTTATCAAGATATCAAAAAGCCAGAATTAAACATTTCTTATACTTATAAAGAACTAAATAATAGCGTAATCAATATAAGCTTAAATACAGAAATAAACGCTGGGACTAAAATAAATAAAATTAAAACATTCACTTATGATAAAAAGACCGGAAAATTTTTAACGATGGACGACTTAGTACAAAATTTAGAAGCTCTAGATTATGATATTAAAAAAGCTTTGCTCGAAAAATATCAAGAAGCCGACATGGATTTTCTCACCAATGTTAGTTACGATTACTTTACTATTGATGATGAAAATCTCACCATATATTTTAACCCTACTGAACTAAAAAAACCGAACAATGAATTAATATATCTAGATATTCCTTTAAATTCTTTAAAGCTTTTAATTGATATAGATAAGTCTAAAGGAAGTGATACCTATTTTAACTTAAAAAAACGAAATATTAGCGATGAAGATAAAATAGTCGCTCTAACCTTTGACGATGGTCCAAGTAAATATACTAATAGTATTTTAAACACTTTAAAAAAATATAACGCCTGCGCCACCTTTTTTGTCATTGGAAATAAAGTCGACTTCTATGACGAAACTTTAAATAAAATGTTAGAAAATGGCAATGAAATCGGCAATCACTCATTTAGTCATAAATGGTTAAATCGCCTATCAGAGCAAGAATTTAAAGAAGAAATAAATAAAACCCAAGAAGAAGTCAAAAAGGCTACCGGATTTACCCCAAAATTATTTAGACCAACTTATGGTGGATACAGTGACCGATTAAAAAAATACACCGATCTCACTTTTGTTTTATGGGATGTCGACTCCTCTGATTGGAAAGCAAAAAATACCGATAAAATTATTAAAAATGTTATTCCAAACGTAAAAGATGGTAGTATTGTACTTATGCATGACAATCATAAATATGCCGCCGATGCCATAGAACCAGTTGTCAAAAAATTAAAGGAAGAAGGCTATGAATTTGTTACAGTAAGCGAATTACTCGAACTTAAAGAATTAAGGGAAAACTGACATGACTAATTACGATTTAGAAGAAGTTGAATTAATAAAAGATCAAATTGGTCTTTCCACTCTTTTCTTATTCACTCTTGTTGTCTCTTTAAGTCTTTCCTATAATGAACTTTTAAAATATGAAAACAAGCCTCCGCTATATACCCAGCAAGCAGAAGAAACAGTTCTTATTATAAATAGAACTCTGGCCTTTTTAATTTCCATCGGTTTTTTACTAATAAATATAAAAGATAAACAAGTTAAAGAGGTTTATAATCAAGGAAATATTAAAAATGCTAATCTCCAAATTGATGCCAGTGTCATCACTCTTATTGCTACAATTATTGTTTTATACGTTGCTGTAAACGGAAACAACGACAGCACGCAAATTGAAAACCCAGAAGTATAGTACAATTACTTTACACCCAAGATAATAGTTGTTTTAAAACAATAAAAGGTAATATAATAAAAAAAGAGGCTAATAGTAATATACTCCAAAGACTGTCAAAATTTGCAAAAGTGTAAAGTAACATCACCTCTTTATTACAAAATTAATCATAAATCCACCAAAAAAAGAAGCTTATTTAGCTTCCTCCGTTGCTCTAGTTTCTCTAATAACCACAACCTTAATTGTTCCAGGGTATTGAAGATTTTCTTCAATTTTTTCTTTTACTTCTCTTGCAACTTTAAAACTCTCCAAATCGTTAATTTCCTCAGGTTTCACTATGACACGAAGTTCTCTACCAGCTTGAACCGCATACGCTTTTTCAACTCCATTAACTCCGTTACCAATATTCTCCAGTTCAGTAAGCCTTTGAATATAATTTTCCACCGAATCATTACGTGCTCCAGGTCGTGAAGCAGACAAGGCATCGGCAATAGCCACCAAAACTGAAATTATATTTGTTGCTTCAGTATCTCCATGGTGTGAAGCAATAGCATTAATTACAATATCGTTCTCGTTATATTTTGAAGCAATTTTAACACCAATTTCTACATGGCTTCCCTCAATTTCATGATCAATTGCTTTACCAATATCATGTAATAAACCTGCTCTTTTAGCTAAACTAACATTTTCCCCAAGCTCGCCAGCTAACAAACCCGATAAGTTAGCTACTTCGATTGAATGCTGTAATGCATTTTGACCAAAACTTGTTCTAAATTGAAGTTTACCTAAAATTTCAATTAACTCCGGCTCCATTTTAGTAATTCCAAGTTCAAATAAAGCATTATTACCATATTCAAGTAACTTAACCTTCATATCCTTAACCGTCTTATCATAAACTTCTTCAATTCTACCAGGGTGAATACGACCATCTTTAATCAAAGTATCTAAAGTAATTCTTGCAATCTCCCTTCGGTATGGATCAAAACTAGATAAAACAATAGCTTCTGGCGTATCATCAATAATCAAATCAACTCCGGTAACTGCCTCGATCGTTCTAATATTTCTCCCTTCTCTACCAATGATTCGTCCTTTCATCTCATCATTTGGCAAATCTACTACGGTAATCGTCTGTTCGCTAGCCACATCAGCTGCATATTTCTGCATAGTTGAAACAATCATTGACCTTGACTTTTTATCAGCATCCAATTTAGCTTCCGCTTCACGGTCCTTAATATAAGATGCTATCTCAAGATCCATCATTTCTTCTACCCTTTTCATTATAACATCGCGAGCTTCTTTTCTTGAATACCCCGATATTTTTTCTAGTTGTTTGATCTGTTCGTTTTTCGCTTCTTCTAACTCCACTTGCTTATTTTGAATATCCTTTTGTTTCTCTAATAAACTGTTTTCTTTATCCTCAATCATCTTCTCACGGTTTTGAAGTGTTTGATCTCTACGATCCATACTTTCTTCACGCGCTAAAAGTCTAGACTCAGAGTCTTTAATTTCTTGTTTTTTTTCTTTAATCTCTTTATCTAATTCGACTTTCAATCGATGAGACTCTTCCTTAACTTCTAAAATGCTATCTCTTTTTAACTTATCTGCTTCTTTTTTAGCATCCTCAATAGCTTTTAAAGCCTTCTTTGAAGCCGTAAAACCTTTTATATAGCTTAGTACTATCATCAAAATAATACCTACAAAAAGTCCAATCACAACTAGCAAAATGGAGAAAATAAAGTTTGGCATATTATTACCTCCATATCTATGTGAAAAATATTTTCACACAATTATATTGTATAAAGTATTCTTTAATAAGTCAAGCACTAAAATCTGAAGAGAAATATTAACCCTTTAAAAAAATAGCTAAATAAACAGCTATTTTTCTTTGGCCACTTTTGGCGTATTAATACTATAATATTCACGAACCTTTTTAGAAATTTCATCTCTAATCTTAGGATTCGCTTTTAAAAATTCCTTAACATTTTCTTTTCCTTGACCAATTTTTTCACCATTATAAGCATACCAAGCTCCCGATTTTTCTAAAATATTGGCCTCAGATCCTAAATCAACAAGCTCACCTTCCATCGAAATACCAGTACCATACATAATATCTACTGAGCAAGTTTTAAAAGGTGGAGCCATTTTGTTTTTAACAACTTTAATATTCGTTTTATTGCCAATAATATCAGTTCCAAGCTTGATTTGCTCGCTTCTTCTAACTTCTAGTCTAATAGACGAATAAAATTTTAAAGCTCTGCCACCTGGCGTTACTTCTGGGTTTCCAAACATAACACCTACTTTTTCACGCAATTGATTAATAAAAATAGCTACCGTTCCAGTTTTGTTAATAATTCCTGCCAATTTACGAAGCGCTTGACTCATAAGACGAGCTTGAAGACCAACGTGGGAATCACCCATTTCACCTTCAATTTCAGCTTGAGGCACTAAAGCAGCAACTGAATCAATTACAATAACGCTAATTGCCCCACTTCTAACTAATGCTTCTGTAATCTCCAAAGCTTGTTCACCATTATCTGGCTGTGACAATAACAATTCATTAATGTCAACTCCTAACCTTTGCGCATATTGCGGATCTAATGAGTTTTCAGCATCAATAAACGCAACCTTGCCACCAAGCTTTTGAGCTTCGGCAATCGCGTGCAAAGCAAAAGTCGTTTTACCACTAGACTCAGGTCCATATATTTCTATAATTCTTCCCTTTGGGTATCCACCAATTCCTAAGGCCACATCTAAAGCAATACTTCCAGAAGAAATTACATCAATTTCTCTTTTTTCATTGTCACCTAATCGCATAATTGAACCTTTTCCAAACTGTTTTTCTATATCGGATAACACTTGTTTTAAATTTTGGTCACTATCATTAGTAGTTTTTGCCATTTCTTATATCCTCCTTAAACTCCTACAATCACATTGTATAATATAAAAAAAACAATGTCAATACCTTTTGCGAACATTTGTTCATTTTTTTTACATTGCTAATTTTATTAAAAAAGTAGAAAATCAATTTCTACCTAATCGGCTTTGCTTTTAAGTCCATCCATAAAGAATTGTTTATTAAGCGCATAATATTGAATCCCTGAAACAACTGAAAGAATAGATGCTAATATTAATAAAAAATCAGCTATTTTCAAATTCCAAAGTTCAAATGGCATATTATAAAATAAAGTTAATACTAAACCAACCATCATGCAAGCCGTCTTAAGTTTACCAAGTTTACTAGCTGCCACAACATTTCCTTTACTTCCAGCCACCATTTTAATTGAATCTACAAAAGTGTCTCGCAAAATAATAACAACTGGAATAATAGGATGGATAAAACCTTGCGCACATAAAATAATCAAAATCGCATTTACTAATATTTTATCAGCAATAGCATCCATCATCTTCCCAAAATCTGTAATCAAATTATACTTTCTGGCAATATATCCATCAACAAAATCAGTAAGTGAAGCAACAATAAATAATACACCAGCAATTAAATACCTTATATCAATAACGATAGATTCATTCACAAATAATTGGGTAACATTAATACCCATCGCTGAAAATGGGAATAACAAAATAGCTACAATAACCAAAGTTAAAAATATTCTAAAAATTGTAAGTTTATTAGGTGTGTTCATATAATCCTACCTACTTTCTGTAATAATTGTTCCTTCAACAAATTCATCATCATTGCTGTTTAAAGTAACTACAAAATAAATTATTGATACTACTAGAATAACAATCACCGCATAAACTAAAAATGGTATAAAAGTCACTCTAGCTTTGCGATCAAGCGTATAAGGTGATCTAATCGTTTTAGTTGGTTTTTTTTCTTTTTTAGCTATTTTAATATCTTCTAAAGAAAGTTTAGACGTATAATCAAATAAATACTCATTAAATTCATCAACTAAATCTTCCTTGTTAAGGCCTAAATATTTAGCATAATCTCTAATAAAATATTTTAAATAAAATATATCTTCAAAAGCTTCAGAATTACCGGCCTCGATATTTTCAATCTGTGACGGTCTAATTTTTAAATCTTCTGCTACTTCTTCGATCGAAACGCCAATTTCTTCACGCGCTGATTTTAACTGTTCACCGATTTCTTTCATCTTTATATCCTTCCTTTACAGAAAAAAAATAATATTTTATAAGCCATATTCTGTTCCTATTGCTAGGCGACAAACATTTATCTACCGATATATATCGGTCCCATAGAAAATTCTTAATTCTCTCCTATTAGGTTCCCCTACCATAATTTGGGTTTCTTGCTTGCGGAGTTTACCACGTTTCACTCTCTTATTTCTAAAAGACTCGTCTCTGCGGCACTTTATGTTCTAGGCCATGACCAAAGTTTTAGGCCATCAAACGTCGTTAGCCGAAGCTACCCTAGGTTATTTTTTCCCTAGGCACAATCACTACAATCATCACAGACTGTGCAAGTATGGACTTTCCTCTACATTACAAAGAATGCAGCGTTTGTCAAAATATTATTTTTCTCCATATATAATTTTTTCTAGATTAGATAATCTACGAAGTAAATCTGCATTATTCATCTCACTAGGACTTGAATCTCTAACAACCTCTAACTTCGTACGTAAACTTCTAATTTCCTGCTTTAAACGCATATTTTCATCGATTAAATCTTTTTTATCTCTTTCATACTCTCTCATCATCGAAAACATCTCTTCGTAATCACTAATAACCGTATCTAAAAATTTATCGACTTCCTGTGGTCTATACCCTCTTGTATCGATTTTAAACTCTTTTTCGAGAATATCTTTTGGTGACAACATAATTCTTTCTTGATACATGAGCATCCCCTCTTTCTTTAGAATTAAATCTATACTACATTTTAAAGGAAAAAAGCCACTTTGTCAATATAATATAATAATACGTAAATACGAAATATTGTCTTAAAACCCCAAAATTTTATAAACTATTTTTACTAAGTACTACTTTAAAACCATCTTTCCCATTCATTTAAAGCATAAATTTTTAACAATTGATATAACCGTTTTTTTGCTGTATAATTATTAATAAGGAGAATTCAAATGAAAAAAGCAAGATTATATCAAATAATAAGGCCTATATTAGCCTTTCTTTTTAAAATAATGTTTCACCCAAAAATCATCAATAAACAATATATCCCATCAAAAGGGCGAATTGTTTTAGCCGGAAATCATACAAATATATTAGATTGTATTTTACTAATGACTTGCACCAAAAGAACCATTCACTTTTTAGCGAAAGATGAACTAATTAAAGGGCCTCTAGGCTTTATTTTCAAACATTTAGCCATTATTCCTGTCAACCGAAAAACTAGCGATAAAGCCGCACTTTCATCGGCTATCGATGTTTTAAAAAGCGAGGAAATAATCGGCATTTTCCCAGAAGGCACTATTAACCGCACAAAAGAAAAAATTACAATTCCATTTAAAACAGGTGCCGTTCGTATGACCTATCAGACAAATACTGATATTATCCCATTTGCAATCACTGGTAAATATCATGTTTTTGGAAAATCAATAGCAATCACCTTTGAAAAGCCATACACGATAAAAACTAATGATGTAATCAAAGAAAATCAAAAATTTCAAGATAAAATTAATCAAATGATTATAGAAAGAAGGCAAAAATAATGGAAATTATCAGTAAATTTAAAAGGCTCAAAAAACCTAATGCTCCATGGCATAAATTTTACAAAAAAGGTGAAGAAAATATTCATGTCGAAGATAAAACTATTTACGAATATTTTGAAGATGCTGCTCATAAATTTTCAAAATTAACCGCTATTGAATATTTTGGTAAAAAAACCACTTATAATAGCCTCTTAGAAAAAATAAGAATTTGCGCTAATGCTTTTAACAATTACGGCATCGGTAAAAATGACATTGTAACCATATGCATGCCTAACACGCCAGAGGCTATTATCGCTTTTTATGCGCTTAATAAAATAGGCGCTATTGCAAATATGATCCATCCCCTATCTGCCGAAAAAGAAATAAAAAACTATCTTATTAACAATCACACTAAATTACTAATTATGATTGATATTTGCTATGAAAAAGTTAATAACATGATCGATGAAACCAAAGTAGAAAAAACAATTGTCGTTTCAGCCAAAGATTCTATGCCATTATATCTTAATATTGGATACCAATTAACTCAAGGACGTAAAATTTTAAAACCAAGTATTACCGATCAAAGATATATTTCATGGCATGACTTCTTTAACGATGGTAAAACTTCAAAAAATATTCAGACTATGAAACGCGGCCAAAAATCACCGGCTGTCATGTTACATAGCGGAGGAACCACTGGTGACCCTAAAGGAATTATGCTTAGTAACAATAACTTCAACGCTTTAGTTGAACAAGCCAAAATTATCTTCACCAAAGTAAACCCTGGAGATTCGGTTTTAACTATTTTACCATTATTTCATGGATTTGGTCTTGGCGTTTGTACTCATACACCATTATGTTTTGGTGCGAAAGTAATTTTCGTTCCCCAATTTAACGCTCGGGAATTTGATAAATTACTTCAAAAAACTAAACCAAATTTAATTTTTGGCGTTCCTACGTTATTCGAAGCTTTAGTAAATTGTCATAATATTAAAAATCTTAACCTTGCTCAAGTAAAATATATTATTTCTGGTGGCGATTTTCTGTCACAAACCTTAAATAAAAAAATAAATGATTATCTTCACAGTCATGGCTGCTCTGAACGAATATCGCAAGGTTACGGAATGACTGAATCATTAGCTGCCACGGCCTTAGCCTTTGATGCCGTTAATAAAGAAGGAAGCATTGGTATTCCATTTCCAGGCAACTATTTTAAAATAATCAACCCTGATACTAGAGAAGAATTAGGACCTTACCAAGATGGCGAAATCTGTGTTAATGGACCAACTGTTATGATGGGGTACTTAGATAACGAAATAGCCACTAACGAAGCTTTACAAATTCACGATGATGGGTATTTGTGGTTACATACAGGTGATATAGGATACATGGACGAAGATGGAGTATTTTTCTACCGTCAAAGATTAAAACGCATGATAATTTCTAGTGGATATAATGTTTATCCAAGCTATATTGAAAATATCATTGAACAGCATCCAGCGGTTCTAAGCTGCACAGTTATCGGAATCCCTCATCCTTATAAACAAGAAGTCCCAAAAGCTTTTATTGTCTTAAAACGTGATTACCATTCTTTAGGTAGCACTAAAAAAAGTATTAAAAACTTCTGTGAAAAACATTTATCCAAACATTCTGTGCCCTATGAATTTGAATTTAGAAAATCTTTACCTAAAACTTTAATTGGTAAAATCGATTTCAAAAAACTAATGCAAGAAGAAGAGGAAAAACGTAAAAAATAAATGGAGGAAGTATGCAAAAGAAATATACTTGTTATCGTATTTTTAAAGCTTTTTTAGCACCAATTTTTAGATTTTGGTATAATCCAAAAATTATAAATAAAAAAGCCCTTCAAATTGAAGGACCAATTATTATCGCTGGTAACCATAAACACCTATTTGATCAATGTTTAACAATTATTTCAACTAAAAGAGTTATTAATTATATGGCCAAAAAAGAATATTTTGACGGTAAGATGGCATGGTTTTTCAAATCAGTTGGTTGTATTCCCGTTAACCGCCAAACAAAAGACAATGAGGCTAAAAATGCCGCTATAAACGTTTTAAAAAATGGTGGAGCCATTGGAATATTTCCCGAGGGTACTAGAAATAAAACCGAAAAATTACTTCTACCATTTAAATTTGGTGCTGTTTCCATAGCCCAAAAAACCGGTGCAACTATTATACCTTTTGGCTTAACTGGTGACTATAAATTTAGAAGTAAAAATTTAATAGCTAGATTCGGCACTCCTTTCAAAGTTAATGATATGACATTAGAAGAAGCTAATGAAAAATTATATAATGAAGTTAAATATTTAATGAAAGAAAATATAAAAGAATCTAAAAATAACCTATAAGGCTTTAAAAAACGTAATACCCTTATAGGTTTTTAAACATATAAATAAAATTCATGTACAAGAAAACCTCTAGAAAAATTTAGTAGTTTATCTATATTCTGAATATTTTTCCCAAAGGCAAAATATTAGATCTTAGACTTCCAGATTTTAGCTGGACTACCGCAACTACTCAGTGCAAATCGCCTCACCATTGTTACCGACACCACAGTAGACGATCAAGCCCTGATTGCCGGCAGAAACACCGTAGGAATTAAAAGCTTCCAATATCAGTTGGCCAACAGTGCAGTTCGAGTCACTCGACTCAAAGTAGCAAAAGCCCGAAGCACCTGTAAATGTAGAATTACCGTTTAATGTATTTAATATCGCCCAGTTCCCTGGCGTATTTTCATAATTATAATATGAAGCATCTCCTCCTTGTACACATACTGCTTCATCTAGTATTCCATATGTTTGACATGTATATCCTTCGGTGATTACATCATCTACTACTGTATACTTATTGAAGTATGTCAATCCACTCGCACTCATTACTTCTTCAGCACTTTCATAATATGGCTCAGCTGTTTTAGTTGATACTAAATCATTTATTGTTGACGTTCCTAAAGTAATTGTTGTTGTATTCCATGAGTACACTGTTTCCGAGTTTGAAATTACTGGCGGTGTTGCTTCACTACTACTTTGTTCAAAGTTTAATGTCACTGTCGCACTTGCTGTCTTATTACTTGGATTTGTTTGTCCTTCGTAATCTTTATATAATACTGTTACATATACATATCCCTTATTTAATTCATTACTATCTCCGGCTTTATTTAATATATCATTCGTTGTTATCATTCTTGAGGTATCAGTTATATCTTGATTATTTTGATCTTTATTTAAATAAAATTCTATATCACTATTATTACTTGTTGGCCCTGTTATACTTGAAAGCACTGCATTTAAACTTCCTTTATTCGTTACTTCTATTTTATATATCGCATAATCTCCTGGACTTGTTAAGTTTGTATTAAAGGTGGCTGTTAATCCATTAGTATTATCATAAGTTGGACTTCCTGGATTATCTGTTGCTCCACTACTTTTTTTAAATACTTCAATATTGGTTATTTCAACATTCCAGCTACTTGTTATATTACTTGTTCCTTTTATATTTAAGACACTACTAAAAGCGGCATATCCCACTACCATTAATAATACTATGGCACATAATCCTCCTATTATTATATTTCTTTGACGACTTGTCATTCTATTCATTCTCTCACTCCTTACTTCTATTGTGTTTACTTTTCTTTTATTTTATTCATTTTTATTATATCGGATATTTCGCTATAATTCAATTATATTATTTCTCTTTTTATTTTACATTTCCTCCTTTATTTTCTATCTTTATCTCATTATACATCCCCCCCCCCCCCCCCTCTTTTTTTTTTTTTTCTCAAATATAAAATTTT